>DATGYA010000381.1:0-10465 GCA_035298405.1 Kamptonema sp. | reverse complement strand
GTCTTCAAATCGCCCTAAATTTTTCAGCGCAATCCCCCGATTATTCCAAGCTTCGTGGAAGTCAGGTTTGAATTCAATAGCTTTGTCTAATGAGGCAATCGCTTCTTCATATCGCCCTAAGTCAAACAGCGCTAAACCCCGGTTAATCCAAGCTGCGTAGTCGTCAGGTTTGAATTCAATAGCTTTGTCTAATGAGGCGATCGCTTCTTCATATCGCCCTAAGTCAAACAGTGCCATACCCCGGTTATACCAAGCATCGTGGTTGTCAGGTTTGAATTCAATGCCTTTGTCGTAGGATGCGATCGCACCTTCAAAATCCCCTCTCTCATACTGCTCATTTCCCCTATCAAGCCAAGTCTTAGCATCTTGATTAAGCATCTTAAATTCCCTCTACGCCTTCTACAACTTTAGGATTAATATTTCCTCCGAAACCATCCCCAACAAACACCGCCTCAATCACCTTCCCCCGCCAATCCTCCTCCGAGATTTTACTCGAAAAATAAGTGTTTTATCGCTCAGATAATTCACTAATTGTCATACTCCGGTTATGCCAAGCTTCCTGATAATCCGGTTTAATAGCTAAGGCTTTGTCAAAAGACGCGATCGCGCCTTCTAAGTCTCCTAACTTTCTCAGTGCAACGCCCCGGTTATGCCAAGCTTCGTGGTAATCTGGTTTAACGGCTAAGGCTTTGTCAAAAGAGGCGATCGCGTCCTCAAATCGCTCTAAGCTTTTCAGCGCAATCCCCCTATTTATCCAAGCTTCGTGCTTGTCGATTTTCAATTCAATCGCTCGATCGTAAGAGGCGATCGCGTCTTCAAATCGCCCTAAATTTTTCAGCGCAATCCCCCGATTATTCCAAGCTTCGTGCTTATCGAGTTTGAATTCAATCGCTTTGTCGTAGGAAGCGATCGCGCCTTCAAATTGCCCTAATTTTCCCAGTGCCATGCCCCGGTTATACCAAGCTTCGTGGTAGTCTGGTTTAATAACTAAAGCTTTGTCGTAAGAAGCGATCGCGCCTTCAAATCGCCCTAATTTTCCCAGTGCCACGCCCCGGTTATACCAAGCTTCGTGGTAGTCTGGTTGAATGGCTAAAGCTTTGTCAAAAGATGCGATCGCGCCTTCAAAATCTCTTAATTTTCCTAGTGCAACGCCCCGGTTATACCAAGCTTCGTGGTAGTTTGGTTGAATGGCTAAAGCTTTGTCAAAAGAAGCGATCGCTTCTCCCAATCGCCGTAAGCGATAGAGCACATTACCTCGGCTATACCAAGCTTGGTACAAGTCTGGTTTAAATTCAATCCCTTTGTCGTAAGCAGCGATCGCTTCTTTAAATTGCCCTAATTCATACAGCGCCTCACCCCAGTTATACCAAACTTGGTAGAAGTCAGGTTGGATGCCAATAGCTTTCTTGTAAAAGGCGATCGCACCTTCAAAATCCCCCCTTTCATATTGCACATATCCCAGACTAAACCACTCCTCAGCATCTCGATTAACCATCTTAATTTCCCTCTGCGTCCTCTGCGCCTTTGCGGTTAACTTCTCCCCTCAAACCATCCCCAACAAACACCGCCTCAATCACCTTCCCCCGCCAATCTTCCTCAACAATTGGCAGCGGAAACTTAGCTAAAATCTTCTTGCCAAATTCCCCTGCAACTCCTCCCAATTCCCCACCGCGAATTTCACTCAGCAACATCAACCGCCGCGCCAATTCCTGATGCGATGTAATAGATGGGTTATCAATTGCTAATAACCTCTCACCAAACTGCCGCAACCAAGCCGCTAACTCCGTCTCTTTCACACCTTTCACCATCAAAAACCCCGCCACATTCCCGCTGCTAGTGCCTCGATATACCTCTTCTAATAGTTGCATAAAAATCGCTTCATATTCTGCATCAGTCCGGGTGAGACGCGGTGGCGCTACAGGAGTGCGACGGCCGCTATTCTCCTGGGGAAATAGGGGAAAAATAATCAGTAGTTGTTGAAATAATCGCTTGATATATTGCCAAATTTTGTTTAGCATTTGTCGCACTCTGACCGTGTAATAACTTTGATTATACTATAATTTTAGATCAAAACTATCCCAATTTTAGGTACGTAGTTGCGCTTTAGCGCTTAGGGGACGGCTAGAGCATCGACTACTTACCTTAAGATTGCATAAAGAATATGGTAAACTCCAAGAGTAAAAACTAAAGATATTGATGCCATGACGCGATTTATTCACGATCGCTTTGCCAAAGAATACTTAGCCGAAATGCTATCACCAATAGGCACTGTTAATATTGGTCGTGATGTCACTTCCGAAGTCCGCGAAATAGATGTTTACTTTACCCCCACTACCGTTACCCCAGAATATGTAGAAACCCTGGGAATCTTAGGAAGAATGGCAACAGCAACGGCAATTTTTGAGCCATTTCGCAACCCAGTAAGCGTCAGCGAAGTTTGTAGTTGTCTGAGTAAATTATGGGATGTCCGAGGCGAATTAGAACGACTAGCTAGAAGACAAAATACCCGCTGCGAAGAAGCAGAAATGCCCAAACTGTGGATACTCACCCCCACAGCATCAAAAGTATTGTTAGATGGGTTTAATGCCACACCCGACAACGATAATTGGATGCAGGGAATTTATTTTTTAGGGGAATATTTGCGAACCGCCATAGTCGCGATCCACGCCTTGCCAGAAACTCCCCAAACGCTATGGTTGAGAATTTTGGGTAGGGATAGAGTACAACAGCGAGCGATCGCACAGTTGAGCAGCCTCGCATTGGATGACCCGATGCGAATTAATGCGCTAGAATTATTATATCGGTTACAATCGAACTTAGTAACTGATAACGAACAGCAATTAGACACAGAAGATCGGGAGTTAATTATGGCGATCGCACCACTTTTTCAAGAACAATTGCAACTGGCCAAACAGCAGGGTATCGAGCAAGGTATCGAACAAGGTATTCAACAAGGTATCGAACAAGGTATCGAACAAGGTATCGAACAAGGTATCGAACAAGGAAGACAAGAACAACAACGCTTAATTTTAGCAAATTTTCTGCGAACACGATTTGGAGAAATGACCCCGGAAATAGCAGCACTTCTCTCTTCATTATCTACTATACCTGTGGCGGAATTTACTAAGGTCTTACTGGAAATATCCATGCTAACAGTGGATGAAGCAGGACTGCAACAGGCAGTAAGACTCTTAACAGAAAATGGAGAAAGGTAGAGGTATATCTGCTAATGGCTAATGGCTGGTAGCATGGGAATCAATACTTCGGATTATATCTTCATAACTTATGCACGTCTCGCCAGAAACCGGGTTTCTTTGTAGATTTCTAGTTTCCAAATGAAGATTTTTCTAAGAAACCCGGTTTCTTTGCATAAGCCCAGATCCTTATACTCCTTATACTACTTCAAAATCAAATAATATAACTCCCCAGTAGCATTAATTAACCCCGCTCTATCCCCCGCTAAATCTCCCGTACCCATAAAAACATCCACTCTCCCAGGCCCTTTAATCGCTCCCCCAGTATCCTGATCTAACACATATCTACTAACAGCAACTTGCTCTAATTTACCCTCTTGATTCTGATAAGGAAGCCGAGTATTAATCAAGGCTAAAGCACCATGAGGCATCAAAGATTTATCCGTAGCAATAGAACGTTCAGGAGTCACAGGCAAACCTAAACTACCCGTCGCTGGCGCACCGTTTGTTTCCCTGAAAAATACAAAACTTTCATTGCGGGGCAAATACTTATTCATATCCCCAGGAAATTGTTTAAAATATTGAGTAAGCCTAATTAAAGTCAACTCTTCTAAAGTAAATTTTCCATCTTTAACTAATTCTCTGCCCACTCCAGTATAAGGGCGATCGGTTTTGCTAGCATAACCAACAGTCATCACATTGCCATCAGTTAATTGCAACCTAGCAGAACCTTGAACGTGAACTAAAAAAGCTTGAAAGCGATCGCGCAACCAAACTAATTCTAACCCCCGCAATTGCGTTGCGCCCAAACCATCCGCCCCTTCCAACTGTAACCGCGTCGGGTGCGGTTTCGGCCAAGAGGCTAAATTAGGAGGTAAGCGATAAAGGGGATAGCGATATTCCGCCGTCGGTTCCCGCGAAGCGCGGTAAATTGGCTCAAAATAGCCGGTAAAACCCACAGTTCCCTTGCCATCTTTGCCGGCTGCTTGATAAAATACAAATTCTCGCTTGACAGATGCTTGCAATTGTGCAGGAGAATTAGAACTAACAACTAATTGGCGAAAACGTTCCAAAGAAAGACGAACGCGATCGCGCGTAATTCCGGCTACAGGATATTTCTGATAAGCAGCAGCAGCTTTGGGCGATCGCAAATAGGCCAAACTATAATCAATAGCAGTTAGAAGCGATCGCTTATCTCCCGGCTGACCCGCCTCCCCCCAAATTTGACCGTCTAAACCTAAAATATCCGACCCACTAGCAACATCCAAACGATCGGGAGTCATCCGTTGTAGCGGCGGAACATCAGCAACAACAGCTAAAGATAAGGCAACAGGAAACAGGCAGCCACAAGCGAACAGGCGGCCCAGCGAGAATATAGAATAAGGCATAAGTATTATTCGACCTAAGTTAGAGAGATTTTGCCTTATTCGTCTATGTCTGAAAAATCAGGCCTAGAACTATAAACAGGTTCCACACGAATCGCGAGCACGCTACCAGGGCGAACCACCATATACTCATTTTCCCGATTTTTCATCGGCACGTTAACAAATTCTTTAGAGTCAAATTTGGGTACAATCACGCCGCTGTACCACTTCTGAAAATCTTGCAGCGTACCGAAACGCACCTCTTGCTGGTGGCCGCCTTCTATCATCAGGTGTACGACAAATTCATTAGGAGTTCTGGGCATACAGATTTTAGATTTAGAATTTAGAATGATTTTACATCTTAACCCTCAAACTCCATCAAAATATGCTGGATAGCGTACTAAGCCGCTAACGTCCTTCAAAGCGCCGGGATAGAGTTCTGCCACCATAAACACCTCATCGGGTAATTCCAAGGAAGGAGTTAAACCAAATTGACTCGCCCTCTGAAACCCAAAACGCTGATAATATTCGGGTTCACCTACAACCACAACAATACCGTGACCCAACTCGCGACATTTTGATAAACCAAGTTCTACCAACTGAGTACCAATGCCTTGTCTTTGGCGTTGTGGGGCGACTGCTAGGGGGGCGAGGGCGAGGGCTGGAAATGCGCGATCGCGCCCTTCAATAGCGAGACTGGTAAACAGAATATGCGCGATCGCCTCCCCATCCTCCCGCGCCACCAGCGACAATTCAGGGATAAAATTGGGGTAATTGCGGATTACCTCGACAAGATCCGCCTCACCGATCCCGCCGAAAGCCGCTATCAGCAAAGCCCGAATCGCAGGTACATCCTTATCTGTTTCAGCAGCAAAAGATAACATAGACTTTGTATTGCATAACACGGTTTTGACACTAGGGCTTAAAATAGTTTGGACTTAGCGTGAATCCTGTCCAACTAACGATACCAACCTATGCCCCGCCGCCAAGACTTAAAAAAAATACTGCTGATTGGTTCTGGCCCTATCGTCATAGGCCAAGCGTGCGAGTTCGACTATTCGGGCACGCAAGCTTGCAAAGCCTTGCGAGAAGAAGGGTTTCAAGTGGTGCTAGTGAACTCCAATCCTGCCACCATTATGACCGATCCAGAAACTGCCGAACGCACCTACATCGAACCCTTAACCCCAGAAATCCTTGAGAAAATCATCGCTAAAGAACGACCTCAAGCCATTTTACCAACAATGGGCGGTCAAACAGCACTCAATTTAGCAGTTGCCGTTGCTAAAAACGGCGTTTTGGAAAAATACGGCGTTGAATTAATTGGTGCGAAATTGCCAGCAATTGAAATGGCAGAAGATCGGTTGCTATTTAAAGAAGCAATGGCGCGAATCGGCGTTCCCGTTTGCCCTTCAGGAATTGCTTGTAATCTCGATGAAGCCAGGGCGATCGGTCACGAAATCGGCAGTTTCCCCTTAATTATTCGTCCGGCATTCACAATGGGTGGCACAGGTGGCGGCATTTCTTATAATCAAGAAGAATTTGAAGAAATGGCCCAAGGCGGCATCGATGCTAGCCCCGTTTCGCAAATTTTGATCGAACAATCTTTAATTGGCTGGAAAGAATACGAATTAGAAGTAATGCGGGATTTAGCAGATAATGTAGTCATTATCTGTTCCATCGAAAACCTCGATCCGATGGGCATTCACACCGGAGATTCGATTACTGTCGCCCCGGCCCAAACCCTCACGGACAAAGAATATCAACGCCTTCGCGATGCCTCAATTAAAATTATCCGCGAAATTGGCGTAGAAACTGGCGGGTCTAACATTCAATTTGCTGTTAATCCCGTTAACGGCGAATTCATTGTGATTGAAATGAACCCCCGCGTTAGTCGTTCCTCTGCTTTAGCCTCGAAAGCAACGGGCTTTCCTATTGCTAAAATGGCAGCGAAATTAGCAGTAGGTTACAGTTTGGATGAAATCCCTAACGACATCACCAAGAAAACACCCGCATCCTTTGAACCCACTATCGATTATGTGGTGACAAAAATCCCTCGCTTTGCCTTTGAAAAGTTCCCCGGTTCCGAACCAACTTTGACGACACAAATGAAGTCAGTCGGGGAAGTGATGGCAATTGGACGGACGTTTTGCGAATCCTTCCAAAAGGCATTACGAGGATTAGAAACTGGTCGCGCTGGTTGGGGTTGCGACAAACAAGAAAAGTTACCTTCCCTAGAACAAATTCGTGCCGGATTGCGGACACCAAATCCAGAAAGAATCTTTACTGTCCGCCACGCAATGATGATGGGGATGACAGTAGAAGAAATCTACGAACTTACAGGAATTGACCATTGGTTTCTGGATAAATTTGTGCAGTTACTCGAAACAGAGAAGTTCCTGAAACGCACGCCACTAAAACAGTTGACGAAAGACTTAATGTTTGAAATCAAGCAATTAGGATTTAGCGATCGCCAAATTGCTTACGCCCAAAAAACCACAGAAGATGAAGTCCGTACCTACCGCAAACAGTTAGGCGTAATTCCGATTTACAAAACCGTTGATACCTGCGCGGCTGAGTTTGAAGCCTTTACCCCTTATTACTATTCTACCTATGAATTAGGCGCGGCAATCTGGGAATTAGGCGACGAACAAAAGCAAATTTCTGCTGCTGCTCACAGTTTAACTCCAGAGTCGGAAGTTTTGCCTTCCGAGAAGCGAAAGGTGATGATTTTAGGCGGCGGGCCAAACCGGATTGGACAGGGGATTGAGTTTGACTATTGTTGTTGTCATGCTTCCTTCTCTTTGGGTGATGACGGGTTTGAAACCATCATGGTTAACTCGAACCCAGAGACAGTTTCGACGGACTACGATACTAGCGATCGCCTCTATTTTGAACCTTTGACTAAAGAAGATGTTCTTAACATCATCGAAGCCGAAGATCCAGAGGGAGTTATTATTCAGTTTGGCGGACAAACACCGCTAAAACTAGCAGTTCCTCTGCAAAAATCTCTGACTAACCATCCTTCAGTCAAGACAAAAATTTGGGGAACTTCCCCTGATTCTATCGACACTGCGGAAGACAGAGAACGATTTGAAAAAATCCTGCGGGAGTTGAACATTCAACAGGCGGCTAACGGTATGGCCCGCAGTTTTGAGGATGCTTTAATAGTAGCTCAACGCATTGGCTATCCAGTGGTAGTGCGGCCGAGTTATGTATTAGGCGGACGGGCAATGGAAATCGTCTATTCTGATGTAGAATTAGAACGGTACATGATGTTCGCCGTCCATGTCGAACCAGATCACCCGATTTTGATTGACAAATTTTTAGAGAATGCGATCGAGGTGGATGTAGACGCGATCGCAGATATTACTGGCAATGTCGTCATCGGCGGGATTATGGAACACATCGAAGAAGCGGGTATTCACTCAGGGGACTCCGCTTGTTCCATTCCCTCTCAAACACTTTCACCTACCGTTTTAGCAACAATTCGTGGCTGGACAATTGACCTCGCAAAAGCTTTAAAAGTAATCGGATTAATGAATATCCAATTTGCTGTTCAAGGCGAACAAGTTTACATCATTGAAGCTAATCCCCGCGCTTCTCGGACAGTACCCTTTGTATCGAAAGCAATTGGAGTACCGCTAGCTAAAATTGCCTCGCGAGTGATGTCTGGTAAAACTTTGGTAGATTTAGGATTTACTAAAGAAATTATTCCCCCTCACGTTGCGGTAAAAGAGGCGGTTTTACCCTTTGCGAAGTTCCCCGGAACTGATACCCTGTTAGGGCCCGAAATGCGCTCTACAGGCGAAGTAATGGGTATTGACACAGATTTTGGTAAAGCCTTTGCTAAAGCTCAATTAGGTGCAGGACAGGTTTTACCACTATCGGGAACAGTGTTAGTTTCAATGCGGGAACGGGATAAAATCGCAGTTGTTCCAGTTGTCAAAGAATTCTTGGAGTTAGGTTTTAAAGTAGTAGCAACTCACGGAACCCGCAAGGTTTTGCTAGAACAAGGTCTGAAGGTTGGTTTAGAGTTGAAACTTCACGAAGGACGACCAAATTTGTTGGATTCCATTAAAAATGAGAAAATCCAACTAATTATTACTACTCCTTCTGGTGAAGAATCGCGGGCCGATGGAATTTTTATTCGCCGTACTGCTTTGGCATATAAAATCCCGATCATTACCACAATTGCTGGTGCAAAAGCGACAGCGGCCGCCATTCGTTCGCTGAAGTCTCACTCATTAGATGTGAAAGCAATTCAGGATTATTCGTTTTAAATTGTTAGTGGTTAGTTGTTAGTTGTTAGTTGTTCGTTGTTCGTTGTTCGTTGTTCGTTGTTAGCCAAAAGATCCCGGCGATTGAAATCGCGGCTACACAAACAAAGTCCGCCTACGCGGACTAATTAGGTTGACAGATTTGTGTAAAAGGTCTAATGAACGACTAATACCAAATCTGGCTTAAATATCTCCTGATTTCTTAGTCCGCGCAGGCGGACTTCGTTTGTGTAGTAGCGGTTTCAACCGCCAATTAATACCAATTAATAAAGGTGGTAGTAAACCAGAATTTGGTATAACAACTAACAACTAACCACTAACAACTAACTATTCCTGATGAGAATCTAAAAGACCGCTGGATCTGACGGGGTGACAACCCCGTCAAAACTCTTAGCTGAAGCAAGTTAGACCGATTTATGATAAAAAAAGATGGGGTCAGTATTGTCAAGAAGCCCCATCTATTAAAAATGCTACCTTCATCTTACCAAATTTGTTTCCAACAGCAACTCAAAAAGACCGAATACTTAACTCTGACAATTTTAGTTTTTCTACTCCAAGTTCATAAACAAGTAAGTATTGAATTTCTGGCGACATTGATGCCATACCCGATCATGTTTGAGAGCCGACGACGTGGGATTCAAAGATTTCTCAAATTGCCAATCCTCAAGATTGAGAAGCTTTGGTTTCCTCTGATTAAATATATCTTAAGAATTCATTTCAAAAAGAAGAAACAGTTAATGATTGCTATCGATCGCACGCAGTGGCGGGACAAAAATATCTTTGTGATTAGTCTGATTTGGGAGCGCAGAGCCTTACCGTTATACTGGCAAATATTATCAAAACGAGGGAGTAGTAACCTCCAAGAACAACAGCTATTAATTCGACCGATTCTGAAGTTGCTAAAAAATTATCAACTTGTGGTATTGGGAGATAGAGAATTTGGGAGCGTGAAACTGGCAAGTTGGCTCTGCGAAAAGAATGTAACGTTTGTTTTGAGAGTAAAACAGGGGCGATATATTCAAGAAGAGGAAGAGGGATTTAAGCGCTTAAGTGAGTGTGGTTTAGTACCGGGAACTAGCTTTTATTTCAGGGAAGTTAAAGTCACAAAGCAAAAAGGATTTGGTAAGTTTGATATCGCCGGTTATTGGCGACGCAAATATCGGGATAGTGGTGAAGATGAAGGCTGGTATTTGCTCACAAATATAGGGAGTTTTAAAAAAGCTGTATCAGCGTTCAAATGTCGAAGTGGTATCGAAGCCATGTTTAAAGACTGTAAAACAGGAGGCTACAATTTAGAAAAAAGTCATGCTTGTAATGACCGCCTAAATAGTTTAATTTTATTAATAGCTTTGGCTTACAGTTGCGCTATTTTACAGGGACGTAAGCTCAAGCTTATGGGAATTCAGAAATACATCGGTCGTGTTACTGAGTACAGGCGATCGCATCGCCGTCATAGCAGTTTTTGGATTGGATTATACGGTCAATCTTGGGTGGTGGGAATGGAGTTTTGCCAAGAAATAGTTACTGAATTAATGAGAATTAGACGTAATAAGTTGCCATTTTTTCAGAGGGGTTTGAGGGCTATGTCCTTGATTTTATCAGGATTTTGACGGGGTTGTCACCCCGTCAG
>DATGYA010000380.1:0-2303 GCA_035298405.1 Kamptonema sp. | reverse complement strand
TCGCATTCAACATGGGGCTTTTGATTTCGTCAAGGGTGATTTTGTTTCCTAGAGATAGCACAACACGAGTGTATTTTTGCACACTTAATTATCAATCGGGATTAGACTAAAAATTAAAAACACTCTTAAGGTTTATTTTATGCAGTCATTTCGGCAAACTTTACCAGAAACCAAACCGTCTCAGATCCCCAATTTACAAATTCCCTCCGATATTATATTGAGCTTTGCGACTGTACCTTTACTCGTTGGGCTGTTGGCCGGCCGAGCAGCGGCTGAGGTATTGGCTTCAATAGGCTCATCTAGTGAGGAATTGTTTCGGGGCGATCGCCTCCCTGTCCTTAACTTCCCACACGAAGACTCTTAGGGACAGTTAACTGTTAACCGTTGACAGTTAACTTTTAACCGTTAACTGTACAATTAACAGGAATATCCGCAGCTATTGAGGAACAGACCCCATGAGTTCAGTCCTCCATCCGTCAGATCAGGCCATCACTACATCATCAGCAGTTTCGCCTCCTGTCCCGTTTGCTACCTCAGACCTGTTTCTGCGTAATCGCTTGAAAATCGTAGAGGACTTGTGGGAGTCAGTGCTGCGACAAGAGTGCGGTCAAGAACTGGTTGATTTGATTCAGCAGATGCGATCGATGAACGGCCCTGATGGTCAGGGTCCTCACTTTTTAGAGTCTAATGTCTTGCAGCTCATTGAAAAGCTTGACCTGAATGCGGCAATCCGTGCGGCTCGCGCTTTTGCTCTCTACTTCCAGCTCATCAACATTGTCGAGCAGCACTACGAACAGCGAGACCAACAACTAGCTTATGTCAGCGGCACCGGTGCCGGTGGAATGGCGTTTGCTAAGTCGCGGAACTCTGCCAGCCAGAACATTATAGAGGAAAGTTTTCAAAGCTTTACAGCTCAAGTTGAGGAAAGCAGCAATAACTCGCGGGACTTAGGGACGTTCCATCATCTATTCCCGATGTTACGACGGCTGAATGTGCCTTCCCAACAAATTCAACGCTTGATTGATAATTTGGACATCCGGCTGGTGTTTACTGCTCACCCGACGGAAATTGTCCGCCACACGATCCGCACTAAGCAGCGGCGGATTGCTAAAATCCTGCAACAACTCGATCAAGTAGAGGAAAACTTTGATGTTCGGGGGACAGGCGAGACGAATCCTTATTTAGTTTCTTCCTGGGAAGCGCAAGCGCTGGAAGAGCAACTAATGGAGGAAATTCGTTTGTGGTGGCGCACTGATGAGTTGCACCAGTTCAAGCCGAGCGTGCTTGATGAGGTGGACTACACTCTGCACTATTTTGAAGAGGTGCTTTTTGATGCGATTCCGCAACTCTACCACCGCTTTAAGCAAGCTTTGCACGCTTCTTTTCCTTATTTGAAGCCGCCAAAGTACAATTTTTGCAAGTTTGGTTCTTGGGTAGGTTCGGATCGAGATGGGAATCCTTCTGTGACTCCGAAAATTACTTGGCAAACGTCTTGCTATCAGCGCCATTTGGTGCTGGAGAAGTACATCGGTGCGGTGAAGCGGCTGAGCGAATTATTGAGTTTGTCGCTGCACTGGAGCGATGTTTTGCCGGAATTGTTGGAGTCTCTAGATCGCGATAAGTTAGAAATCCAAGAAGTGTACGATGACTGGGCGATTCGCTATCGCCAGGAACCTTATCGTTTGAAGCTTTCTTACGTGATCAAGCGGTTGGAAAATACGCGCGATCGCAATTGGCGTTTATATAAAGGAGATGAGTTACAAAGGGAACGGGAAGCTCTTTCTCAAAATCCAGGGCTGGTGGGACTTTATCACTCTGGTGCTGACTTTTTGGCAGAATTACAGCTAATTGAACGCAATTTGGTGGAAACAGGTTTGAGTTGTCGCGACTTGCAAAATCTGATCTGCCAAGTGGAAATTTATGGCTTTAATTTAGCTCACTTGGATATCCGCCAAGAGTCGTCTGTTCATTCTGATGCTCTGGCGGAAATTGCCGAATATTTGCAAATTCTGCCTAAGCATTATAATGAACTCTCCGAAGCAGAGCGATCACTCTGGTTAGCTACGGAACTCCAAACCCGTCGCCCTCTAATCCCAGCAGAATTGCCTTTCTCAGCAAGAACTTGCGAGACGATTGAGACTTTCCGCATTTTGCGGCAAATGCAGCAAGAGTTTGGAGTTGAAATTTGCCAAACTTATGTCATCAGCATGAGCCATGATGTTAGCGACATCCTCGAAGTTCTGCTGTTAGCTAAAGAAGCAGGAATTTTCGATCCCGCTACAGGTACTGGCACCATTGATGTC
>DATGYA010000379.1:0-26047 GCA_035298405.1 Kamptonema sp. | reverse complement strand
TGCAGCTCAAGGAAGTCTGGGCTCTGCAATCAGTATAGCTGGTCAGATCCGCTCTAACAGAGCGCTATACTCGGAAGCTCAAGGTGCGATCGCTCGTTGGGCGGCACAACGCGATGCCCTATCCCCACCCCCACCAACAGCAGAACCTGCGGCTCAATATACAGCTCCTGCGCCGCAAGAGGAACCTTATTCGCCGCCAGCTCCCGCTCAGCAAGAGGAGCCTTATTCGCCGCCAGCTCCCGCTCCAGCTCAGCGAGAGGAACCTTATTCACCTCCCGCGCCGCAACCGGAACCCTATTCACCCCCACCACAGGAATATTCACCTCCACCGCCTGAACCTGAACCTGCGCCGCCTGCTCAGGAAGCTCCTGCTGCTGTGGAACCGCCGCCACCTAGCGAGCAGCCTGGTGTTTCTCCTGATGCTAATTTACTTCCTGAGTAAAGTGGATTTTGAGGGCGCGATCGCCCTTTGGTAAACTAGAGTGCGATCGCGTTTTTTTGTCAATTTAATGCTAAGTTAGCTTTGCTTTGACCATCTCTTGAATTTTCTTGCCATCTGCCTTGCCTTTAAGCTGCTGCATTGCCGCACCCATCACCTTACCGGTATCCTTAGCAGAAGTTGCGCCCACAGCAACAATAATCTCATCAAGGATGGCACTCACCTCAGCATCAGACATCTGTGCAGGCAAATATTCTTCAATAATAGCGAGTTCAGCCGCCTCCTGTTGGACTAAATCCTCGCGGCCAGCTTTGCTGTACTGCTCAATGGAGTCTCGCCGCTGCTTCGCTATTTGCACCAAAACTTCCATTTCTTGGGTTTCTGTCAGCGCTTCGGGGCGGGCACTAACTTCTTTTTCCAGCAAAACTTTCTTGATGCTCCTAACTGTTTCCAACCGCACTTTCTCCTTAGATTTCATCGCGGTTTTGATATCAGCGTCAATGCGTTCTCTTAAGCTCATAGGTTGCTCCCAGTGCGAGTATCGTTAATTCAAAACTCTCTATATTAGCGCAGTACAAGTTCCGAGCGCACTCTCAATTCTAAGTCTTGTTCGGGGCGAATAACGACAACATCAACTTTTTTACGACCGAGTAATACACCTGCGATCGCGCCGATACCTGCACCCCCTAAGACTTCTTCAGTCGCGATCGCTTTGTCTCCAGTAATGCCTGCGATTGCAGCAGCAGCAGCAGCCCCAACTGCCGCACCTTTGACAATCGAACCTCCATTAGCTCCCCGCTCTACACTTTCAGTTCTAGTAATAACTCTGGAGACGGCATCAAGGCGATACCGTTTGCGCCCTATAAGTAATTCTTTAGCAACAAATTGTGAGCCTCTTCTAGCAGGTTGCAATTGACCGGAAATTTCACTGCCAGAAGGAATTAATACCCTACCTTGAGACGATCTAATATTTTGCGCGACTGTGAGAGTTAATGGCGCAGTTTCATCAGCAGTGACAATAATTTTATCCTTTTCATAGTTAACAGGAATTACCGTACCTGCGCTCACTATGCCCGCAGAGTATTGAGAAGTACGTTGAGCCACAGCCGGAGCAAGCACAACACTCGGTGCTGCGGTTCCCACTGCGATACCTAGCGCTAATATTGCCACAGCTTGCGATCGCCATTTATTAGAAGTAAACATGGTAAATTATCTCCTCAGAAGCAATCTATAGTAATTAACGACGTGGGGCGGTCAATATTAGTTGCTGAACCGATTGGGGATTTGAGATTTTAGCTCACCCCCAAAGCCAAAGCAGGCTGGGGGGAGTAAAGTTACCGATTATAGCAGTTTTCAATTAAGTAGGGTTTGCTCTTACCTATATACTTTTAATGAGCGATTAGGAATTAGCTACTACCCTTGTATCTATGCAACTAAAAACCGCGATAAATCAAATTCAATGATGAATTTCTAAATTTAAAACATAGTACCCCAATTGTACTTTTTCCGACCACAGTTCATATTCCAATCGCAGATGCTCCGGTAAAGGTCGGCCTGTCAAAATCAATTGGCGAGTGAAATTACGCAGTCGTAACTGTCCGGGAGTCACCAGTGAATCGCTCTGGAGCCAATAGCGACTCAGACCGTACATCCCCCGCTCCCAAAGATGGCGATAGCTGTAATTGCCATTTCCTTGCATCGTCATAATTATTCGGTAAGGCGAAACCTCTAGCCATAACAGTCGGGGTTTGGTCGCTGGTGGCAAGGTAGCGACATCCTGGGAAGTAGTTCCTTGAGGTTCCTTGTCAATAATTGCTGGTTCGTGTAATAGCAAGTGGAACCGTTCGCGGTCTTTTTGATAGAGGGTGGCAGCAGTTTCAACGACTGACCATAGCGGTAAGTCTGTGGATACCAGGGAAAGACTTACAGGCTTGCGGTGATGCGTCAGCATAAAGTTTTGAGAGTATTTGGGGTAATTTAGCCATCAGTCAAAAGTCATTAGCGATCGCTGGCAACTAGGAAAGGAAAAGTAATAAAATACACCCGACAACTGACTAATGACTGGGAAAGCGGTAGGATAGCTAACGCAGTCCCATCCCAGTTTATCTCAATGCCACCAGTCATCGTCACTGCGAAAACCGCTGAAAATGAAACTTTAATAATTCAAAAACCCACATCGGGCTTGTCGCTGCAAGGCAGCATCCGAGTTCCGGGGGATAAGTCAATTTCTCACCGAGCTTTGATGTTAGGTGCGATCGCCTCTGGGGAAACTACTATTGAGGGACTGCTCTTAGGAGAAGATCCTCGCAGCACTGCCAAATGTTTCTCGCTGATGGGAGCCGAAATTTCTGTACTCAATGCCGAATTAGTGCGGGTGAAAGGTTTTGGACTCGGTGAGTTGCGAGAGCCGGCCGATCTCTTGGATGCTGGGAATTCTGGTACCACGATGCGGTTAATGATCGGGATTTTAGCGTCTCACCCCGGACGATTTTTTACGGTGACAGGGGATAATTCTCTGCGATCGCGCCCTATGTCCCGCGTTGTTAAACCGCTTTTGCAAATGGGAGCTCAAATTTGGGGAAGAGAAGGTAGTTCTCTAGCACCCTTAGCTGTGCTCGGACAGCAGCTAAAACCGATTCACTACCATTCTCCCATCGCTTCAGCTCAAGTTAAATCCTGCATTCTTCTGGCTGGTTTAATGGCAGAGGGAGAAACTACAGTCACAGAACCAGCTCTGTCTCGCGATCACAGCGAACGAATGCTGCAAGCCTTTGGAGCTAAAGTCAGTGTCGATCCTGAAACTTGTAGCGTTACGGTAACGGGCCCAGCAAAACTGCAAGGTCAATCTGTATTTGTCCCTGGTGACATAAGTTCCGCTGCTTTTTGGCTGGTAGCGGCGGCTATTGTCCCCGGTTCTGAGCTAACTATTGAAAACGTGGGTGTTAATCCTACCCGTACTGGCATTTTAGAAGCTTTGGCGATGATGGGAGCCGATATTCAGCTACAAAATCAGCGGGTGGTAGCTGGCGAACCTGTTGCCGATATTTTTGTGCGCAATTGCGCACAATTGAAAGGTTGCACCCTCTCAGGCGATCTAATCCCCCGCTTGATTGACGAAATCCCGATTTTAGCGGTGGCGGCAGTATTTGCCCAAGGAACTACAGTAATTAGGGATGCGGCGGAGTTGCGGGTGAAAGAGAGCGATCGCCTGGCTGTCATAGCAACCCAGCTCAACCGCATGGGAGCCCAGATTACAGAATTGCCCGATGGCTTAGAAATCACTGGGGGCAGTGTTTTGACGGGTACAGACGTGGATAGCTACACAGATCACCGAATTGCTATGAGCCTCGCGATCGCGGCCCTCAACGCTTCTGGCACTACCGCCATCCACCGCGCCGAAGCCGCCTCGATCTCCTACCCCGATTTCACTGCCACCCTGCAAAAAGTTTGCGGTCAAAGTTAAACGTTAACAGTTAACAGTTAACTGTTAACTGTTAAGTTATTTACCGAGAATATCTTCTTTGAAAGATTCAATTTCCGCCATCAACTCTTGGCGGTTAGAGGCGCGAAGCAAGTAGCGGTAAACAAACCAACCACTATAACCCATACCAACTAACTCAAGAGTTGTAGATAGCAAAGGAATATCGTTAAGCGAATCTAGTACCGCCAGAGTTACTTTAATCGTGATGCCGCCTGCTGCAATCAAACCAATAGTAATAATCGGTTTTTGGTATTCTTGAAAAAAACTGGATACATAAGTTGGCAGTTCCGACAAAACAGATATCACTTGGTTCTTGATCTGCTGCAACTGAGCGGCTGAGTCGTTTCCGGAAGGCAGTAGAGCTATGGCTCCGGGTTTTTCGAGGTTGACCTCTACTTCAGCCGTTGCAGTTTTTAATTCAGTTTCACCAGAAGAGTTAGCTTGAGTCATTTTATACTTCCTCACTTACGACGTGGACTGACAAAATAAGAATTGCTGCCAATCTAATTGTTTGAAAATTAGCATCACAGCCGCAACATTACCAAACTGTTGTTAATTATGCAGCTATAGATGAGACTAAGGCAGAGCTTACAAAATTGCAAGAAAAAATAACGATCTTAGTCAATTCCCAACAATGGCAACTGTCGCCAGTTGCAGCTTTGACTTATTTCACCAACGGCTCGACTTTGAGTTTATTAGCACAAGGGCGCTGTTGTTCAAAGTCGGTAATATTGGCTAGAGTTGTCTCGGCAATATTTTTCAAAGCTTCTTCGGTAAAGAAAGCTTGATGGCCAGTAATCAGCACGTTGGGGAAGGTAAGCAGGCGTTGAAACACATCATCTTGAATCACGCGCTCAGATAAGTTTTCAAAGAACAGATCGCTTTCTTGCTCGTAGACATCTAAGCCGAGATAGCCGATTTTACCGGATTTTAGGGCTTTTGTTGCGGCTGCGGCATCAATTAGAGCGCCGCGACTGGTATTGATCAGCATCACGCCATCTTTCATTTGAGCAATAGCTTCCTCACCGATTAGGTGATATGTTTCTAGGGTGAGCGGGCAGTGAAGGCTGATAATGTCAGAGGCCGCAAAGAGTTCTGCCAAGGAAATGTATTCCATTCCTAGCTCTAGGCATTGAGGATTCTGGAAAACGTCGTATCCTAGCAGTTTCATGCCAAATCCGCTCAAAATTTTGGCTGTCAGTGCTCCAATTTTACCAGTACCAATGATGCCGACTGTTCGCCCGTGTAGGTCGAAACCTAAAAGACCTTCGAGGGCAAAATTACCTTCTCTGACTCGGTTGTAGGCGCGGTGAATTTTGCGGTTGAGGGCTAAAATCATGCCAACGGTATGTTCGGCAACGGAATATGGAGAATAAGCGGGTACTCGCACAACAGAAAGGCCTAGATCGTGGGCGGCATTTAAGTCTACGTGATTGAATCCAGCGGATCGGAGGGCGATTAAGCGGGTTCCTTTGTTGGCGATCGCAGCTAAGGTTGTCGCATCCAGTAAATCGTTGACAAAGATGCAGATGGCGGGAAATCCAGCAGCTAAGATGCTAGTTTCCAAGTTCAGGCGCGGTTCTAAAAATACTAACTCGTGTCCGTGTTTCTCGTTGGCGGCTTTGAGAAACTGGCGATCGTAGGATTTCGTGCTGAATACGGCGACCTTCATTGTATTTGGCTGCGGATAGAGAGGGCATAAGTCTTAAGATTTGTTGCCAATTTTACCCACTTTATATCTAAATTATCTCTAAAACTCCCTCAATCCTTCTACCAGAGGTATAAAAGACCTGGCTGACAAACTTACTACTCTGGGGGGGCCTTTGATTTTTGAGCCAGGCGATCGCTATTCTTCCCCAGGCATAAGACGCGATCGTGCTCTGAAGGCACAACGCTATTTTAACCAATTATTAAAAAAATATTGAGAATTTATATAGATTAGCTTGATAGTTTTAGCATACTTAATGCAAATAATTTTCGTTTTTAGCGATCGCTACTGGGAATTTAGCATATATGCGTTAGCGAGCTGCGCTTAGCTGAAGGAAAACTCGCCTTTAACCAAATATTATAGTAGCGGAATATCACGAATTACCCACACTATTTACACTGCCATTAGGAGTGGCTTGTACATGGATTTTGTGGAAATAGGGTGATTCAATTTTGGAAAAAGAAAACCGCCCTGTTTTAATATAGCAGAAGGAAGAAGGAAGAAGGAAGAAGGAAGAAGGATGAGGTAATAATAGCAAGGGTTTCGGCAATCAAGATAGTCCTAACCGTCTTGGCGGTTGCTATACTGACAAAAACTTGACTGTGTGCGATCGCCACTGATATAGTAACTTCTGTATACTCTTAGATCGTAACAAGTCCTGACATCCCAAATTGATTTTTCTTGCCTTCTAATACCAAGTACAAAAAATGAAAGAACTTGACCACAAAAAAACCACCGACCTGCTAATTGCCATTATGGAATGCGAACTAGCAGGTGTCGTGCGCTATACTCACTATGCACTGATGGTGACAGGGCCAAACCGAATTCCCATCGTGCAATTTTTTCAGGGTCAAGCAAGTGAATCCTTGCTTCACGCTCAACAGGTAGGAGAAATCCTTACTGGTTTAGAAGGGCATCCTAGCCAGAAAATTGCTCCCATTGAGGAAACTTATAAACACTCAATAAGAGACCTTTTAGAAGAGAGTCTCAACCATGAGAAAAAAGCGCTTAGCATCTATAAAGAGCTATTAGATGTTGTGAATGATGCCAGTGTTTATTTGGAAGAATTTGCCCGAACTCTAATTGGTCAAGAAGAACTACACCAAGTTGAACTCAAAAAAATGTTGCGGGATTTTAGTTAGCGGTTAACTGTTAACGGTTAACTGTTAACGGTTAACGGTTAACTGTTAACGGTTAACTGTTAACTGTGTTAGGGGTTAGTTGCCATTAAAAAGATACTGACCGCTAACAACTAACAACTAACAACCAACAACCAACAAAAAATGAATATTAGTGAAGCTATACCAACATTTGTAATTACTCTCCGCGAAGGAGTGGAAGCGGCTTTAGTGGTAGGAATTGTTCTAGCTTGCTTGCAAAAAGCTCAGAAAAGTCATCTGAATTCTTGGGTGTATGGCGGGGTGGGAGTGGGAATTGTTGCTAGCAGTTTAGTAGGGGTGTTCTTCAGTTCCTTATTACAAGTAGTTTCTAATTCCGATCGACCTTATGCTGCGGTTATCAAACAATTACTTGAAGCTAGCTTTGGTGCAGTTGCGATCGCTATGCTGAGTTGGATGCTAATTTGGATGACTCAACAAGCACGATTTCTAAAAGCTGAAGTCGAAGGCGCAGTTACAGCAGCTTTAAAAGAAGATACTAATGCAGGTTGGGGAGTATTTACCTTAATTTTTATTGCCGTCCTCCGCGAAGGATTTGAAACTGTTTTGTTTGTTGCTGCCAAATTTCAACAAGGTTTGACTCCGGCCTTGGGGGCGGTAGCAGGTTTGGTGATGGCAGTGATAATAGGCGTGCTTTTGTTCAAAGTGGGAGTTAAAATTAATCTCCGCCAGTTTTTCCAATTTATGGGCATCTTTTTGCTTTTAATTGTAGCAGGTTTAGTGGTATCTATGCTAGGCCACTTAGACAAAGCTGTTAATGCTTATGCCCAAATTGAACAAACTGCAAAATCCCTCTGTTTTTATTCAGATCGAGTGGCTCAACTTCACTCCTGTATTCTAGGGCCGATGGTTTGGAATGCAACTGATGTCTTGCCGGATACTCACTTTCCTGGTATCCTGTTTAAAACCCTGTTTGGATACAAAGATAAACTCTATCTCGTACAAGCAGTGAGTTATGTCTTGTTTTTAATCGTTGTTGGTGGTATTTATTTGCAAAACTTAGCTGGTAATGCGATCGCAAGTAATAATACCCAATTACCTAAAGCTCAAAGTTAGCTAGTGTTTAAAGACAATCTAATCAATCTAGCTGTAAGTAAAAAAATGACAGAAACAACCGTAAAACAGTTATTTTCTTACCCTATTAAAGGGTTAACGCCTTCTGAGTGCGATCGCGTCTTTTTGACAGAAGGACATGGGATTAAAGGCGATCGCGCTTTTGCTTTGATGTTTGCAGACAGTATGGATACAGGTACAATGCCTGAACTAGCAGATATACCTTGGTTGAGCAAAAAACATTTTGCAGTTCAAAATGACTGGCCACTTCTAGCAGCATTAAAATGTCAGTATGAACCGGAAACAGCGGTTTTACAAGTGAATCGTGAGGGAATTGCTGTATTGAATGCAGAGACGAAAACAGTAACGGGGAGAAAATTAATTGGGGACTTTTTCACAAAATATATTAACACAATTGAACCAACTAAAGAAGCGCGTCATCCAACAAGATCCCCTTTGCTTTTAGTCGGTGATAGCAGCGGCGAAACCCGCTATCCAGATCGCGAACCAGTGCATATTTCGATATTAAGTCAAGCAACTTTAAATAACTTAAGTGAAGTTGCGGGGACTTTGGTAGATGTTCGCCGCTTCCGCCCTAATATTGTGATCGATGGGGTTGCAGCTTGGGAAGAATTTAACTTAGTGGGAAAGGAATTTCAATTAGGAAAGGCGCGAATTTTAGTGACAGCCAAAATTGGTCGCTGTGTTAATATTGAAGTCGATCCATATACTGGCGATCGCAATCTTCCTCTTTTATCTTTGCTACAAGAACAGTTTGGTCATGCACAAACGGGAGTTTTAGCAAAGATCGTTAGTAGTGGTAATGTTGCCATTGGCGATCTGTTAACTGTTAACAGTTAACTTCTATTAAAAATCAATAGAAATGGCTTTAGTAATTGCCGGAGAACGTAGCGGCGCAGGTAAAACAACAGTTGCGATCGCCATTTTAGCTTTTTTAATACGTCGTGGTTTGAAGGTTCAATCTTTTAAGGTTGGCCCTGATTATATTGACCCAATGTTTCACACCGCGATCGTAAACCGTCCTTGTCGCAATTTAGACCCAATTCTTACTTCTGAATCTTACGTGCAGGAATGCTTTGTCCGTCACATTCAAAATGCAGAATTTGCCTTAGTGGAAGGAGTAATGGGGTTATTTGATGGGGTTCCTCGAAGGAAGAAGGAAGAAGGAAGAAGGAAGAAGGAAGAACAAGAACAAGAACAAGAACAAGAGGAAGAACAAGAACAAGATGAACAAGATGATTTGATTTCTGTTGGTTCAACTGCTCATGTTGCACGATTGCTGGATTTGCCCGTATTGTTAGTTATAGATTGTAGTAGTTTGTCTGGTTCCGTTGCTGCGATCGCGCACGGATATCGCACTTTCGATCCCAAACTTAAGTTTGCTGGTATTATATTAAATCGAGTCGGGAGCGATCGCCACTTAGAACTCCTCAAAGATGCTCTCGAACCTCTAAATTTACCGATTTTAGGTGTTTTACGCCGCCAAGACAATATTACCATCCCAGCTCGGCATTTGGGTTTAGTTCCTACCGAGGAATTGAGTAATTTTAATTCTTTAATTGACAAATTAGCTGATTTGGCGGCTATTTGTTTTGACTGGGAACAACTTTTGCCTCTCTTAGCTACACGCACAAATTTTAGGATTGAGGGGTCTGAAAAACTTTATTATAGCTACACTCTCACTAATAAAAGTATTACTTGTTCACCACAATTTGTCAAGGTAGAAAAGCAAAAAAAATTAGTGCGAATTGCGGTAGCTCGCGATCGCGCCTTTAGCTTCTATTATCAAGATAACTTAGACTTACTACAAGAGCTAGGTGCTGAATTAGTATTCTGGAGTCCTCTGGCAGATAATCAACTTCCTGATGACATTCAAGGGTTATATTTTGGGGGCGGATTTCCCGAAGTTTTCGCCCAAGAATTGAGCAATAATCTTCAACTTCGCCATGCTATTAAAGCTACTATTTTTGCTGGAATGCCAACTTATGCCGAGTGTGGTGGTTTAATGTACTTGTCCAATTATATTGTAGACTTTGAGGGCAATTCTTGGCAAATGGTAGGGATTTTGCCGACATCAGCGGTGATGGGTAAAAGATTAACCTTGGGGTATTGGCAAGCGATTGCTTTACAAGAAAGTCCGTTGTTATCTGCGAACATGAAAGTTTGCGGCCACGAGTTCCATCGATCGTCTTTAACCATAGAACCTAATACACCTCTTTATCAAATGTGGCGTTATGGTAAGTTTGGAGAAACTGCGGCGGTTGCTGAAGGATGGCAAATTTATAACGTCCACGCTTCTTATCTTCACCTACACTGGGGAGGAAATACAGATATTCCAGAACGTTTTTTACATCATTGTGCTAACTTCAATATTTGCTAAATTTTACCGTTTATTTATTTAAGTTAACGAGATAAAATGTGAACACTGAATTTCCTAAACTGAAAATATAGGATTCTTGTATTTGACAAAGAATGTCTGAATCTGTTATGCTATGACACAAGGCGCTATTCCTGATGAGACTCCGAGAAATTTGCAAGAGCAACTGCTCATGCAAGATGCCAAAGCTACTCTTGGCAAGCGAATTTTAGGCAGTGCTGATAAGCCATTGAGAGATGCTCCCAGGCTAGTGGCTATTTATGGAGGTGAGGCAGGAGACTGGGTTAAAATGGCTAGTAGCCAAACAGTAGTAATTGAGGGAGCAATGGTTGAAGTCCATTGGTTGAGAAACAACAAAACTGGTCAAACTATTGAGTTTAAGTTTAAACGGACATATCCTAAAGCAGCACAAAAAGACCTGTAAACAGGAGAATTATGAAAGTTTGCTGTATTGCCAATTCAGGTGATTATCTTCCTGAAAGTTACCTCAAACCTGAATTTTATTACGATCGAGAAACAAATTTTGCCCTAACAATTGGCAAGGAATATATTGTTTATGCTTTTTACGAGTCGCAGGGGAATGTTTGGTATTATATTTGCGATGATAACTACACCTATTATCCCATGCAAAATCCTGCGCCTTTGTTTGAGATAGTTGACAATAGAGTTTCTAAGTATTGGCGTTTTCTACTAGCACCAAATGGCTTGTTAGAGGTTGCTTTTGAGCAATGGTTTACTGACCCTAATTTTTATGATAAACTAACGGATGGGGAGGAGGTGGAAGTTTTGATTTTTGATAAGGTTAAAGAGTTGATGGATGCTGAAGCTTTATCTTTGCCTTCCCTGGATATGGCTGAGGAGAAGTTAGAGCGGAAGGTGCGGGAAATTGTTAATGTGTAAATTAGGATAAAAAGTGGTCGATTTCGTACTGGTTTTATACTTCAAAAGACTTACACACCCAACCAAAGAAACCGGGTTTTTTGACGAAAATACTTCGCCCTTATCCACAGATTATCTCAAAAACCCGGTTTCTCGATCCCCAATCGTAAGTCCTAACTTCATTGACTAATAAGTAACCAAGAAGTGAAAGAGGATAACTAAACCATGAATAATATAGAAGAATACGTCGATCGCACAGCCGAACTAATCCAACTACCATTAAACCCAGAACACCGTCCCGGCGCGATCGCTAATTTTGAAAGGATAGCCGCGATCGCACAAATTGTTACAGAATTTAACTTGCCAGAGGAAATAGAATCTGCACCAGTGTTTGAACCTTGATTTTTTTAACCGGAAACGAACCCAGATATGTCAAACCCAGAGGATGCCCTCGCTACAGCAGAAGCTGTCAAAACTGGTAAAATCACAGCTAAAGCAGTCGTAACAGCCGCTTTAGAACGTATAGCTGCTAAAGATAAAACCCTCAACTGTTTTACTACTGTCACTGCTGATACAGCACTAGCTGATGCTGATAAAATCGATAAAGCGATCGCACTCAATCAAAACCCTGGCCCCTTAGCTGGCGTACCATTCGCTGTCAAAAACCTGTTCGACATCGCCGGAGTCACCACCCTCGCCGGTGCGAAAATCAACCAGGAAAACCCCCCAGCTACCCGCGACGCAACCCTAGTTACCCGACTTAAACAGGCAGGTGCTATACTGGTAGGCGCTCAGAACATGGACGAGTACGCCTACGGCTTCGTCACAGAAAATAGTCATTACGGCCCCACTCGCAATCCCCACGACACCACCCGTATCGCTGGCGGTTCTAGCGGTGGTTCCGCTGCTGCTGTCGCCGCAGGTTTAGTAACCCTTAGCCTGGGTTCCGATACTAACGGTTCCATCCGCGTACCCTCTGCTCTCTGTGGTATCTTCGGGCTAAAGCCTACTTATGGTCGTTTGTCAAGAGGTGGCACATACCCTTTTGTGGGCAGTTTCGATCACCTTGGGCCCTTTGCTCGGTCAGTTAGAGATATTGCGGCGGTTTATGATATATTACAAGGCAGCGATCCGGCAGATCCCGTTTGCACCAAGCGCCCCCCGGAATTATGCTTGCCAGAATTAAGTAGGGGAATTGAAGGCTTAAAAATTGCTGTAGCAGATGGATATTTTGCTAAGAATGCCGAACCGGAGACGTTAGCAGCAGTGGAAACAGTTGCCCGTGCTTTGAATTGCACGGCTACTGTGAGTATACCAGAGGCTCACCGCGCTAGGGCTGCGGCGTTTGTAATTACAGCCTCAGAAGGCGCAAATTTGCATTTAGCTAATCTGCGATCGCGCCCCCAAGACTTCGATACTGCCACTCGCGATCGCTTCCTCGCAGGCGCACTCATCCCCGCTACTTGGTACGTTCAAGCACAACGTTTCAGACAATGGTATCGCGATCGCGTCCGTGAAATCTTTCAGAATGTAGACATCATTCTCGCACCCACAACCCCAATTGTCGCCCCACCCATCGGTCTTGAAAAAATGACCATCGCTGGAGAAGAAGTGGTAATCCGACCCAACTTAGGCATATTCACTCAACCCTTATCATTTATCGGTTTGCCCATTATCTCCGTACCCATTCAGCGACCTAATGCTTTGCCCTGTGGAGTCCAAATTATTGCCGCACCTTATAACGAAGTTCTCATACTCCGAGTCGCCGCGATGTTAGAATCTCAAGGAATTGTCTGTGCGCCCGCCGTAGAATAGCCAGGAGTTTTTTTATTACTCACAATCAAAATAATCTAATTCCCAGGTTCTACCTGGGAACTGAAGCTTAGGGCTTTAAACCTTGCTATCTAAAATCACTGCGTTCTAAAATTAGTTTGAACGCTGAAAACGTCTCTTAGGCCGTCTAGCGATCGCTTTACGCTTGCGCTTTTCCAGAGGAGTCTCAAAGTGACGGTGTTTTCTCATGTCTGGAAAAATGCCCGCTTTGGAAACTTGCCGCTTAAATCGACGCAGGGCTGACTCAATCCCTTCATTTTCGCCTATTACAACTTGTGTCATCCGATCTCCTTTTTACAAAATGTGTTGCGGGATTTCAACCGTTTCGAGTTAAAGTCACTGGCTTTGTAAGCTATTTTAGTATATTATGATAGATTAGTTATTGGCTCAATTTTAAAAATATTTATGCCATCTTACCAACAAATCCATCCCAACCCAACATTTGCGATCGCGCGTGCAAGAGGACAGACCTGAAATCTGCCCTCTTTTTAGTCAGACTGAAAATTTCAGTTCCAATCTTTAGTAGCGGCGAGAAGAGCGATTATTGTTACCCCAGCCACCACCACCAGAGGAGCGGCGGTCTTCGCGAGGCTTAGCTTTGTTCACCTTCAAATCGCGACCCATCCACTCAGCGCCATCAAGAGCTGCGATCGCAGCCGCTTCTTCCGCTTCGCTAGACATTTCCACGAATCCGAAACCGCGCATCCGTCCAGTTTCCCGGTCTACGGGTAACTGAACGCGACTGACAGTGCCGTACTCGGCAAATACCTCGGTCAGGTCTTCTGACGTGACTTGGTAGGAAAGATTACCTACGTAAATAGACATTTGATGAACTTCTCCAGAATCAGAGGTTGTAGAGATTTAGATTCGGAGAGACGCCTGTACATAAATACAAACACACTACGCAACCGAACTCAATCCTTAGACTAAGACTATAACACAGACAAATCGAAATCAACTACATCTCAATCATAAAATTCTATTAACTAATATTAAGTTGTCTTACAAAAATAATTGACTCCTCTAATTTTTAATTTTATTTCCCACCACCGTACCCCAGAAATAATTCTCAAATGATTTCTGAGTCAGATCGACACGCATTTTTTTAGCCCAAGTGTAGATATCAAAGCCGATTCGACCGCGATCGCCCTTGCTAAAATTAGCCTCTTGAATTATGATACCTCCCAACAATCCAATCCAATGACTCGGATAAGCTACCACAGGCGGCTTGTTACCCAGCATTCCCTCAGCAGTAATCAAAGCAAAAGCCACTCCACCACTATTGATAGCATCAGCAGCCCGCCGCAAAGCGCTAACATCTCCAAATAAATAAGCGTGATGGTATTTGACATCCCAATACCCCAGAATTTCTCGTACCCAACCTGCCATTTCCCAAGATTTTGTCATGCCGCTGATGTTGCGGATAATTTCTGGGGAGTTTGGTTCTACTGGAAAAATCAAGTTTTCTGATTCCCGCAGGGTAGATAACACCATCCAATCAGCTTGAGGCATTTGCAATTTGCCTGTGCTTTCCCGCAAGTGCAAAGATGGGGAAATCCAGCGACCTGACTGAGTATGAAAACCGCCGAGTTGGATCAGATTGCGGCAGATTTGCACGTAGTAAAGCGGATTTGTGCGAACGAGTTCAAATAAAATTGCTGCTGGGCCGCAAAAAGGTTGAGCGCCTTGGTTGACATTAAAAGGATTGGTAAGACGCGATCGCATTTCAGCAATAATTTGTGCTTTGTCTAATCCTGGCAAAACGCTGGGGAAGTTTGACTTTTCAAATTCTGCGATCGCAGATAATGCTTGCTGCACTAAATCAGCGTTTGACAGTTGCGAACCATTAGAAATATTAGATGATGGCATTTTATATTGTAGCAAAATAACTCTGCGGACTGTATTTTCAATAGTTGTCTATTCCCAAGTCGCGATTGTGTTCCCCTACAAAACATCGATCTCAAATCCGGTTCCTATTCCCGATCGAATACGGGGGGCCACAACTCAGAGATCGACAGTTCCCAACCTGGCAATAAATCTGGTAGGGTGAGGATGTCGCCATTGCCGAAACCCTGATTCGATCCATTGGGGCGATAGACTTCTACCCATTCGCGATCGGGATCTACCAAAATCCCAATTTCTGCTCCTTGTTGTAAATACATTTGTAACTTAGCTTGAAGTTTAGGAATGCGATCGCTTTGAGACTTAATTTCCACCACTAAATTCGGGACAACTTCGGCAAAATATCGCACGCTGCGAGGTAATCGCTGACGGGAAACAAACGCGACATCAGGAGCCCTTAGATCGGAATTAGGTAAAATAAACCCACCACTAGAGTCAAATACCATACCAAGTTGGCGCGGATAGATCCAATTAGCAAGCAAACGACCAAATTGAGTACCAATGAAACTCGCAACAATATCTGACGGCCCCATTACGATAATTTCTCCCTCATGTAACTCTATTTGATAAGGTTTGCCGTTAGCTTCGAGTTGGGCTTGAACTTCAAAAATATCAGCAATGGTCATGGACATGATGGTATTCCTCAATTGATAAATGTCGAACACTTACCAGACAGGGGTTAATTTTAGGTACGTAGTTGCGCTTTAGCGCTCTTTCATAGAATCTGCAAAGAGCGCTAAAGCGCAACTACATACCCTTGTTCGGAAAACTCCGGGCTTCGATCGCAGACACCGCTCCTACAACTCAAAACTTACCAGTAATCGCACCTTTCACTCTTAATTCTTCTCTGCTTACTAGAGCTTCATAGTAGTCAGGTTGAATTTCCAATGCTACGCCGTAAGAACTAATTGCATCTTGATACCGATGCAATTTTTGCAAAATATCGCCTCGTTTTAACCAAGCTTCGCAGTTGCCCGGTTTGAGTTGAATCACTTTATCAAAAGCTGCAATCGCCTCTTGATATCTTTCCACTTTTCCCAAAGCTTCACCGCGAGCTAACCATACTTGATAGTTATCCGGCCAGATCGCAATTGCTTGGTTATAAGCAATGAGAGCATCTTCGTAACGCAGCATCTTTTCTAAAGCATTTCCCCGCTTCAACCAAGCTTCAAAATTATCGGGCTGAAGTAGAATTACTTGGTCATAAGCTGCGATCGCCTCTGCATACCGTTCCAACTTTTCTAAGGCCGCACCTCGCCCAAACCCAACTTTAGAAGAAATATCTAACTCGGAAGTCATCGCAATCACTTTGTCAAAACAGGCGATCGCTTCTTCATAACGATGCAGTTTTTCTAGAGCTTCACCTCTGTAGTTCCAGGCTTCTAAGAAATCTCCTTTAAGTTGCAGAGCATTACTATAAGCAATAATCGCTTCTCTGTAATGTTCCATTCCCGCCAATGCTAAACCTCTTCCTAGCCAAGCTTCTGGAAAATTTGGATTAAGTTGAGTTGCCTTATCAAAAGAAGCGATCGCGCCTTCCCAGTGTCCGGCTTCTGATAAAACTTGCCCGAAACCGATCCAAAATTCGGGGTAATTAGGATTAATTTTAATCGCTTGATTCAAAGTTGCGATCGCCGCATCCTGCCGTAAATGTTTGAGGGCCATCCCTTTATAAAACCAGGCTTCTCCGTCTTCCGGCTGTAATTGAATCACGCGATCGTAAGAATTCACCGCTTCTGCATATCGATGCAATTTCTCAAAAGCAATTCCGCGATTAAACCAAGCTTGATAATTTATTGGTTCTAGTTGCACCGCGCGATCGTAAGAACTCACAGCTTCGCCGTATCGGTGCGCCTTCATCAGCGCTAGACCTCGGTAAAACCAAGCTTCACCGTTACCGGGCTGGAGTTTTACCACCCGTTCAAAAGCAGCCACAGCATCAGCATAACGAGAGCCTTGTAGCAGCGCGTAGCCTTGGCGATACCAAACCGCAGGTAAATTTGGCTTAATCTCAATTGCTTTTTTATAACAAGCGGCCGCCCCTTGATAGGACTGCAACTCCTCCAGGGCCCGGCCGAGGTGATGCCAGGCTTCATAATTCTGCGGCTGAATTTGAGTTGCTTTCTCGAAAGAAACTACAGCTTCTTGAGCTCGTTGCAGGCTTAACAGCACGCTTCCCCGCAGTACCCAAGCCCCATAGTTGTCTGGTTTAATAGCAATGGCGCGATCGCAGCAAGCCACAACTTCTATATATTGGTGCAGTTTCCTCAACGCCTTAGCTAACTGCAACCAAGCCTGATACCAGTCCGGTTTAATTTCTACGGCTTTTTCATAATGACGCGCCGCCGCTTCGTACCTTCCCAAACCGTAGAGTCTGTTACCTTGACTGTACTCTGGAAACGCTGCAAAAATGCTGAAAACTCCAGACACAGGGAGCGGGAGAGGTTGAGGACTTGAAGGGTCATCAGTGGCAGAAGTTGGCGAAATCATGCTAAAACCCAGAACTCACAACTACTTAAATCTTAAATCTTAAATCTTGACTCAACTCATTTCTCCCTACCGATTGTACAGCAAACCACAGCCGTAACAAAGCTCTTCTATTTAGAAACTTTATATATTTTATTCAAAATTACGTAGTTTCACTATGGAACATTTAGGGTGGTATACGTCACAATACTTAATGAGGTGCACAATAACCAAAGTACAGCAGAAACCAATACCTGAGCTTCAAACTCAAGTATTTATCCCAAAACAAGTCAATTCCATTGAGATACAGCAAATCCGGTATCCCTAACCGAGAACCTGTAGATAATCTACACAGAGTGCTTTGCACCTCGTTGCAAGAAAGGAACAAGACAAGTATGAATGTGTCTGAGTATACCATATCTGACCGAATTGTAGCAATACCTGTATGGATTCCGGAAGAGGAAAGCGCTGTTGGTGTCCCTACAACTCCCAAGCCGCAACCCTGCGCTCCCTTGCGCCCTCTGCGGAATTGGCTTGACAGTATAGAAGTTAAAAGCCCGAAAATGGCTCACAGACTGTGCAAGCTAATTCCAGCGCAATGTCCGTTTGAGCGCACTGTTAAGCTTTTTGGTCGTAAGCTATTTCACATTCCCCCATTGTGCAAGCTCAATCCGTTTTACGATGAATTAGTTGCTCTGCGTTTCCGAGCTTTGTGCTATTTGGCGGATGTGTGTGGTGAAGACGTGACGTGCTATTGCTAATAGGCTAAAGTTGCGCGATCCGATCGCACTTTTTGCCTCCATTGAACACCCTATGAAAGCCTCTGCTACAACAGCAGGGGCTTTATAGTAATGGAAGGCTGGGAAACTGGGAGAATAGGAAACGGGGAGAGGTGATGTAATTAACCATTAGCGATTAGCGATTAGCAGCAACTAACAACTAACAACTAACAATTAACAACTAACAACTAACAACTAACAACTAACAACTAACAAAATTATGAGTAATGTATTAGGTATCGATGGCGGCGGTAGCAAAACTACTTGCGTCTTAATTGACAAAAATGGTGAAGTAATTGGCCGTGGTGAGGCGGGATCGTCAAATTATCAAAGTGTAGGAACTGAGGCAGCAAAACACTCGATTAAATCAGCAATTAAACAAGCAATATTTACTAATAAAATAGAGCCTAATCTACCAATCAAAGGTATTTGCTTGGGATTAGCGGGTGTCGGTCGCCCCGAAGATATCAAAATAGTAGAAGGTTTAGTGCAGCAGTTACAATTAAGTGAAGACTTGCCGATCGAGTGGTCATTGAAACCTGAGAGTACATTAATTTGTAGTGATAGCCATATCGCTTTAGTTGGGGGTATCAGCCATCCTGTCGGTATTGCCGTCATTGCAGGTACTGGTTCTCATATTTTTGGTCAAAATCATCAGGGAAAAACGAAGCGAGTTGGCGGATGGGGATATATCTTAGGCGATGAAGGCAGCGGCTACGACATAGCAATTCGCGGATTGCAAGCGGCTTTGAGGTTTTTTGATGGGCGATTAGAATTTACAAGTCTTGCAGAAGAATTCCAAATACATCTCAATCTTAAGAGCATAGAAGATTTAGTGGAAGTCGTCTATCGGCGTGGGTGGGGAGTTAAAGAAATTGCCGCCTTAGCACCAATTGTAGATCGAGCAGCAGCTAACGGTGACTCAGTAGCTGGCAGCATTATTGAAGGCGCGGCAGTAGAATTAGCCTTAGCAACCCAAGTGGCAATTGCAGCGTTATTTGACGAAACAGAAGCATTTGAAATTGTTACTATAGGAGGTGTGTGGCAAGGTGCGGCAAATTTGTGGGGTACGTTTGAAGTTTTGATAGGTGCGATCGCGCCTTTAGCAAAAGTAATTTTTCCTCGCCGTGAACCTGCTTACGGTGCAGCACTGTTAGCCTTAAATGCTCTCAACTCCCCTTTTTAAGAATTACCGATTACTGCTACAATAGCCTGCGAGTTCAGAAGTCAAGCTATCTTGATTCTCCGCAGCTTGATTGGCTGCTTGACCTGCTTTAGCCAACTCTCCCTTAGCTTTTTCAATCTGCTCTCGACCTTCTAAGGTAGTCGAGGAATTCTTACCTTGAGCGAGAGCTTTGGCTATGTTACTGAGCGCTTTGCTAAGTTCTCGGAATGCTTTGCTCAAACGAGTCTGAAATCCTTTGAGGTTTGTATCTGTTAATTCTAGAGCTTCTATTTCTTTGGCTGTGTTATTGAGGGCATTAGCAAGGTTCTTTGTAGTTCCGGCATCGCTGTTATCTTTTTTAGAATTAACAAGAGTATTTCCTTTGTTAACGATTTGAATCAGTTTGGTACACTGGGCAACTTTGCTCTCACCACAAGCAGTTAAGAGTACAGAACAAGCCGCGATCGCGATCGTAATGCTAACCTGTTTACGAAAAAATTGCATAAAGCCGCTCCTGAAAAAATGTTAAACTTTCCATATAAAATGAATTAGGAACTTGTAAAAATTCTATACCCAACCCTGTAGCAGTTTTCAGCTAATTATGGGCTATAGTCGGAAAGTAACTTTTCCCAACTCGCGTCTGTATTGCTCTAGGGAATTAGAAACTATGCTCAAAAACAGTGATAATAAAGAGAATAGCAGTATTTGGGGGTATCTTACTCTGATCCTCCCTATTTCCTTCGGTATCGTTGCCACTTTAGAATCCGGGCGTTTCTTGTTCGCGATCGCAGCAATGGGAGGAATTGGCTGGGCGTGGAGACGGTATCAGCACCACCAGCAGCATAAACTGGCTCATTTAGACGCAGTTTTCTATCGTTTAATTAAAGAAAATGAAGGGCGAGTTACTACTTTGGATTTGGCGATGAATGCTAAACTTTCTGGCACACAAGTTCAGCAATATTTAGACAAACGTGCTAAAGAATTTGCGGCGGAATTTGAAGTAACTGAGCAAGGAGGAATAATATATTATTTTCAGACCGCTCAATCTTTAAATAAAACTGAAGAGTCCGATCTAGAACAAAACTTACAGATTACGGTAGGATTGCAGTTAGAGCATTCTCTAAGCCATGCCGAAAACTCTGTTACCAAGAATTTGTGCATAACTCCGTTGGAAGTTAGAAGTCCCCAGTCAGAGAAACGCAAAACTCCGCAGTTATTCCCAATTTCTAAAGCTAAGGAAGTTAAAAAGTCACAAATTTTGGTGACTCAAGTGGAACTAGCTAAGCGATTAAATGTTCATCCCAATACTCTTAGCAAGTGGAAACTTAAGGCTGAGTTCTGTGAATGGAGTTCTCAAAAAGACCCGGAGGCGATCGCGTGGCAATATTGTACGGAAAATAAGCGGTTTTTTCCAAAGAGTTAGGGAAAAATTGGTAAAGATAGAATCAAAAGCGCGATCGCTCAGCATCCGCAGGGCTACGTTACGTTAAAATTAAATCAAAATAACGCTCTCCTTTCTCCTATGTCAAAACCAACCATCCGAGTAGTAGCTCGCCTGATAGCACTTCCTGAAAAAGTAGAAGAACTTAAATCTATCCTACTCAGCATCATTGAGCCAACTCGCCAAGAACCAGGCTGCATCAAATACGAACTATTACAAAATAACATCGATCCCACAGATTTTACCTTTATTGAAGAGTGGGAAAGCGATGGTACACTTGACGCACATCTTGCCTCTGCAAATATTCAAGAAGCATTACCTAAATTAGAAGGCGTAGCAGCAGCACCACCAGATATTCGCCGCTACCAATTGCTGATGTAAACCATCAATTAACTGTTTTATCTGTTGGAGAAGGGGGAGTTATTTCTTTAATCACCTTAGCTGGGATGCCAGCGACAATGCTATAAGGCGGTACATCCTTATTAACCAAAGAACAAGCAGCTACAACTGAATGTTCCCCAATAATACAAGGGCCAATAATAGTAACATTAGTAGCTAGCCACGCTCCCTCTTTAATTATTACATCTCTACCTGAACCTGGCACAACTACTTGCCTTTCCCGTCCAAATTTATGATAGTCATGGGTTCCAGTTACAATAGTAACATTATGCCCAAAAAAAACATATTCTCCGATTGTAATTTCTCCGGAAATAGTGTTGAATACAGCATTGTTTACTACCGCAGTTGAGGCAATGTGTAATCTAGATTCATCGCCATACACTATATGAGTAAAAAGTAAATCTTTTTTAATATACCTTTTAATCATGAAGTACATGATTCTGCCCAGTGACAAATCATAAACTTTTTTAAAATAACTTTTAAATATTGTTTTCATATTTCCAAGCATATTTGCTTATTTTAGACTGGTTTAGAAGTTAGCACTAACCGCAACTTGGCATGAACTAAGTTCAAATGAGCTATTCCTAAATCAACACTTCCTTCTACTACAACGCCAGTATTGAGCAACCGATCTAATAACTCTAAAACTGAGGGATTGCTAGAATTTTCTCCGGGATAATAACTTCCAGACTTCGGTAGCAAAGTCCCAATTTCTGATAAATCCAAATTTAAGTCAGCGGGATCGATTTCAAAAATCTCGCACATTTGCAAAACTTGCACTTCCAACTGTTTCAAACTTTCAGCCGCTCTATCTAATTCTGCATCGCTCAAAATGCCAGCTTCCATGCGGCGAATTACCTGTGCTTCCATCAACTGACGGATGAGTTCAACTACTGTTAGTAATAGCGGTGCTAAACCAGAATCTTTGCTAGTTTTTTCCGAATTGGGAACAAGCATATTTATTTTTCAATTAAATGGCCGCAAAACTTTATGACTTACGCACTGACAAGGAATCTCCTATTGCTCATTTATTCGTAACCCATCAGCCGCTAGTTCAGGTACTGGCTGTTGACTAGCTGCTAAAGCTTTTAGCGATCGCACTTCCTCATCTAACCTCTTCACCTGTTCTAACAAGAGTTGATTTGATTCTGTCAAAGTTCGCGCCTGATTGCTCAAATAAGGGTCAGTTTCCCACCAATTAATCCCCATTTCCTTAGCTTTATCGACAGAGGCGACTAACAAGCGAATGCGAATACTCAACAACTCTGTTGAACCGACAGAAACAGAAATATCTCCAGCAATTACAATGCCCTTATCTAAAACCCTTTCTAGCACATCTGCCAAAGTAGAACCAGCAGTAGAAGTAGGCATACTTCTACTTGCTGCGCTAGGAGGGCGTATTGGTTGCGTCATCAGAATTAATTATCTCCTTGAGTTACGAATAAACGGTTTTGCTGCTGTTTCAAAACACCTTTTTTAATTAGCGATCGCAGCGCATCAATAGTCTGCACTCGATTAATCCCTAAAGCCGCTTCAATCTCCCCAACCCGCGCCCCACGAGACTGCTGCAAATAGGCGTAAACCTTATCCTCCCAAACTACAACCGCCCGATCGATTAATTCTTGTTGCTGAGTAACTGCCGCTAGTTTCTCTATTGTAGAACTTAAATCCTGCATTGTGGCGCTGGCATCTTGCCCGCTACTATTTTCGATAGAACTGATATCTTGCATTGTGGCATATTCCTCGCCCTCCTCTACCAATAATCTATTCGATACTTCTGCCTCGACAACGGGCCAATTTGCCGATAGTTCGCTGTAGAGTTCCCTCAGAATACTTGTAGCTTGGGTTAGTGGTTTACCGCTGCGAGATAAAAGTATATCTTCACAAACCTCTCGGAAATCTTGATTTTCTGCTGTCGCCGCGATCGCGTATTCCTGACAAATTTTAGCAATTATTAAAGCCGGGCGCATTCCTGAAACTTTTTCAGTACCAATCCGAGCGCGAAACTCCCTCGCCAAATGCACTATTCTCCGAGCATACTCTTCATTTATCCCGATTTTCTGCACAATGATTTCCTGCTGAGTTACCTCATCGGGCTCTGGCATATTAATCGTTACCAGCCGATCCATCAAAGCATCTTGGGTATCGTGAACTCCGCAATATTCCTCTGAATTTGAAGTAAAAATTGCTCGAAATTCTGGATGCACCTTAATATATTCTGACTTGTTACCGTTGGGTGGCAATACTAACAGCTTTTCTTCCAAAACTGAAAGCAATATATTATTAACTTCTGGACGAGAGCGATTGAATTCATCATAAACTAAAGTAAATCCTTCCCGACAAGCTAGAGTCAATCTTGAATCCACCCAGTTTTGCCGCAGTTCGTCCTCTAATTTGATGACGCTATGGATGTAATTGTCAACTACCTTTTTACGGGTATAACCTGATTGATTACCAACTAAATCCGTACTTTTCAGTTGGTCATCGCCAAACATTAGTACCGTTGGACGCACCAATAAGTCTGCTAAATGCAGTGCCAAAGTGGTTTTTCCCGTACCCGCAGGGCCCCGCAAATGTACGCCAAAGCCTGATTTCAGATACCGCAATGCTCTGATAGTTAGGTCTTGAGCAATAGGAGTATTAACAAATCCTTTAGGACGTGCTTTCAAAACAGTAGTCATAGTATTTCAGTGTTGAGTTTTGAGGATGCTATATCGTTTCCGATTACATTTAATTGATTAAGAAACCGCAAAGGCGCAGAGGACGCAAAGGAAGAGAAAAGTATGAATAATTCCGATCTCATCCCTTTTATTCCCTTCCTCTTCCTCTTGCCTCTGTGTCCTCTGCGCCTTTGTGGTTCGTAAAAAAGAAGCCAATCTCACCGGAAAAATGGGTTAGCTAACCCGGATTTGGTATTAGTCCTTTTTTACTAACTAACAGCAACGGGGGTTTTAATGGTATCTAAAGTTAAGTAGAGGCGATCGCGCTGAACGAGCAAACCTTTTTGAAGCAGCGATCGTAGTGCATCCACAGTTTGAACGCGGTTGAGAGCCGTTGCTGCCTCAATTTCCGTCAGCCGTGCCCCCTTACCTTGGCGAATGTAGTTGTAAACCAGTTGTTCCTGTAGTGCAGTCATAGTTGGCTGTGCGGGAGTTACAGATTCAACGAGTCCCGCATCCAATTTTTTAGGAATAGAGGAACTCAAGCGATCGGGCGCAGCAGGCAACTTAGCAGCAATCTCTCCCCTGCGGCGATTACCCCACACTTCAAATTGCAGATTTTGACGATAATTTTGTAATTGAGCTTGAAATTCAGCGTGGCGATCGCGCATCAACTTACTCTGTGCTAATCGCTGAGCTCTTGATTCCTCAAAAGATTTGTGTAACTGTCGCCTTCTAGTTTCACCCATCAACTCCAACTCTTGCAAATAGCTTTGAATATCCGATCGCAAAGCCTCCATCCAAGCACTCAAGTGGTAATTTAGCTGCGCCTGAGTTTGAATTCGGTGCAAGTAGCTTGCCGTTAACAGTTCTTGTGTCTGGTTTTTGAGCATTTCGATCCGATCTTGGCGCTTTTGGCGCAAATCTGCCAAAGTTGCACTCAGATTTGCGTGAAACTCGCGTAACCCTTTAACTGTCGCCGTTGCCAATTGTTCTCTATCTGTTGTAGTCTCCGCTAAAAACTGAGCTGTTTGCAACGAAAGCGATCGCGCAAATTCATCAAGTTGTTTAGCTAGCAAATCAGCTTGGGTGCGGCGGTTAGAGTTTGCCTTTGCCAAAAATTGCTGCGTCTGTTGCTGTAAATTTACATAAGATTGCTGTCTCAAGTTGCGGTGGTGCAACCCTTGGGTCAGGCGTTCTTCTTGTAGGACAGCAATTTTGGATCGAACCTCTTGTTGACGCGATCGCACTAATTCCTGACGTTTTCGCCTCTGCGATCGCCACTCATCTAAAAGAGCCATGAGCAGAGTTACCTCCTAATTCAGTTATGCCGCCATTCATTATTGCCCAAATACTGGGCTAATCCGTCTTAAATTTTTATCCTAAATCTGGGTTTTTTAATCCCCATTATCCCCATCCAAATCTTTAATCAGTATCGATATCGATCGGACACAGGATTAATTCAGGTACAGGGTCAAAGGAAAGGAAATTAGGAACCGATCTTAATTCTTGTAGCGTATTGTGTACCTTTCTACTCCTGTATATTTGCACCCTTAATGTTCAGTTCCTATTTCCCCTTCCCCATTCTCTATTCCCTTTCTAGCTATACCGAAGGAACTGCTGCTTGAGAAGTCAAACCAACAGCTTCAGCATACTTCAGGTAGGTTTCCACCGAAGCAATCACGACGCGAGCTTCGATAGCTATTAATTCGATACCAACGAGAGAAATACGTACCCACGCATCAATCACAATCCCCTTGTCCAAAATGCGGTCAACCACTTCGGCCAAGCTAGAGGATGAGTTTACTTTTTCAACAGCCATGATTTAATTCCCTCAAGTTCAGTTTAAGGCCCGTTTTTTACACATTTTCGGCCTTTGCACCCATCATACTCAAGTTTCATACCAGCGAAATCCGTAAATCTACCCTAATCCAGATTTCATTCTGTCCAAGTTATAGATACTCAATCCTAACTACTGTCAAAATACCGAGCCGACTTTGAGCTTCATAGTTTTTTAATTTTTAATTTTTAATTTTTAATTTCCTGAGCTAGCGGTCAACTGGGCTAAAAATTGGCACACAAAATTTTACTATCACTCAAACACTTGTTAATGAACCTTATAATCGGTAAAAAAGCTTAAGATTAGAAAATTCACAATTAAACATACCTAGAACCGCCAGAAGGCTATACCCTCCCCCATCTGGTTAGCGGTAAGATGAATAATGATGCCCCGGATACTTGTTATTGACGATGACCCTACGATTGC
>DATGYA010000378.1:0-3230 GCA_035298405.1 Kamptonema sp. | reverse complement strand
AAGCTTGAAAAACACTTTGGGTTTCGACCGAATAACTGTTTAGTCAATTATTACACAGATGGTAACTCAACAATGGGATTTCATTCCGACTCAATTGAGGAACTCATTGATGATACTGGTATTTTGATTATTTCTTTAGGTGCTGAAAGAATAATTACATTTCAAAATAAACAAGACAAAAGTAATGAACATAGCTACTTACTCAAAAGTGGTTCTCTACTATTTATGTCTCAGAAGACGCAGCGATACTGGAAACATGGAATTCTTAAGCAGTCAGAAGCACTTGGTCGCATCAGTCTAACGTTTCGGTTGTTGAAGTAGTGCGATCGCAATTCCTTTTGTGCCCCACAGTAGAAGAAGGTATTAAATAGCCTGAACTTTTAAAAAGTTTTAACTTTGATATAAGTAATGCTAAATTTGAATTATATGAGTTTGATTTTGATGCTGATGGTAACATAGTAGGTGACTCTAAAGTAGAAGATGAATATTTGCCATGACAAATAAACACCAAGAGATGATAAACCTCTTAAATAATATGTACGACAATGACAGCTTTTTTACTCTGGAATATCACGTTAAATTGATAGATGAGTTAAAAAAATATGAGCTTGCGGAAATATTAGCTTATCAAGCTAAATTCGATTTTCAATATGTTCTTTCTTTCCTTTTATTAACTCCGACACTATGGATTAACAAGTCGGTTGTAGACTGGATTAGAATTATGTCTGCCTTGAACCCAAGACCAAAACCATTTACACGAGATATTAAAGATGCAGGTTATGTAGATATACATTTTCTATGTAAATACATGAGAGTTAATGCTATAGAACTATTTTTGCAACAAGAAAATTTCAACAATACAGATAAGAAAAAGCTACTTCTTTACTCCAAGAAAGTATCATTTTTTTATTTATGGATGAGTTGGATATTGAAGTTCTAGATGGTGAGTGTTTTGTACATCAAGATGAACTTGAAAAGGTAAGATTGACCCTTATTTCCACCGGGAAAATTAACCCCATCGATTATACTTTAGATGAGCTTAGAGAATATATAGAAAGAGAACTAAAAGTTTTTTCTATATCTGAGGAGTAATATTTACGATAAAGTTAATCAATTAATCTCTAAAAAACCCGGTTTCTGGCTCCCACGGAGCAGCACATTCGGATTTTAGGGTTTAACAGCGCTGCGGGTGCGGCTTGCACGATGCCTGCCGACTTCGACGTGATTAGGGCGTGATTGGTTAGATTTGAAAGGCTAATGGTGCGATCGCATACCTCAGATACACCCCAAAAGGGTAATATGCTAGTCTGACCCACCTCAATCACACAGTCTGATGGCAGAAACCTTATTCTTCAACGCCCTCCGCGCCGCCATTGACGAAGAAATGGCCCGCGACTCCGCCGTATTCGTACTCGGCGAAGACGTAGGACACTATGGCGGTTCCTACAAAGTTACCAAAGACCTCTGCAAAAAATACGGCGATCTGAGAGTGCTTGACACCCCGATCGCTGAAAATAGTTTTACAGGTATGGCTGTAGGCGCGGCAATGACGGGACTGCGGCCGATCATCGAAGGCATGAACATGGGCTTTTTGCTGCTGGCCTTCAACCAAATTGCCAACAACGCTGGGATGCTGCGCTATACTTCCGGCGGCAATTTCAAAATGCCAATGGTAATTCGCGGGCCAGGCGGGGTGGGAAGGCAACTTGGCGCTGAGCACTCTCAGCGGCTAGAAGCTTATTTCCAAGCTGTTCCGGGTCTAAAAATTGTTGCCACCTCTACGCCTTATAATGCTAAAGGATTGCTAAAGTCAGCGATCCGCGACGATAACCCCGTGCTTTTCTTCGAGCACGTTCTCCTCTATAACCTTAAAGAAGATTTACCAGAGGAAGAATATCTAGTACCGCTAGATAAAGCAGAGATTGTGCGAAGTGGCAAGGATGTTACTATCTTGACTTATTCGCGGATGCGGCATCACGTTATGCAAGCAGTGCCGACACTGGTCAAAGAAGGTTACGATCCAGAAGTGATAGACTTAATTTCTCTCAAACCTCTGGATATGGAAACGATCGGGGCATCAGTTCGCAAAACTCACAAAGTAATTATTGTTGAGGAGTGCATGAAAACTGGGGGCATCGGTGCTGAATTAATAGCTTCGATTAGCGATCGCCTATTTGATGAATTGGATGCCCCCGTATTGCGTCTGTCTTCCCAAGATATTCCCACGCCTTACAATGGTACTTTGGAAAGACTAACTATTGTTCAGCCACCACAAATTGTTGAGGCTGTGCAAAAGATGGTTGCTCTACGAGTTTGAAGTTCAACAGGCATTGTTAACTGTTAACGGTTAACGGTTAACTGTTAACGGTTAACCGTTAAGCGATATAATAATCATTTGTAACTCTCGGTTGCGTTATGCAAAAACAGCGTTCATTATTAGCCCTAATCTTAGTTCTGATTATCGCCGCCATCACTGTAGTGGTAAAGGTTCCGCCACGACTGGGATTAGACTTGCAAGGAGGGTCGCAACTTACAATTCAGGTTAAAACTACCCCGGAAATTCCTAAAATTGAGCAGCGAATGTTGGAGGACGTGCAGCGGATTGTTGAAAATCGCGTTAACGGTTTAGGCGTGTCGGAAGCTGTTGTACAAACAGTAGGAGAAGATCAAATTCTCGTACAGTTGCCAGGAGTAAGCGACCCCCAACAAGCTGAGCGGGTTTTGGGCGGTACTGCACAGTTAGATTTTCGCGAACAGTTGCCGGGAACCGAAGCTCAGTTAGCTATTGAGCGGCAAGTGCAGACAGAATTGTTAGCGAAGCAATTAGAGCTGAAGAATAGTGGTAATGAGGCTGCGATCGCAGAAAATAAAGCAGCTTTAAAGAGAAGTTATGAAGCTATTTCTAAACTCTACAAAACTACTGGACTCAACGGCAAAAACCTCAAAGATGCCCAAGCTGAACCAAGCCAGGGCGGTAACAATTGGAAAGTAGTTCTTCGATTCGATACCCCCGGTGGAGAACTATTTGCCACAATGACAAAAAACCTCGCGGGTACGGGACGAACTCTGGGTATTTACTTAGACGAAAAGCTGATTAGTTCTCCTACTGTGGGAGTTCAATTTGCAGAGAGTGGCATCACTGGCGGCAATGTGGAAATTACAGGCAGCTTTACAGTCCAAGAAGCTAACGATTTAGCAGTACAATTACGCGGCGGCGCTTTGCCACTTCC
>DATGYA010000377.1:0-18910 GCA_035298405.1 Kamptonema sp. | reverse complement strand
CCCCAAGATAATAATTAAAAACATGAAAGTGAGCACAAATTCAGCGAGGAAAGCAGCGACTAAACCATACTTACCAGGAGAGTTTTCACCGTAGCCATTAGCTGCAAAGCCGCCGATTTCAAAACCCGGTTTACCGCTAGCAATTAGGTAGAGAACAAACCCTGCTAAAATTGCTCCCGCAACTTGAGCAATAATATAGGGTAAGAGTTCGCTAGCAGAGAAGCGTTTGCCGAAAAACAAGCCAAAGGAAACAGCGGGGTTGAGGTGACAGCCAGAAATGTGACCAATAGCGAATGCCATCGTCAAAACTGTTAGGCCAAAAGCCATAGAAACACCAACTAATCCGACTCCCACGGGAAAAACGACATTAGGTGCAATTTTTGCTGCATCTGCGGTAAATACGGCTGCGAGCACTGCACTACCGCAACCGCCGAAAACTAGCCAAAAAGTACCCATGAACTCTGCTACATAGCGTTTTATTGGTAACATTTTTTTATCCTGTAGATCGACAGGACACGAACTTAACACAGTGGTTTAAAAAGTTAGATATTCTTCATTAAATTGTAATAAGAGGAGTTAAAGGCTTTTATGTAGAGACAAAAAGGCTTCGACTTCAGCAGCAGTAGGTTGAGATGCGATCGCGCCTGGTTTCATTGCTACTATTGCTCCTACTGCACTCGCATATGTAACAATTTTTTTCACAGTTTCGGGATCTTTTAAGCTTTTAATTCCATAATGGCATAACTGATGGATAAACCCCGCAACGAAGCAGTCACCAGCACCAGTAGTGTCTGCAACGTCTACTTTAAAAGCTGGTAATTTGCCTTCATTCTGCGAAATGCAATAACTACAACCTGCTTCGCCCGCAGTTACGATCGCGCCTTCCACTGAGTCGAGGCGGTAAGTAATTGCACCAGCGTCGGTAGTATCAAATAACCATTCAGCTTCTTCTTCTGAGAGTTTGAGAAAATCGACTTTTTTGAATAGTTCTTTAATTAATTGTTTGGCTGGTTCGGGGTTTGGCCAAAATACAGAACGCCAATTGATATCAAGAACAATTTTAACATCATATTGTTCTGCCAATTTAATCGCTCGCGCGATCGCGGCTCGACTGTCTGGATAAGCTAATTCTAGAGTCCCTAAAACCAGAAACTCAGCATTTTCAAACAATACTTCTGGGATTTGTGCGGCTTGTAGGTGAGTATCGGCAAATTCTGTGGTGTTCAATTTGCCAAAACCTGCGAATGTGCGATCGCCCGACTCCGATCTTAGTACGTAAACTTCCCGCGTTGGCGCACTCGGATGGCGCTGCACTCCCGTTGTATCAACACCAACCTCTTCCAATAACTGCACTAGGGAGTTTCCTAACTCATCTGCACCCACAGCGCCGATAAATCCTGCTTTAGTTCCCAATTTCGTTAAAGCACAAGCCACATTTGCCGGAGCACCGCCAGGATAGGGTGTCCAAGATTCTACCTGTTCTAGCGATCGCCCCGGTCGATCGGCCAGACAATCAAACAAAATTTCACCGAGGCAGAGAACGCGAGGATAAGTCACTTTTTTTTCCAAGCTTTTTTAAGCACCGACTATTATCGTATCAGAATTCCTGATATCTGCGATCGCCACAAAAAACTCAAATCTTTGCCCCCAATTTGTGCGATTGCTAAGTATTGTTACTAAGACAGGAGGCGTTTTTGCCCCTCTACCCTTAAAATTATAGATAGGTAAATATGCAGAGATAGGAAAAATTTATGGCCGGTGCCGTGTCTCAAACCCCTGTCACCCTTTCGGACAGAGAACTACAAGTGGTAGAATTAATTGCTGTTGGATTGACAAATCAAGAAATAGCCGAAAAGTTGGATATTAGTAAGCGCACTGTTGATAACCACATCAGCAATATCCTCACCAAAACCGCCACTGGTAACAGAGTGGCATTGGTGCGCTGGGCTATGCAGTGGGGAAAGGTATGTTTGGATAATATCAATTGCTGCCTTCTGCCAGGCCCGGTCGATAAAGGAGTATTCTAGACAGGGCGAAGATTGCATACAGGCAAAGGGATGATGCAGACGGCACAAGAAAAAAAGTTGCGCTATCAAATTTGCTGCCAGAGATTACCGCTGGCAGTGTATCGAGAGGTTGCCGCCCATCTGCGTCAAGTGGAAGGGGTGGAAACTGGCTTAATTTCGCAGCAGTCGCAGCAGTTTGATTATGGACAAAGCCAAGTTGGGGGATTATGGCTACAGTATTCTGAAGATACCGATCCAGAGGTTCGCCAACAGGTAGATCGGATCTTGGCTTACTATAGCGATCGCTTTGGCATTTGGGAGCGAGATGACTCTCTAGTTTAAGTTTTGAGTTTTGAGTTTTGAGTTTTGAGTTGTATGGGTAAGTTTAGCTAGTAAATTTTGCGACCAGGTAATAACATTTATAAAAAACCTGTATTCATGCAATTTAGAGTTAAATTTATGATTCAACACTAAGGAACTCATAACTCAAAACTTCTAAAATAAATTTGTAAAGCCGCTTTTTAGGGGGTCAAAGAACCACCCGGAAGTCGGTCTTGCCTTTACTCGTGTAAAATCTAAAAAGTAAAATAGCAAAAGCAAAATGAGTACGATTAAAACTTTACCAGGAACGCGGGATATCTTATCCCCTGAAATTGGATATTGGCAACGCTTAGAAACTATTGCTAGAGAAATTCTAGCAAAAGCCGCTTATCGAGAAATTCGGACACCAATTTTTGAGCAGACATCTTTATTTGAGCGCGGTATTGGCGAAGCTACGGATGTTGTTGGCAAGGAAATGTACACTTTTAAGGATAAGGGCGATCGCTCAACTACGCTACGCCCAGAAGGAACAGCGGGAGTAGTGCGATCTTTTATTAAAAATAGTTTATACGCTCAAGGTGACGTGCAGCGTCTTTGGTATACTGGCCCTATGTTTCGCTATGAACGCACGCAAGCAGGAAGGCAGCGCCAATTTAATCAACTTGGAGTTGAAGTCTTAGGAAGTGCCGATGCGAGGGCGGATGTGGAGGTAATCGCGATCGCTTCTGATATCCTCAAAACTTTGGGATTAACGAACTTACGGCTGGATCTTAACTCAGTAGGAAATAAGGAAGATCGACAGAGTTATCGACAGGCTTTGATAGACTATTTAACACCTTATAAAGAAGAATTAGACCAGGATTCCCAAGATCGTTTAATTCGCAATCCGCTACGGATTTTAGACAGTAAAAATCCGCGCACCCAGGAAATTGCCGCAGATGCACCAAGCATTCTAGATTATTTAGGGGAAACCTCCCGCCGCCACTTTGAAAAAGTGCAGCAAATGTTAACCGATTTGGGGATTAAATATCAATTAAATCCGCGATTAGTTAGAGGTTTAGATTACTATACCTACACTGCTTTTGAAATTATATCCGATGATTTGGGAGCGCAAGCAACGGTCTGTGGTGGTGGTCGCTACGACGGTTTAGTAAAAGAATTGGGCGGGCCGGATACGCCTGCGGTAGGCTGGGCAATGGGTTTAGAACGGTTAATTTTGTTGCTGCAACAGTTACAACCTGCACCTACTAATACGTTAGATTTTTATGTAGTTTCAAGGGGTGATCGCGCTGAGGTACAAGCGGTATTATTAGCTCAAAAACTGCGAGAATTGGGGTTTAGTGTGGAGATAGATTTGAGCGGTAGTCCTTTTAAGAAACAATTTTCACGAGCCGATCGCAGTGGTGCTGTTGCTTGCTTAATTATAGGCGCTGAAGAGGCAGAAAGTCAAGAGGTAAAATTAAAGTGGATGGCAACTAAAGAACAGAGTGCGATCGCGCAATCTGATTTATTAGAAAAAGCCCCTGAATTGCGTTGCCAGATAGATAGCTTCAAAAACATTTCAAAGGAGATTAGGAACGAATGACTACGCAACGCTGGAATGATGAAATGTTAGACCGCCTGGCCACCAGGATAGAAGATTTGGCTATTCGGGTAGAGAGTTTGGCAAGTACAGCAGAAATTCACTCTCGCGCGATCGAGGTTAACTCTCAGTTGATAGAGAGTAATGCCCGCGTCATCCAATCTTTAGCTAATGTAGCAGCAGAAGCCAGAGAAGAAGGGCAGCAATTATTTCAATCTATGGCTCAACAGCAGGAAATTATTGTTCAACAACAGACAGAAATTCGCGGAATGCAAGCAGAAAATCGCCGCATTCTTGATATTCTTCTGAATGAGCGCGATCGCGGCGATAATCCTAGTAATTAATCTAACAATAAAGCACTAACTAAAAGAAGATGTAAAACTCAAAATAACTAATCAGGCACAATCAAACCCTTAAGCTTACACTCCCTCTCTTTCTCACTCAACCCTTTACCCTGCACCAAAACCCCAAACCCCCCCAATCCCATCGGATCTATCAATTGATGCAACGCCTCCCGCCGTCGCAAAAACGCTGCCAAATTCAATACTTCTGCATCATTGGTAGAAAGAGCCGCAATGCGATCGCCTAAGCCTAAAGCCATTAAAAATAACCCCTGCTGAGTCAAACCCACCAACTGTAAACCGCACAATTCTCCCTGTTTTTCCAAAGCCGTAAAATCAACATGAGCTGTTAAATCTTGTCTCCCTACATATAGATAAGGATTATTGTGATGTTGGTGGCGATAATAACATTGCAGCGTCCCCTCTCGCCGATTTGGGTGATAATAGCGGTGAGATGGATAACCATAATCAATTGTTAATAAATACCCCCGTTGTAATTTTTCTGTAACGGTGGTAATCCAGTCTAAAGCTGCCAAATTAACCTCACTACGATAGCCATCACTGTAGGCACTAGCTGATAAATCAATTCCCACTAAATCAAAATATTTAGCGATTTGAGGCGTAGAAACTTCGCCGCTAACTTCAAAAATTTTTTTACCTAGATTTGCCTCAGCTTGCAGTGGTGTTTCAGCAGTGACATAAACTTCCTTAATTTGCCCTTTCTCAAGCACAAATTGATGGACAGGTAACGCATCTACTAACTCATTAGAAAAAAAACATCCTGTCACCGAGCTAGCAGGTATTTCCTCCCAATTGCACCATCTCACAGATTTTAAATCCGTTAACCTTTGCTTTTGTTCCGCTTTGAGTGCGGCTGACTTTTCAACAATCAAATATTCTAAAATTCTAAAAAAATCTGGATATTGCCGTTGCAAATAGGCTAAAATATCAGCAGCTAAAATTCCTTGTCCCGCACCCATTTCTACGATAGTAAAAACGTTAGGTTTGCCGATAATTTCCCACATTTGTACAAATTGCTCAGCCAACACTTCGCCAAAGTCAGCACCCAGGTGAGGCGACGTGAAAAAGTCGCCGTGTTTGCCGATCTTCACTTCATTAGTAGCGTAGTAGCCTTGTTGCGGGTGATATAGCGCTAACTCCATATATTCAGCAAAAGTAATCCGCTGCTGCGGACTTGCGGCAATTCGCTGGAAAATTAGCTCGCATAGTTCTTGGTTATCGTCGTTGATATCTAATTGCTGAACATTCATAATTTAAAAAGGAAAGTAGACGCGATCGCATCATATAATAATTAGAATCATATCTTATGTCTACTATGTCTACATACTTAATAGTTAGTTGTTGGTTATATTTTCTATTAGTAAATAACAACCAACAACTAACAACTAACAACTAACCACTAACAACTAACCACTAACCACTAACAAATTTTCATTCAGGAAAAACTCCCCGCTTCTTCCGAGCTGCCATCGCCTTTTCTAGCATTCCCAAAATTCCGGGGTGCTGTTCTTGAAGCGCCAGTAAAAGCCTCTCTCCCGCATCTTCTTCCCCAGGATCGATACCCGTTTCCATCACTGCATTTAGCCTTGGCATCGCCACCTCATCCACAATCTGAACTAAACCCCTAAGACATCGGTTAAATTGTCTTTCTGTCAAAATAGAATCTTCTATAGGAAACTCGATAATCGCCCTAATTTCTCCATCAGAAGGGTCATATTCCCACTGAAGCATCTTAGTTTCCCAGGAAATGCAGAGCATTGTCTGAAGAATCGCTTCTTTATAGGGATGATCGATCAATCCCGAAATCACTTGCGGGGCAAATATTTTGAAAAATTCTCCGTCTTCATCTAACTGGACAACAATCAAAAAATCGTCCACATTTTCAGCCAAAACCGCAGTGACTATACGATAATTTTCCTCATCAAGCTCATATTTCCATTCTTGTTTATCTAAATAACTGGCAATTTCTCGCAGAGTAACGCCCATATTAGTAACTCTCCTTTTTTTAACCTATGCCTTGATAAATAATATCCTTTAACTCAATCGATTCTACTAGCGGAGTAATTAAGCCGCTTCCCATGCTGCTTGAAAAAAGTCCCGTTCGCACAGCATAGCGTAACGGTAAGTCGCCGCTACCTCTAGCGTTGCCGCAGCATAGCGATCGCTCAAGTTTTCTAGCTGTTTCGCCAACTGCTCAAATTCCTCACTACTATAAGTCCGAATCCACTCAGCATACTGGTGTTCCGGCATTTGAGGCAACGCTAACTGCTGCCCTAAAAAAGCATACAACCGCATACAAGGTGTCATCGCCGCCGCCGTCAAGCCGACATCGCTACTCCAAGCTGTCGCTAGTAAAAAATCCGTGTAGCGGCGTGTAGCCACTCCCGGCGTTGCTGCTTGCAAATCTGCGCCCCACTTTGCCGCATATCCCTGATGCAAGCGAAGTTCTTCTAAAACGCCATCTGCGAGGGCGTGAAATAGCTCAAATCCTTCCCAGTCGGGGGCTTTGGCAGCCGCAATGCTGTAAGCGCGGGCAAAAGCACCGAGAAAAAAGGCATCTTGCGCGACATAATAAGCAAAGCGGCTTTGGGGAAGTGTCCCGTCGGCAATTCCTTGCACAAAAGGATGTTGCAGGCAAGCTGCGATCAAATCTTGATTTTCTTGCCAGAGATCGTTGGATGTTGCCATACAATTTTTAAGCAATCAATTATCATTATAAGTCTTAGAGTAACAAATGCACCCGAAATATTCCTTTGTAATTCCTATCTATAACGAGGAAGAAACGATCGCTGAGTTGTATCGGCGAATTAGTGCAGTTATGGAGCAGATGGATGGCCCTGTTGAGTTAATTTTAATCAATGATGGCAGCCGCGATCGCTCCTTACAACTACTCCGCGAACTTCATCAAAAAGACCCACGAATTTGTTACCTAAGTTTCGCTCGCAACTTCGGCCACCAAATCGCTGTCACCGCTGGCGTAAATTTTGCACGCGGTCAAGTTGTGGTGATTCTTGATGGCGATTTGCAAGACCCACCAGAGTTAATTTTAGATATGGTAGAACAGTGGAGATTAGGCTATCAAGTAGTTTATGCTCAACGCACTCAACGCCGCCAAGAAAGCTGGTTGAAACGAATGCCAGCTTATATGTATTATCGCATTTTGCGACATCTAGCAGATGTGGATATTCCGATCGATACGGGAGATTTTTGTTTAATGGATCGATGCGTGGTTGATGTTCTTAATAAAATGCCAGAACGCAACCGTTACATTCGAGGACTGCGAGCTTGGATTGGTTTTCAACAAACGGCAGTTAAATTCGATCGTGACCCCCGCTTTGCTGGCGATGTTAAGTACACTTTTGGAAAATCTCTAGGATTGGCATTGAATGGTTTAGTCTCTTTCTCTAAAGTACCCCTGAGATTATCTACTTATGTGGGCTTATTTGCTGCTGTTGTTTCGATTATTATGGCTCTCTTGGTTCTTTATTGGCGCGTTTTTTATCCCCATTCAGTCTTGACTGGTTTAGCAACTATTTTGATGGCTATTTTCTTTTTAGGTGCGGTACAGTTAGTAAGTATTGGGATTTTGGGGGAATATATCGGACGCATTTATGAGGAGGTCAAAGGTAGACCCCTTTATACTTTGGCAGAAGTGGCTGGTTTTGATAAGATTCCTCGACCATGATAAAATTAGACAATAAAGACTTAGGGTAAAAATATTATGTTGCGACTGTATGAGTTTTCATCCTCTGGTAATTGCTATAAAATTCGCTTGCTTTTAACACAGTTGGAAATTGCCTTTGAACGTATAGAGGTTGATATTCTTAAACGTGAAAGTCGGACTTCTGAGTTTTTGCTAAAAAATCCTAATGGTAGAATTCCGGTTTTAGAATTTGAGCCAGGAAAATTTTTGTTTGAGTCTAATGCAATTATGTTTTATCTCAGCGAAACAACTGAGTTTTTCCCGACAGATAAGTTGGAACGCGCACAAGTGATGCAGTGGTTGTTTTTTGAACAGTACAGTCACGAACCTTTTATTGCTACTTCCCGATTTTGGATTAATATTTTGGGTAAAGCTGATGAATATCGGGAGGCGATTAATCAAAAACGCGAGCCTGGTTATGCAGCGTTAGGGGTGATGGAAAGACATTTGGAAAATCAGCAGTTTTTTGTAGGCGATCGCTACACCATTGCTGACATTGGTTTATTTGCTTATACTCACGTTGCTGACGAAGGTGGGTTTGATTTGGCAGGATTTCCGGCAATACAAGCTTGGATAGAAAGAGTCAAAAATCAGCCTAGATATATCAGCATTAAAGACTAGATATTTTCAAGCTGAACTTGTAATTTAACCACCTACATTATCAGCGAGATAGATTCCCTATTACCAACTAGGCATCTGCGGGATTTAGATTCATCATTTCCCAAGTTGTGTAAGTGCCAATCGGACTCCAGATTATATAAGGAAGTAACAGTAAAGCGGCAGAACTGGAAATTTGCCATATACTCAAGGCTACTATAATGCTTAAAATTGCACCCGTTCCTCCGATAATCGTACCGACTTTAAGACTGTGAAAAAAGCACATCACAGGCGTATAAGCTATTGTTACTAATTCTAAAAGTAAGTACAAACCCATTCGCAGCCAAGTTGCTGTAGTTCCGGGTTCTTTTTCCCAGATGATAACTGCTGACCAAGCTGCACAAATGAAAATCACAGTCCAAATAATGGGAATTGCTTTTTCAAAGACTAACCATTTCGGTCGTTGCAGGCGGTTGAACCACTTGATGTCACCAGGTCGAATTAAGCTACTAACTAAGGCTACTAGAAAGGCAACGCCTCCAATTATCATCCACGATCTAATCATCGATCTACTTTCCTCTAACTATACAGAGTTGATTTTAGATTGTCACCACTAAATTATCCGCATAATAGCACGCGCATAGCAAATTAGCATCAGTCTTTAGAGATAAATTTTATAGTAATATTTAGTTTATTAATTACCTTGCTAAATGCTAAAGGCTAAACGCTAATTGGTAATTGCGGGAGGCGCGATCGCTCAACCAGCCTTATGTTTTACAAAACTTCAAACCTCGGATAGTTATACCTTTAACAGCCATGTAATGTTGCATGATTTTCTGTCTATAGTTATAGAATTCTTCTGCTTTTACTGCTATGGTCTATCGACACAGACATAGATGAATTTATGTAAATGGGTGGATTAAACCTGTTGTTAAAAAAGGTCAAATAGGATGAAACAAGCAAAAACAATATGAGAGCTTACAAACTCATCTTTGTTAAGCTTGTCAAATATAAACAGCAGAAATGCTGACAAACTATCAGATATTCACAGGAGAAAAAAAGATGTCAGTCAAGTTAGTAAATCGCATCAATTCGCTTAGGATTCTCACCAGTTTAGTAGGAATTTTGGGCATGGGCTCGCTAGTCAGTTTGCCAGCATTTTCCGAAAGTAATGTCTCACCTAGCGATGCTAATACTCTGCCAAGGGGTACGGTAGACGCTCCTGCCCCCTCGAATTCGGGTTCTAATAACAACTACCCAGTTAACCAAAGCTCTCCTGCTAGAACTAATCAGGATGACACGAGGATAACGCCTGAGAGTATAAATCAGGATGAGAATGCTGCACCTGGTACTACTAATCGAAATAATAGCAATACTCAGCCCGATCCAAATAAACTGGAAGGTAGGGATGCTATGCCTGGTAGAACCGAGCCGAATGGCGGCACAATGATGACACCAGATCGTACTAATCAGGATGGCACAATAATGATGCCAAATCGTACTAATCAGGATGGCACAATGATGACACCAGATGGTACTAATCAGGATCGTGGTACGATGACACCTGACACAAATAAGGAAGAAGGATCTAGTGTAGGGCCTGGCTTTAATAACCAAGATGACAATATAGCCCCACCAGATGCTACCACTACGCCCGATCCTAATCTTGAACCTCGTCTAAATAACTAAGAAGGCGGGTCGTTCTCACTAATAGTTTGTTGTCAACAGGCAGTAGCGAGCAAATTAATGAATAAAAAGTTACCTTGAGGAAAGCGAGCGGGCCTTTCCTCAAGGTAACTTTTTATTGGCGAAGAAACTAAACAAAATTGCAAAAATTATATAGGGAGAAGCTGAAGCGAAAAAAATTTAACTTTTACCAATAACTTTGAGCGCATCAGCCTCACCTTTACAACTTTGTCTAATAGACATCTCCCAGAACTGTTGTTAAGCAGGCATCTTGCCTGCTTTTAAGGTAATTATTTTGGAGATGGCTAATGATTAGCCGAGTCGATGATTGTGTTCAAGTTCAATACTGGCTTCATCATTATTTTTAGGTACAAGTAGTGTATTGCCGTTAGGTTGTAGCACTGCTTTAATGATTTGAACAAATCGGTTAGGCTTAGCTTGACCGTTGAGTTTTCGACGATCTTGTACTTTTTTAGCGAGGTGTCGCATCACAGATATATCGAGCTCGTCTACGAAATGGTCGGCAATTCTTTCACCCATCAAGTCGATAGCTTCCGAGTATTGTTCTGTAAGCATTTCGAGGGCATCGTAAGCTTCATCTGCAACTTGATTAGCAATAGTTTTATTCGGTTCACCGATAGGCTGAGAATGGTTGCGGCGACGGTCTAAAAGATTTTGGTAATCGACTATGCTCATTCCCAAATTGTAAATATGATGGTGAACGTGATCGATTAAATCTACTTCGCTAGGATAATAGAAACCTCGTGTGCCATTGATACCGTGCAGTTTGGCCCAACGTCGCAGGACGGTTTCATCTTCCAAGTGGTATCGCTCTAACATTTGAGCGGTACTTAGCTCTACTTCTGGCGTAACTTTGAAATCGCTCATGGAGACATCCTCGCAGATAATAGGTAAATCAAACTGAAAGTTAGGCGGTGCGATCGCGCTTTAGTGTCGCTACAAAACAATGGTAAATCTTTTAGGGGGTTGAGAGGACTTGTTACTGCCATTAACTTACTCTCGATAGAGCTATACTTACTTTAAAGCAAGCGGGATTCAAGACGACATATTTTTCACAAGCAGCCTTGCTCCTGAGACAAGTGCTAAGCTGCCAGGATTAATTATATAACTGGCGGGTGCGATTGAATAACGGTTAAAAACAGTAAATTGAGATTTTTTGCTGGAATCGCGGACATAGTTGAGGTAGAATAGCAGAAATTAGTCTATCGTCAATAACCTTAGTCATTGCGATCTAGATTCTTGCCATGCCTATCTACGATTATTTTTGTCCCACCAATAACGAACAGCTAGAAGTTTGGCACAGCATGAACCTGCAAGTCACTACTTGGGGAGAATTGTGCAAGTTAGCAAAATGCGATGTAGGGGATACTCCAGAAGATGCTCCAGTGCGCCGCTTGCTGAGTGCGCCAAGATTAATGATGCCAACATCAAATACCGATTACAAGAGTGCTGGGTTTAGCAAGTATGTAAAGCGCGATGAGGGCGTTTATGAAAATGTGACGGCTGATAGTTCAAAAAGTCGTCTTGTTAATCGTGAGGGAAAGCCAATCAAAGACAATTAACTGTTAACTCTATTCCTTTTTCCTTCAGCTATAAATTGGTGCAGCCAAGTCTAAAATCTAAAATTGTTGCGTCCTTCTTCCTTGGCGCGGTATAAGGCTGCATCTGCTTTTTTCATCAAACTGTCGCCATCTTCACCATCTGTGGGATAGATGGCAATACCAATACTAGAACCGATTGCAACTATGTTTCCTTCCAAATTAAAATCAGGTTGCAAAACTTCCAAAATTCTCTGGGCGATCGCGGCCGCATCTTTAACGCGAGAAATGTGGGACAACAAAATTATAAACTCATCTCCACCCCACCGCGCAATAGTATCCCCTTCCCGCAGACAACTACTCAAGCGTTTGACTACAGCTTGCAATAAGCGATCGCCCACCGCGTGTCCCAAAGTATCATTAATAATCTTAAAATGATCTAAATCCAAAAACATCAAAGCAAACAAGCTCTTCTTGGGACGAGCATTCTGCAAAGCTAAATTCAACTTTTGCCCTAGCAGCGTCCGGTTGGGTAGCCCCGTCAATCGATCGTGTAGCGCTTCATGCCGCATCATTTCCTCCATTTTCTGCCGCTGGAGCGCCCCACCAATGCTCTCCCCAATAGCCATTAACATCGAAATTTCACCTTCAGACCAGCAGCGGTGAGGGTCATTACCGTCGTCAAACCCCAAATAGCCCCAGAGTTTTCTATCCACTCGGATCGGCACGATTAGCCGCGACATTAAACCCTCTCGTTCCAACAAATCTCGCTCTTCTTTTGGCAAAGAGTCAATAAAGTCTGTAACAGCGTGAGTTGCCTCCAAAAGGCTCTGCCAGTGCGTCAAGCCAAAGCTACTGGGAGTCAAATTCTGGCGATCGGTCGGGTTAATACAGGGTTCAATAGATGATATTACCCATTCAAACCGTAGGCTCAAAGCTGGTTGAGCTGTTTCTGGATGGGGGTGAGTTTCGTAAATGTAGACCCGATCTACGCCCGTTACTTCTCCCAAAGTCGCCAGCGCTTTGATAATAGCCGCTTTGTGGTCTGCGTCTGTCAATAAATGGTGCATGGCAGTGGCCACGCCTTGGAGCAAGGTTTCTCGCTTTTGAAGTTCTGCTTCCGCAAGTTTGCGCTTGGTGATGTCTTCTACCGTACCTTCGTAACCAGCAATCTGGCCTCTGTCGTCTCTGATAGCGCGAGCGCTCTCGGAAATCCAGATGGTGCTGCCATCTTTGCGGTAAACTTGAGACTCAAAACCGGAAACTACATCTAGTTTCTGGAGAAGGCGTTGAAATTCCTCGCGGCGGTTGGAGTTGACGTAGAGTTGCTGCCCGATGTCGGTAATGCCGGCCATGAGTTCATCGGGAGAGTTGTAGCCGTAAATGCGGGCGAGCATGGGGTTGGCGGTATGATAGCGCCCTCCTGTAGATGTTTGGTAGATACCGGCAACGGCATTTTCAAAGATATTGCGGTATTTCTTGTGGTGAATGACGACACCAAGTTGTACGCCCACTGCCGAAACTAGAGTAATTTGTTTATTTTCTAAGTAGGGTTCGAGCATGAAAAAGACGAGCACTGCTATGAGTTTGCCGCTAGCCAGGATGGGAATACTTACTCCGGCCTGAAAACCTGATAAGGCGGCGATGGTGGGGTCGAGTAAGCTGTCAACAGGCTCTGGCAAGTCGGCTGGCATCCATTTGAGGGGTTGTAGCGACCATATTTGCCCTAAGTTGCTGCTTGCTGAAAATTTCTGCCCTTTTCTGGTGCTGCGGAATGAGTCTAAATTTTGAGAAGTGCTGTAACAGGCGGGAGTACATTCTATGAAGGCGGGATCGGAACTGGGAACCCAGGCTTCGGCATAGTTCCAGCCTGTGACTTGGCAGATTTTTTGCAGGGCGATGGTGAGAGCGGAATCAAAGTCTTGGGCTTCGGCTACGCTTAAGGTGATGGTTTGTAATAGGTGTGCTACTGCTCTGTTCCGCTGCCGTTCTGTGATGTCGTGGCAGATGCCGAGTATTTTGGTAATTTTCTCGTTGGTGAATATGGGGTGGAGGGCGATCAGGACTAGCTGAGAACCGAATTCTGTTTCTAGTGGTTGTTGGTAAGATCGGGACTGTTGTTGCTGGAGGCAGATAGTTAGGTTTTGCTGGGTGGTGTTGGCGATCGCCTCTGGTAAGCACTCGCTCATCAGCTTGGAGGCGATGTCGATGTCCGCGATCGCGTACATTTGCAGGTAGGTTTGGTTCGCAGAGACGAAGCGAAATTCTTCCCAAAAGGGTTCCACTATGAAAATACCGTCTGAGCTGTGTTTCAAGACGGCTTGCAGTATGGCTTCCTGCTCGCAAGCTGAATTTTCTTCACCCACGGGAGTACTGTTTGGTTCTCTGAAGTTCCAGCAAAGCATTTTACTTTTACCCTGTTATTTGGGAGCGTAGCTCTTCTTTATTTTAAGTTAAGATAAAATTCGATCCTCAGTGGCTGCTTGTATCACATAATTTCAGGTTTTAGAATGCTAGCTGGGGAGATCGGGCTTCTAAAGCAATTTGGCAAAGGATTTAAGGGATTTAACAGGCTACCTCTTTTTGTGGCAAGAGGCGGCCGAGATTTGACGATTTAGCAAGGTCAACAGGAAGTGCTACCAATTCTTTAAACTATGACTACTTTTGGCAGATATCACAATGACCGCAACGCATAGATTTAGCTGCTGCTGCAAAGCCAAAAGCTTGTAGCAAAAATTGCCATCGACACTGGCGAGTTGTGAGATATTGAGACATTTGTTGAACTGCTGTGCGGTTGAGTTGTTCGCTAGGGCGCGATCGCCCTGACTTATTAATGCTATAATTAAACGGATCTAGCCAATTAAGTTCACCGGAACTGTGCAAAACTGATAAGGCGATCGCGGCTTCTGGAAATTGCTTTGATATTGTTTCCACTTCGCCTTGAATTGGCAGTTTTTTAGCTAATTCTTGGGCTGTTTGATATTGCGATCGCAATTTATCCTCAAAAAACTCCCGCCGTTGCTTATCTTCTGGATATAACCAGCCTGTTGGTTCGCTTATTAATGTTAATGCTTCCGCTAGTTTACCATCCCGCCCCGCCCTTCCCACTTCTTGAATATATTCTGATAGTAGCAGTGGTGCTTGAAAATGTACAACCCATCTGACATTAGACTTATTAATACCCATACCAAAAGCTGACGTACAGACTACAAATTGGATCTCTCCGTTCAACCACGCTTTTTCAATTTCCCGCCGTGCTTCTGGGCTCAATCCAGCATGATATGCTGCTGTTAGATAATCTGCCTCTTCCAGCAATTCTGCTAAACTTTCGCTATCTTTCCTCGTGCGGACATAGATTAATCCGGCTTGTTTGGGTCGGAGTTTGATAAACTTTAATAACTGTTGTCGCCTTCCCCTTGGCGTACAAACAGTTTGAACCCGTAAGTGCAAATTTTCTCGATAAGGACTTAGTAAAAAAATTTCTGGCTTTTGCAGTTGTAACACCTTTTGAAGTGTCTGCTGAGTTTGGGGATTTGCTGTTGCTGTGAAAGCTGCGATCGCAATTTTACTCCCGACTGGCTTAGATTTTAGCAAGGCTGGACGTACCGCACCTAAACGCTGATAAGCTGGTCGAAAAGTTTCTCCCCACTGTACCAAACAATGAGCTTCATCTAATATTAAACCATTAATTTGGATCTGCGGTTGGGTGATAATTTCCCAGACAGGCTTGCTTAGTAAAGTTTCCGGAGAAAGATACAACAATCTTAGCTGATTTTGCTGTAATGCTTGCAGGGTTTGTTTTCGCTGCTGTGCCGATAATTGACTGTGAATTAGTCCCGCAGGGAGATTGCGATCGCGCAATTCTTGCACTTGATTTTCCATCAATGCCACCAGCGGCGACACCACCAACGTTAAACCAGTTTGTAACAAGGCAGGTAGTTGAAAACAAATAGATTTACCGCCGCCAGTAGGCATAATAATTAAGGCATCTTTCCCCGACAGTAGACTGCGAATAATTTCACCTTGAGGCGGTCGAAAATCTTCGTAGCCCCATATTTTTTGGAAAGCGGCGCGAGCCTGATTTAAAGATAATTGTTCTGGATAATCTTTCACTTTTGCTTCAAAAATATTGTTAATGTTACTGCCTTTTTGCATTTTATAGCTAGGGCTAGAGAAGAGAGAAGAGGGAGAGAAAAGCTTACTCTTTGGGATTATGAATCAGAGGTAAGAGTTGGAGTTCCCCTAAAAGCCTTAGCGGTTGCTATATCATCTATACTCCTCCACTATACACCAATAATGCCAAAGGAAAGGAGATAATTTTATTGCAAAGAATTAGCTAAAATAATAGTAGTAGTAAATACGAAATCATGTTTTTTATACCTGACATCGCGTTTGATGATTTCCATAAATTCTTGATGTCCCGCACTTGTCCGACCAACTAAACAACCCGCACCATAAAAGCTAATATCATCAAGTGGCAAATTATTTCCGTGATGTTGGTTAATGTCATATAAGCCGGTATATATTTTACCTTCTCTCTTATATCTTTTGTACAAATCTCTGTATCCTGAGATTGGTTTGATCTGCACTAATCCTTCCTGAACATCGCCACCATTCCCCCAATGATAACCTATTTCCCAAGCTGTATATTGACCTGGTTTAATGCGGAAAGCTCCCATTACATCTTGAGGATTTTCTGTGTAATAAATTCCAGGTTCTGTAGTTGCTTCCCACTTGTTTATAATGCGAGGCTTACCATTAATGACTTCAATTACTAAGCGTAAGTCATTAAATTTATTCGGTTTGTTATCATTAGGTTTTCCGTCTAATCCCATTCCCTCAATATAGATAATATTGTAATTTTCTTTCCCTATAAATACTTGATATCCTTGACGTTTCATATAGTAGATAACTCTATCGGCAAGGGAAGTCTTAAGATTTGGTTTTATGGGAATGGGAGGTTTGTTCGCATTAACCGCATAGGATGCAGAAACATCCAAAATGGAATTAGGAAATATGTTAAAAACTTTATTGATTAATAACTCTCCCAAAGTCATCTGGTTGCTTGGCAATAGCAAAAATGACACTACACTCAAACAACAAGCCAGAGGAATCGTTAAACTCCGCCGATTTTCTGGTTCGTTAAAAATATCTTGATAACCCAGCATACAAGATGTATTTTTTGTTAACTTAGCAGATTTCTTCATAATATTAACTTAATAGCACCCTAAATAGACAACAACAACCTGCTAAATATTTTCGTACTTAAAGCAGAGTAAAACTAATTATTGTAATTTTTATGTAAAAAAGTCACTACCTCTAAATAGGACATTGACAAATCACTTCATTAGCCTGTTGCTGGTACAGGTGACACCCTTGTGTCAAAGCTCTTTCATCTGTAGTCGATGCAGGGTTTCCCCCTCCCTGCTGCCATCCCCCTTGAGTAATTTACCGCCATTCCCCCTGAAGCGTAAAGGCAGCCCAATAATAAGGAGAACGCCACTTTTCCTGCTGCCACATTTCCAATTGTGCCGCTCTTAATGCGGCCGCTGGTGTTAACCCTTTTTGGAGCATTCCCTGATAGAAACTCGCCATTAACTTCGACGTTCCTTCATCGTCCACACTCCACAAACTCACCACTACTCGCTTCGCCCCAGCATACATAAATCCTCTTGTCAAGCCTACCATTCCCTCGCCTTGAATATTCTGACCTAAGCCAGTTTGACAGGCGCTTAAAACTACTAAATCTGCTGATAATTTCAGATTGAAAATATCCGTTAGTCGTAGGAATCCGTTTAAGGGGTTGCCATTTTTATCGACTAGGGACATTACAATTCCTGACAATTCGGGGTGAACGCTATTAACTAAACCATGAGTGGCAAAATGAATGATTTTATATTGGCTTAAATTCGGGCTGGTTGCTGTAGCGCGACTGGCATCAAAATCGAAAGATTCGCTACTAGAATTAGCCGGGAATAACGCTTCAATAACTTGCGCTTCTTGGCGAGTAAAATTTAAACGTTTAAATTGTATATCATTGTCACGGCTAGAACGGCTTAAACCCAGATTTGCTGATTCTATTGCCTGCTGAGTAGCGGCTGAAGAATTATTTTTAACTCGTTCATCGTTAGCACTAAAAACTGGATCGGCAAGAATAGCTAAAGCCTTACTAGGGGGTTGTCTATCATTGTAATTTTGTCTTAAAATTGCTAAGGTAGAAGCTGAAGGCAGCAACACAATTTCATGGTCAAAAATCAAAGGATTTTTCCCATTTTTTCCAGGGATATCGTTCAGTGATAGAGCTGCAAATGGTAGGTAATTCAACACTCCATCGCCAACAATCAGCAGGCGTTTTTGACCGAGTTGTGCTGCTACTGGCTGCAAGATCATTTGACTGATAGCATTGTTAGTTTCCGCTAATTTATTGAAATTATTTCGGTAGCGCTCATTAGTGACAGTATTACGGAAATTACGGGCGGCTTCCTCAATGTCAGCAGCTTTGGGTAATTCATAAGTGGTGATATCTGTTTTAGTTACCGCCCAGAGATAACTGCGCTCTTTTCCTAAAGAATACTGGAGTAAAATTGTGTTGGGATCGAGGATTTGTTGTTGAATTTGTGCCAGGGTTAAAGGTTGCGGTTGGGTGAGGGCTGCGTAGCGGGGACTGGTGGCGCGAATTTGGGTTTGAATGTCCTGATATTGTCCTAGTAAAGTTTGCTGTTTTTGGTCTAATTCTGCTTGTTGTTCATGGGTATGATTGGGGCGACTAATAACTTCGATTCGCTGTTTTTCAATCGCGTCGAGTTGTTGTTGTAAACTCTGTTCCTGTTGTAATAATTCTGGGGAAATGCCTTCTCGGATATGTGCGTTAGCTTCTTGAAGAAGTTCGAGTAAAGTCCGGGCGTGGGAGCGTTCGCTGACTTCAAAAGCCTTAGTATCATAACCAGAATTTGGTTGCTTCTTGTGCAGTTCCATTAACAGGTAAATGTAGAACTGGTAATAGTTTTGTACGGTGGCAAAGTAAGAGGTGCGGAGCTCTGGGCTAGCAATTTTCGTGCGGAGGTCTTCAGCAATTTTGATGGAGGCTTCAATAT
>DATGYA010000376.1:0-2789 GCA_035298405.1 Kamptonema sp. | reverse complement strand
ATTTAATATCTTGAGCAGAGCTAGAAATTGCCAGCACCGATGATAATGTTAGTGTGGCTAAAACCAGAGATTTTGTGATGTTTTCGAGCATGATTGTTTGATTATTGCGAGATTTACTTGTTTCTAATATCTGGAGCGGGGCGAGTTGACAGGGGCTATCGTTTGTGTTATATATCTTGGCGAACCTGCGTCTACAGAAATTATAGTCAATTTACCAAACTTGAGATAACTTCCTCTAATTCGCTTTCCTCCAAAGGTGGATCTAAAACAGGAGAAGGCATCGGGACTTCTTCAACTACAGGGTGTTTTTCTAGAGTCAGACGAGACTGGGAAGCACCAGATAAGCGCTTTAACAATTTCGGTTTTGGATCGTGTAAGAGATAGATAATGCGATCGCCAGCCAGCCAATCCTCACCAACAGGCACTACTTGCAAATACCCTTCCCTTTCCATCAACAAAGGCAGTAACTCTCCCGAACGAATTAAAGCTTGCAAGTGCGCCACTTGAAACTCCCAACCCAACTGTTTTAGTATCGTTTCTCCTAACTTCACCTCTCCGTCATTGAGATAATCATTCCAACTCTTAAGTGACAAATCAGGAATAAAAGCTTGACTAATCTTAGAATTATTAGTTGTTCCAGTTGTAGCGCGGGGGAAAAGGGCTAAAACCCTGGGCGGTTTAAACTCTTCCGCCGCCCTTTGTGCCAATACTAAATTTACCTCACCGTTGCTTGTCATCGCTAAAAAAGTTCCGATTGAAGCCAGTCCTGCTGCTTCTAAAACAGCGTGGTCTAAGGCGCTACTTAGAAAAACTTGCAAGCCTTCTTCTTCTGCTAGCAAACAAGCTGCTTCGTCAGTATCGATCATCACAGCGAGTTCGCCACGTTCTTTAAACAAACGGGCAATTAATCTGCTTAAAGGATTTGACCCCACAATTAAAGCACCTGTCACCGACTTAGAAGTAATTCCCAAAAAATTAGCTGCCCATCCTGCCGTTAGTCCTTGCACAAAAACGGTCATAATAATTGTTAGGAAGACCAGGGCTTTAATTGAGTCGCCACCATTCATACCGCGTTGGGTGAGGGAGATGGCAAATAGAGAAGCAACAGAAGCAGAAACGATCCCTCTGGGTGCAACCCAACAAGCAAATAGTTTTTGCCGCCAATTCAAGCCACTATTCCAAGTACAAAGCCCGATATTAATGGGTCGGACTACCCACATTAAAGCTAAAACAGTCAATAAACTGCCCCAACCAAGGGCGACAACACTAGCTAGGGATAAATCGGCGGCGAGGAGTATGAATAAAACGGAAACGGCGAGGATTGTTAGTTGACCTTTAAATCGCCGCAAGAGTCTTTCTTCTGGTATTGAAGCTGCTCGCAGTACGATTCCGGCTAAGACAGTTGCCATCAGTCCTGACTCGCTGCTGATGGATTCTGCTAGGCTGAAAAGCCCCCAGACTCCTGCTAAAACTACGAGGTTTTTTAGGTCTTCTGAGAGGAAGCGCGATCGCAACAAGATAAATCCTAGTAACCAACCTCCTACAACTCCAATACTTGCACCTGTACCCAATCCCAATACTAATTCTTTGAATAAGTCCAGCAAATCTGTAGTGCGATTCAAAATAATATTGAGTACCAATACGGCTAGAATTGCGCCGATGGGATCGATTAAAACACCTTCTGCTTCTAATAATGCTGCAACTTGGCGATCGACTGATACTTGTTTGAGCAAAGGGCCAATTACTGTTGGCCCGGTTACTACTACCAAGGAAGCGTAAAGAAAGGCAATCGGCCAGGGAAATTCTCCTAACCAGTGTGCAGCCATACCGCCACCCATCAGGGTAATTAAGGTTCCAAAGGTCACTAAATTACGGATGCTGCCAGAAACTCGCCCCAAGTCTTTTAATTCTAAATTGAGGCCGCCTTCAAACAAAATTAGCGCCACTGATAGGGATACGATTACTTCTAAACCACTGCCGAGTAAATTTGGGTGCAGCACTCCGAAGCCGTCTGGCCCTGCGAGAATGCCGAACAGCAGTAAGAAAACGATGGCGGGCACTTTGAGGTAGTCTGCCACAACTTGAGCGCCTATGCCGCAGATGACCGCGATCGCCATCAGCAGAGTTATGTTAAAAGAGATTTCCATAAGCGAGGTTAAAGGAGTTTTGAATTTTGAGTTTTGAATTGGGAGTTGGGATTTTTGAATTGAGAGTTAAGTTATAACTCAATAACTCAGAACTTAAAACTCATACCTCAAAACTCATAACTCATAACTCCTTACGGATTATTGCCACTAGCCGCACGCCACCTACGGGCAAAATCTGTGAGAAGAGGGGTTGAAAGTTGCGATTCCAGCCAGTCTAAAGCTTGGGTTTGGTTGCTTAAGCCGCGATAATACTTACAAACGTCGATGAGTCGGATGTTAGCTGTAGGTGTTGGTGCGGGTACTTGATTGCGCCACCTTTGGGTAAATTCTGTCAAAATTTTTGTCGAAAGTTGCGATTGCAGCCAGTCTAAAGCTTGGTCTTGGTTAGCTAAGCCGCGATAATACGTGCAAACATCAATAAGTCTCACGAGTGTGACTTGGGGTACGGCTTGGTTGCGCCACCGTTGAGAAAATTCGTTTAGGAGGGAGGGGGCGATTTGGCTTTGCAGCCAGATTAAAGCTATGTCTTGGTTGGTGTTAGCTTGGTAAGCTGCACAGACATCAATCAGTCGGATGATACCTAGTGGAGATGGCGTGGGTGTGGGTATAGGTGCGGGTGTGGGTGTGGGTGTTGGTTTTGGG
>DATGYA010000375.1:0-22157 GCA_035298405.1 Kamptonema sp. | reverse complement strand
AAACAAAGTCCGGCGGTTGAAACCGCAGCTACACAAACAAAGTCCGGCGGTTGAAACCGCAGCTACACAAACAAAGTCCGGCGGTTGAAACCGCAGCTACACAAACAAAGTCCGCCTACGCGGACTAAGAGATGTTGAGGTATATTTTATACCAAATCCGACTTAAATAACTCCTTTATTCTTTAGTCCGCGTAGGCGGACTTCGTTTGTGTAGTAGCGATTTCAATCGCCCTGATTAAGGGATTGGGGGATCTCTGGTATAGCAACCGCCAAGGCGGTTAGGACTATCTTGATTGCCGAAACCCTTGCTATTATTACCTCATCCTTCTTCCTTCTTCCTTCTTCCTTCTTCCTTCTGCTATACGATCGCGCGATCGGAAAAAATCAAAAATGCTGGCTACTCTCCATAAAAAAGATATAATATAACTAAAGTTTGAGAGCTTTAAGCTTGATAGAATTAAGGAAGATACGGCATCAGCCGCAAATGGGATTATTTAGATTTACTCGACTACCACCCCCACCCAAATCAAAGCTTGGAGGGGGTTTTTGCATCTTTTTATCAAGGAGATAAAGCAATGGCTATTGCGACAATTAACCCCGCAACCGGGGAAACACTGAAAACATTTGAACCAGATTCGGATGCCCAAATCGAGGCTAAGCTGGAATTAGCACAGCAGGCGTTTAATAAATATCGCCGCCTATCTTATGAGCAAAAAGCTCAGTGGATGCAGACAACTGCGGAGATTTTAGAACGCGATCGCGAGCAATTTGGTAAAATTATGACCCTAGAAATGGGGAAAACCCTAAAATCCGCGATCGCAGAAGTCGAAAAATCCGCCTCGGTTTGTCGCTATTACGCAGAAAATGCCGCTCAATTCCTTGCAGACCTGCCAGCAACAACTGACGCTAGCCAAAGTTTCGTCCGCTACCAACCCCTGGGCCCAATTTTAGCCGTCATGCCTTGGAACTTCCCATTTTGGCAAGTTTTCCGGTTTGCCGCGCCTGCATTAATGGCTGGAAATGTTGGTTTGCTCAAACACGCTTCTAACGTGCCGCAGTGCGCCTTGGCAATTGAAAAAATCTTTACAGAAGCGGGTTTTCCAGACGGAGTTTTTCAAACCTTACTCGTCGGTTCTGATAAAGTAACTAATATTGTCACCGACGATCGCGTTAAGGCAGCAACCCTAACGGGAAGCGAACCAGCGGGTGCAAGTTTGGCGGCGGCGGCGGGAAAAACTTTGAAGAAAACAGTTCTGGAATTGGGGGGAAGTGACCCGTATATTGTAATGCCAAGTGCCGATATTGTAGCGGCTGCATCCACTGCTGTCACCGCCAGAACGATCAATAACGGTCAATCTTGCATTGCAGCAAAACGGTTCATTTTGGTAGACGCGATCGCTGACGAATTTCTCAAACATTTTGTCCAAAAAATGGAGGCTTTAAAAATTGGCGATCCCATGCTTCCAGACACAGACATCGGCCCTTTAGCAACCCCAAATATCCTCAAAGAATTAGACACTCAAGTGCAAGCTTGCATCCAGTCAGGAGCCAAAGTTTTGACTGGTGGTAGCCCTTTATCTGAGCAACCAGGAAATTTCTATCAGCCTACCATTTTAGCAGAAATTCCTGCCGATTCTCCCGCCCGCCTTGAGGAATTTTTTGGCCCAGTTGCATTAGTTTTCCGGGTATCTGGAATAGACGAAGCTATTGAGTTAGCAAATAGTACATCTTTCGGGTTGGGAGCATCAGCTTGGACTGCGGAAAAGGAAGAGAGCGATCGCTTCATTTCCGAACTAGAAGCCGGATCTGTATTTATTAACGGTTTAGTCAAATCTGACCTCAGATTGCCCTTTGGCGGCATTAAACGTTCTGGTTACGGCCGCGAATTAAGCAGCCAAGGAATTCAGGAATTTGTCAACATTAAAACAGTCTGGGTGAAATGATTTGAAATAACTAGGAGGATAGGTGAAACCTATTAGGTGGCTTTAGTTATGAAAGTAGCTTACGATCCAGAAACAGATTCACTGACAATTACAATGCGAGAGAGTCGGATTAAAGAAAGTGATGAAGTTTACCCAGGTGTAATTTTAGACCTTGGCTATGATGGTGAAATCGTGCGATTTGAGATTTTTTCAGCATCTAAAGTTGTCCAAAAACTCCCCGAAATTCCAGTTATTTTAGGCGAATAAATTTCAAAAAAATGAGGAAAAAAACAGAAATGAACACAGCTCAATTGTTAGTAAAATGTCTAGAAAATGAAGGCGTAGAATACGTCTTCGGACTCCCTGGTGAAGAAAATCTAGAAGTCCTAGAAGCGTTAAGAAACTCTTCAATTAAATTTATCACCACTCGCCACGAACAAGGCGCAGCCTTCATGGCCGATGTCTACGGTCGCTTAACAGGAAAAGCTGGCGTTTGTTTATCCACCTTGGGCCCCGGCGCAACTAATCTAATCACTGGCGTTGCTGATGCTGACTTAGACGGTGCTCCCCTAGTCGCAATCACCGGACAAGTTGGCACAGACAGGATGCACAAAGAATCCCATCAATATTTAGATTTGGTAGCAATGTTTGCTCCAGTTACTAAATGGAACGCCCAAATTGTTCGCCCTAGCATTACTCCAGAAATCGTCCGCAAAGCATTTAAAATTGCTCAGAGCGAAAAACCAGGAGCAGTTCACATAGATGTACCTGAAAATATTGCGGGAATGGAAGTTGAAGGATTACCTCTCAACAAAGACGACCGCGAAAAAACCTATGCTGCCTTCCAGAGTCTTAACAAAGCAGCCGTTGCAATTTCTAAAGCTAATAACCCTCTAGTATTAGTTGGAAATGGAGCCATCCGTGCTAACGCCAGCGTTGCTTTAACAGAATTTGCAACTCACCTGAACATCCCAGTTGCTAATACTTTCATGGGCAAAGGAATGATTCCTTACACTCATCCCTTAGCTTTGTGGTCGGCAGGTTTGCAAAAGCGCGATCACATTAGCTGTGCTTTTGAGAATACTGATTTAGTGATTGCAATTGGCTATGATTTAATTGAGTATTCGCCGAAAAAATGGAATCCAGACGGTAAGATTCCTATTATCCATATCGGAGTTGAACCAGCAGAAATCGACAGTAGCTATATTCCCATAGTTGAAGTTTTGGGTGATATTTCTGATTCTCTGAATGAAATTTTGCGGCGGGCAGATCGAAAGGGTAAACCCGAACCTTTTGCCGTACACTTGCGGAATGACATTCGTGCGGATTACGAACGCTACGCCAATGATGATGGCTTTCCTATTAAGCCGCAAAAAATTATTTACGACTTGCGACAAGTAATGGGGCCAGATGATATCGTCATCTCAGATGTGGGTGCTCATAAAATGTGGATGGCGCGGCATTATCACTGCGATCGCCCCAATACTTGTTTAATTTCTAACGGGTTTGCGGCAATGGGAATTGCGATTCCAGGCGCGATCGCAGCTAAACTTGTTTATCCCGATCGGAAAGTAGTAGCAGTAAGTGGCGACGGCGGCTTTATGATGAATTGCCAAGAACTAGAAACCGCCCTACGAGTAGGCACTAATTTTGTGACCATCATCTTTAATGACGGCGGCTACGGTTTAATAGAGTGGAAGCAAGAAGATCACTTTGGCAAATCAGCTTTCATCAAGTTTGGAAATCCAGATTTTGTTAAATTTGCCGAAAGTATGGGTTTGAAAGGCTATCGAGTTGAAGCTGCAAGCGATTTAATTCCCATACTCAAAGAAGCCCTTGCCCAAGATGTGCCCGCTGTAATTGACTGTCCTGTAGACTACCGGGAAAATGCCCGCTTCAGTCAACAAGCAGGTGATTTAAGCTGCAAGATTTAAAAGGTGTTAATGGTTAACAGTTAACGGTTAACTGTTAACTGTTATCAGTCTAGTTAGGGCTTGCTGAACGATCGCGGAATTTGATATTAACAATTAACCATTTTTTCCGCTGAAGTAATCGTACAAAATCGGCAAACAGAACCCAAAAACTCGACTAACTTATAATTCGCTACAAACATATAGCGATCGCGCCGCCAAATTGGAGAATCCGACTCTCTAGACCACCGATATCCCCGATAATTATACTGCCAAAGTTGCCTATCCCGTTCCAAACTAACCATCAGCGTGCTGAGTACCTCATCATCCCAAAGAGCTGTAATTTCCTTACCCACAACCTCTCCAGCAGAACGATTATTAGACACCAAAGCCGCACGATTTGCAAACAAAACCTTTTGGTCAGACATCTGAGTAATGTAAATTGGATTCTGCTGTCGATAAAGATCGTTCAAATCTAAATCTAACTCAACATTTGGCAGCGGTTGATTCTGGGCACTCGTCATCATAAAACAATCCTTGATTAACTTTTCAGCGTTTAGTTTTGGTATGAACTGCTGTCCCGCGCATAAAATTTCTAACTTGGGAATGAACCCCAGTTTTAAAACTTCTTTCAGCCCATAAATAGCCAAAGAAATTGTCTTAGACATTTTGAAAACACGGGCGGCAACAGTTGGAGAAGGACAATCAAAGCGCAAGCTTTTAGTATTAGTAATCAATTGGATAGTCACCCCTTCTAAAACCTGATAGCTGGCAGTTGGAAGAAATTTACACAGCAGAGAGCCAACTAAATAATTAGAAGCTGCCTGAAATTCCCTTTCGAGTTGCAGTTCCTCGCTGTTGTCACTTTGATATTCCCGCATAGAGCACCCTGATAATTTATTTACCGTTCAATCCAAACGTTTCATCATTTACCCTGCAATCAACCTCACGCTCTCCTAAATGATGAGTATCGCTCTCAGGAGAAGCGCGAGGCTCGACTTCCTCAGAGAAGTCTGACGGGAAACTCCCATCTCGCAGAGCGATCAGTTCTTCATGTTCGTAAAGACTTCCATCTGGTTTCTTGATGAAAATTCCCATCCATAAAAGTTCTCGATCGTCGGGTAACAACTTGCCCCTGACAATAGGAGAAATTCGGCTCGGATATAAGCCAGCTTCTCTACCTTCTCTAAGCAGCCGCTCCTCGAATTGTTCGTAGCTTAAACCTTGGTTGATTCTATATTGTTCCATTAAAATGTAAAAAGGATTGTTTTGATATTTTTTAGTTTCAAGTAAACCAAGCTCCTGAAGTTTTACAAATATCAGTTCACGCAGCCGATTATCTACTTGCACCATTTTTTCAAAAGACAAACTTTCTGCGAGTTCAAAAATAATTTTGACTACAGCTTCCTGATCTATCTCGTTTACTTGAAACGTTTCTAAATTCTTGGCACTGCCCGCAGCAATATTGGGCTGGTTAACTTCAAAAGACCTCCGTGTTGCTTCTGGTTTTTTCCTAGCAGATATTTCCTCCCCATCTAGGTCAGGTAAGTATTTAGACTTTCCACTTTTGGGTAGGCGCGACACTAACTCCCCTGCTTGCTCACCAGTATCTTTCAAAATCTGAATTAGTTCAGTTAAGGAAAGCTCCTGCAACCAAGCTCGAAATTTAGCAAAGGTAATCACAGCCCTGGATCTTGGTTGCAACCCCTCTTGAGCAGAGCCTTCAATTAAATCTGGTAGTTCATAATCTCCACGCAAATACCGCTCTATCAATTCGGGAGTGAAACCAGACAACTCCGACAATTTAGGAAGGAGAAATTCCCATATTTCATCGCTGGGAAAAGCCCTAGCCGTCTCCCAAGCACTATAAGTTGGCAACTTAATCTCTAAGCGAGCCGCAAATTTCTTCACGCCGTCGTTACCGCGAATGTACTTGAGGAGTTCAGAAAATCTTTGCTTTTTTTCTGGTGAAACCACTTTGCCGACACTCCTAAATGAGTAAGGTTTAAGTCTGCACGCCGAAGTTGGAGTACAGATTCTGACCTCCATTATCTTAATTTGCGGTTCTATACTGCACGAGCTCATCAATCATAAACGATCGCACTTGGGGTGAGGGGAAATCCCCCCCAATCACCTCGCCAGTTGGTCTCAACTGTGTTTAACAAAATTGTTCACCTCCTTAATTGACATAGCCCAAAAATGGTTGTAATTTATAGGTGACATACAAATAGCATAATATGTTATTTATATGCCGTGACGTGGGGTATTACCCCACATAAAAAGTAAATCCAAATCGGAAAGGCGATCGGCTTTCGACGGGCGATCGCACTTCTACCTACGATATTTCAGATTTTGAATTCAATTCAAAATCACAAATTATTGCATCCAAAATTGGATGACATTCTTTTCCCGACTTCAGCGAGACGGCTCGATTTTTTATGCCAAAAATTAAACCACCATGTTCCGATCTCGAACAAATTCGCTGGGGGGGCAAACCGCAATGTCCTTACTGCGATTCAACAAATTCTACCCCCATCAAAAAAGAGCTTCGATATCACTGCAATTCTTGCTTTACTTCCTATAGCGTCACTGTTGGTACACTATTCCATAAAACTCACGTCGATCTTCAAAAGTGGTATCAAGCAATTCAACTTGTCTTGACAACCGGAAATATCAGCGTCCGTAAATTAGCCCAAGAGATAGAAGTGAATAAAAATACAGCTTCTTATATGCTAGTGCGGATTCGCAAAGCTATGACAGAGGAACAAGACCTTTTGTATTCTCTCGTTGGAATTGAGAAAAATTAAACATCATACTTTTTCACTCTTTTTCACTGTCCCAGTTAGCGGTAGTGACGTAATTGGTTAGCCGTGAGTAGCATAAAAGCTGGAATAGATATCTCCAATAACTCTTGTGTGGCAGGCATCTTGCCTAGCCTTCACAGGCTTTTCTGGAGATATCTAATAGACAGCTATGAAACAGCCGATCGAAAGCAGGTAGGGTGCGTCAGCTAGAACACTTCTGCTCACTCGAAAAATGCTTGGGGCTGACACAGCCGACCATAGTCCTTCTAGCAGAAAAAAAATCAATCCAATCAATTAGGAGCGAGTTAAATGGCTATTTCATTAATTAATGTCGCTAAATATTATAAAGGCAAAACTCATCAAACCAGAGCCTTAGAGCGACTTCAAGAGCAAATTCTCGCCGTCCGCCCAGACCTGCTACAAGACAACTCAGATTTCATCAAAGCCTGGAGAACCCCTGTACCTGGCCAAGAACCAAAACCTACTCCAGCAGTCCCCACTAAAACAGGGGGTACAGTCAAACTTAACGTTCCCTACCTCAGCCAACTTGACAACGAAAATAACCCCTATGGGTCTTGCAACGTTACTTGTGTAGCAATGTGCATGGCTTACTTTGGCCATCCTTTGATGAATCCGAAAACAGGGGAACAGTTAGAAGATGAACTGTACCGTTACTGCATCGACAACGGTCTGTCGAGGCATTCCCCGCAGGATTTAGACAAACTAATGACCATTTACGGCTACGAAGACGACTTTCAAGAAGCCGCCAAGTGGGGAGATGTCAAAAAGTGGCTGGAGTCTGGGAAACCTTGCATCGTGCACGGGTGGTTTACCCGTTCTGGACACATTATCCAGATTCGCGGGTATAACGAAAAAGGCTGGATCGTCAACGATCCTTATGGACAATGGTATAGCAGCGGTTACGACACCAGTGTTAGTGGTGCCGGCTTGACCTACTCCTATGAAATGATGAAGGAGACCTGCGGCACAGATGGCGATTTGTGGATTCACTATGTTTCCGGCAAAATTGGGCAAAACTCTGGAAAACAAGGCCAACCAGCCACAGCTAAATCGGGTATGGTGCTGCAAGATATTTTGAAGAGTGGGCAGGCGCTTCCGGTAGAAGAAGCGGCGAAAGAAACAGCTTTAATCAAACAAATTCAAATTCGGCTGCGATCGCTAAAAATGCCAGTAGGTCAAGCTGATGGCCAATGTGGGCAAGCCACTAAAGCCGCGATCGCGCGCTTCAACAAAGCCTTCAAAGCTCCCGAAGATCAAATCACCCCCGCAGCCGCCAAACAACTGATTCAAGCCCCAACAGTACCAGGCTTTGACCCCTTACTGGAGATGATTTCCCCAGCACTCACCTCCGTCATCCTCGACTGTCCGCTTAAAGATGCTCAAACCTATCTGCCAGGAGTAATGAAAGGACTCCAGACCAAAGGCATCCTCACCAAAGCCACCTTAATTGCCGCCCTAGCTACCATCGGCGTAGAAACCGCAGGCTTCCAGCCGATTAACGAATGGGGTGACGATGATTATTTCACTGATATGTACGAAGGCCGTGACGACTTAGGCAATACCGAACCCGGTGATGGAGTTCGCTATCACGGGCGGGGTTTCATCCAAATCACCGGTCGGGCCAATTATCGCTCCTACGGCAAAAAATTAGGCGTGAAATTAGAAGAAAACCCAGAATTAGCTTTAGATCCTGACATTGCAGCCAAGATTTTGATCGAATATTTCTGGGATCGCGAGGTAGATAAAGCCGCCCAAGAAGGCGACTGGAAAGGAGTCCGGCAGTTAGTAAACGGCGGTCTTAATGGCTGGGATCATTTTTGGCCTGTAGTTCAACATCTGCAAACCAGTCTTTCTTAATTCAAATTACCAGTCAACTGTTAACAGTTAACAGTTAATAGTTAACAGTTAATAGTTAACAAAGATTCAACATTCAACAATTATCAATCAGAGGTGCATTCAGATGACTATTTCTTTACTCAACGTTGCTAAATACTACAAAGGCGATGCAAATCAAGAAAAAGCCTTAAATATTCTACAAGCAGAACTTGAGAGAACTCATCCCCATCTTTTGAGAGAAGATTCAGAATTTGTCCAAATTTGGAAAACCCCCGAAGATTCACAACCAAATACGGCAATCGTGACAGCAACTACCGCAGTCATGGCCAAAACCAATGGTGATATCAGAGTAGTAGGGGGAGCAGCGACCTTAACTAATGGAGGCGCGATCGCAGTTACAGCAACAGCAACAGTTGTAAAAACCACAGGAAACCCCTCAACCGTTCAATTACCAGTTCCCTACTTCAGCCAGCTAAACAACGAGCAGAACCCTCACGGATCTTGTAACGTCACCAGCGTTGCCATGTGCCTAGTATATTTGGGTCATCAAGGTTTGAGTTCCAGCGGCGAACAATTAGAAGATGAACTATACCGCTATTGCAGTGATAACGGACTATCGCGACATTCCCCTACAGACTTAGCCAAACTAATCGATGTTTATGGTTACAAAGACGACTTTCAACCCGATGCCAAATGGGGAGATGTAAAACAGTGGTTAGCAGCAGGCAACCCTTGTATTGCTCACGGCTGGTTCACCCGTTCCGGACACATCATCACAATTGTTGGTTATAACGAAAAAGGCTGGATTGTTAACGACCCCTACGGCGAATGGTATGAATGGGGATACGAGACTAGCATTAGTGGTAAAGGCTTAACTTATTCCTACGGAATGATGAAAGAAGTCTGTGGTTCTGACGGCGACTTATGGATTCACTTTGTTTCCAAGTAAGAGTTGTTAACAGTTAACAGTTAATAGTGAACATTTAACTGTTAACTATTTGTTATTTCTCAGTAATTTCAGGGTTTTGTTTAATGAAAGAAGCTTTTATTTCATATTCCCGCAAGGATCTGGAATTTGTACAGAAACTATTCGAGGGCTTTTGCCAAGAACAGCGAGAAGTTTGGTTTGACCAAAAAAATATTCCGCTGACCGCAGATTGGCGGCAAGAAATGTATATCGGCATTGAAGAATCTCAAAATTTTGTTTTTATTATTAGTCCCGATTCTGTCATCTCTAAACCCTGTTTAGAAGAGATAGAACACGCTATCCTGCATAATAAACGTTTGCTGCCGATAATGTATCGGAGAACTCCTTCGTCAACTGTTCATCCAGCCATCCGCTCACTCAATTTTATCCCCTTTCCTGAAGACTGCGATTTTGATAATAATTTTCAAACTCTGATCGCAGCCCTAGATACAGACCTAACTCATGTTAAGGCTCATACCAGACTGCAATTACGAGCAATTGAGTGGGATAAAAAAGACCGCGATCCTAGTTTTTTACTGCGTGGCAGTGATTTAAGAGAAGCAGAACATTGGATTGGAGAAAGCACCAATAAAGAACCTAAACCAACTTCCCTTCATACCCAATACCTAATCGCTAGCGGGCAAGGGGAAATCAAGCGCCAAAGGACAACAATTGGAGCAGTAGGTGTTGGCTTGGTTGCCTGTGCAGTATTAGCAGCAGTGGCATTAGGACAACGTGAAGAAGCTCTCCACCAACGAAACTTTGCCAGACAACAGGAAATTCAAGCTCTTACTTCCCTGTCTCAAGCCAAGCTACTGACAGAGGATCAGCTAGATGCGATGACTGCAAGCATCAAAGCAGCTAAACAATTACAGCACACACAAAATGTATCAGAAAAGCTTCGCGATCTGACCAGAGATGGTTTAAGAGAAGCCGTTTTTAAAGTACAAGAAAAGAACCGTTTTGAAGGACACATGGCCGAAGTTAACAGCCTAAGTTTTTCGCCAGATGGCAATATGATTGCATCTGGGAGTCATGATAAAACTGTAAAAATTTGGAAACGTGACGGCACTTTAGTTACTACGCTTTCCCACACACAAGCTGTGCGGAGCGTGAGTTTCTCACACGACGGTCAATTAATAGCCTCTGCCAGTTACGACAAGACTGTTAAGCTTTGGAAAATAGACGGAACTTTAGTTGCTACTCTTCAGCACAATCAGCCTGTCCGCAGTGTCGCCTTCAGTCCTGGTGACAAAATAATTGTGAGTGGCACTGGCAATGGAAACCTATTAATGTGGAGTCTCAAGGGGGAATTACTTAAAACTATAGCTGCTCATACTCGCGAGATTAATAACGTAACTTTCAGTTCCAATGGGCAATTAATTGCTACAGCTAGTAGCGATAAAACCGCTAAAATTTGGACAGTTGATGGTCAACTTATACAAACTCTTTCCGGTCATAGAGATCGAGTTTGGGAAGTAAGTTTTTCTCCCGATAGCGATACCTTAGTAACTGCTTCGGCTGACAACAACATTAAACTTTGGAAAAATGATAATCCGATTCACTTCAGGCAGGAAGAAATTAAAGATTCTTATTTAATAGAAAATAATTCCTACACACTCCCTCATTATTTAGCGTACATCAATCTTCAGGCACATACGAACTGGGTGCGGAGTGTAAGCTTTTCTCCAGACGGTCAAACTATAGCTTCAGCTAGTTACGACAAAACTATTAAACTCTGGAACATTAGCGGCGTTTTAATTAGAACATTTCAGGGCAGTAATGGCGGCATTAAAACCATCAAGTTCTCACCCGATGGTACTACAATCGCTTCCGGAAGTACGGATGGTATTATTAAACTCCGGAGCATCCAAGGCACGTTAGTAGAAGTTCTTCAAGGGCATCGTTCCGGAGTCAAAGGTGTTAGATTTAGCCCCAATGGGAAACTGATAGCTTCAGTTGGGGTAGATGACACTGTAAAGTTTTGGAGTGCTACGGGTTCTTTGCTCAGAAATCTCAATTATGGGGCGGGACTTACGAATGTAAACTTTAGCCCTGATGGTAAAACGATCGCTACGCCAAGCTATGATAATACGGTGCAGCTTTGGAACTTGAATGACGCATTAAAAAATCCTCAAGCTGTCCCTTTCCGGCAATTTGTGGGACATACTTCTACTGTTAACAACATCAGTATTTCTAGCGATGGAAAATTAATGGCTTCGGCGAGTGCTGATGGTACTGTTAAAATTTGGAGTATGCAGGATGGAACTATGTTAAAAAGTATGGATGCCCACTTTCCTGAAGCTACAGATGTGAGTTTTGCAGATAACAGTGAGAGATTGGTTTCCGTTGGTAGTGATGGCGTTGCTAAGCTTTGGAACATAGATGGTACTTTATTGCAAACATTCAAGGCTCATAGCGATTGGATTAATGCTCTCATGTTCAATTCAAAGCGGAATATTTTGGCTACCGCCGCCGGTGATAAAGTTGTCAAGTTATGGAAATTGAAGCCTAAAGGATTGTTTGAAACTACCCCATACAAAACTCTTGAAGGCAATAATGATTGGATTTTTGATGTTGCTTTTGGAGCCTCCGATCAGCTTATTGGCGCAGCGGGTAAAGATGGTACTGTTAGACTTTGGAACTTAGATGGTAAGCTGGTGACAACCCTCCATGAGCATCGCGATTGGGTGCTGGCGGTAGCTTTTAGCCCGGATGGTCAGAAGTTAGCATCGGCTTCTGCTGACAAGACGGTAATTCTCTGGAATTTGGAAAGCGTCCGACAATTGGAAGTTGCTAATAGTTCAACAGATATTAATAGTCTGCTGGTGCGCGGTTGCGATTCACTACATGACTATCTCAAGACTAATCCAAAGGTTGAGGAAAACGATCGCACTCTTTGTGATGATGTTAAAGATAAAAACCAGCCAGGGACTATAGGATTAATCCCCAAAAACTAAACTCTGTGCTTGACTGCTAATATCCAAATCTATCGGGTTTTTCTCGATAAAATCTAACAAGATACCTTGGTGAGGACTCCCAAGCGATCGCACCATCCCCGCTTTTTCTGAATAACAGCTACCTCGGCTAATTTCATCAGGTGTTAACAACCCCAGATCCCAACCTTCTTTTAGTACCAAATCCTTGACATCTACAGTCAATTGTGCATAGAAAACATGGCGTATAACAGCAACATCTGTGTAGCAACCAAACTTGGAAGCAGAAGGGGGGGTGTAGCCAATTTCCTCTTCTAATTCCCGTACTAGAGCAACTTCGGGGGTTTCCCCTGCTTCAATGTGTCCGCCAAATAGCGCCCAGCATCCAGGGTAGGCGATGCCGGGAATATCATCTCGCAACTGAAACAGAAATTTGTTGTCCCTATACAAAATCGCGATCGCAACTTCAACTCGGTTATCAGTCATTGTTAGTTGTTAGTTGGTGGAGTGAGTTTTGATTGTTCAATTTCCTCAATGTAAACTTCCCCTAAATCTTGTCCCCCCAATTCCTTAATCGTAATAATTTTGTAGCGTACCAACCCTTTAATCAAAATTAGTTCTCCTTTTTGAGGTATACCCTGCTTAGTCAAAACCCAAATGTTGCCCGTCTTGTCCTGAAGTTGATATGCCCCTGTCCCTAGAAAAGGAACTCGGTTTTCTACTTTACCTTTGAGAGAAACATTAGCTTCAAGTTGCCGTTTTTGTTGAATATCATTAATGCTGCTGACATTCAAATCGAGATTAAGGCGAGAGTTGGCCAAATTCCCGCAACTGAACAGCCCACCGAGGATGATTAGCGATAGAGGGCCGATACGGAATGTCTGAAGCCACAGTGGTTTGATTGCAGTAGTCATTGCTCAAGATTCAGTAGCAGGATATTTATTAGGAGAGACAAAGGTCTAAAATCTAAAATCGTCAGCCCCTAGTCCATAATTTATAATCATGGATGCTAAAACTGCCCACATTTTAGACGGTAAAGCTCTAGCACAAAAGATTCAAGCAGAGCTGATCTCTCGCGTCCATTCCCTGCAAACCCAAATAGGCCGCCCTCCAGGGCTTGCAGTGTTGATGGTTGGCGAAAACCCGGCGAGTGCTACTTATGTCCGCAACAAAGAACTAGCCTGTGCCAAAGTTGGCATTGCTTCTTTCGGGCAGCATTTTCCGGCTGATACAACTCAAGCTGAACTTGAAGAAGCAATTCAAACTCTCAATCAAGATGAGAGAGTGGACGGGATTTTAGTACAGTTGCCCTTACCTGCTCACTTAGACGCAATTTCCCTACTTTATCAAATTGCTCCCGATAAAGATGCTGACGGGCTTCACGCGATGAATCTGGGGCGGCTGGTGAGGAGTGAGGCAGGTTTGCGAAGTTGTACGCCTGCGGGGGTGATGCGGCTGTTACAGGAATATGACATTGATTTGAAGGGAAAACGGGCTGTAGTTTTGGGCCGCAGTATTCTTGTGGGTAAACCGATGGCTTTGATGCTGTTGGAGGCTGATTGTACTGTGACTGTGGCTCATTCGCGATCGCAAAACCTAGAATCTATCACCCGCGAAGCAGATATTTTAATTGCCGCTGTCGGCCGCCCAGAAATCATTACAGCTAGTATGGTTAAACCAGGCGCTGTAGTGGTAGATGTTGGCATGAATCGCGTTTTTAAAGAGGATGGTTCTAGCCGTTTAACGGGAGATGTTGACTTCAATTCTGTGCAAACAGTGGCGGAATTTCTAACTCCTGTACCAGGAGGCGTTGGCCCCATGACTGTGGCTATGCTGTTGCAGAATACAGTTTGGAGTTGGGAAAACAAGGCAGGATAAACTGTAGGAAGTTCAGGGTTAACGGTTAACTGTTAACGGTTAACTGTTAACCGTTCAAAATCTAAAATTTAAAACTGAACTTAAAGTTGTGCAATTGCGTCCTTCTCTTTTAGAGCGGTAAAGTGCTTTGTCCGCTTCTAATAATAGCGTTTCTGGAAGATTATTAGCAGTTGGAATTGTACAAGCAACTCCTAAACTTATCGTAACTACAGAATTAGGCAAACCGCTAAATTTATGAGATTTAAAAGGGAGTGCAATTTGTTTTATATTAAGCCTTACTTTTTCAGCAATATTCATTGCTTCCGTCGCATCAGTTCGAGGTAAAACTATTACAAATTCTTCCCCTCCATACCTTGCCACTAAGTCGCTTGGAGATTGTACAACTTGACAAATAGCTTGCGCTACTTGCCGCAAACAATCATCTCCCCCTTGATGTCCATAGCTATCATTATAAATTTTGAAATAATCAATATCACACAGAATTAAAGAGATAGGTTCTCCTGATTGCACCATTCTTTTCCAATCTATTTGGAAGCAATCATCAAACTGGCGACGATTGGCGATTTGAGTCAGAGTATCAAAATAGACTAAAGATTGTAATTTTTTATTCTCTTGCTCTAACTGTTCCAGATAAAGTACATTCTCACTTTTGATTTTTAAACTTTTCTCCCCAAAATATAGACGATATAACTCGCAGAAAATTAGAGCATTATTGCCCTCAAATTTTATTAATCCCATACTATCCAATTGATAGGCCACTAATGGATCTAATTGAACGCTACTTGATGTAGTTATAATCTCTTCTAAGGCGGCTGCTAATTCTGGCTCCTTTTGCAAGATTATCCAAAGATTTTGTAGATGATCTTTATAAATTCCCATCTGAGTTGGAGCCTCTTTCAGCAAATCTTCTAACGTACCTTGATAATATAAATTATAGATAGCTAAATGTACTAAATAGGGATGTCCTCCCACCATTTTCATGAGTTGTTCAATTTGATGATTGCTTAAATTTATTCCGTGTCGCTGGGCTAAATCTAGAACTTGCTCGGATGTGAATTCCGGTAATTTAAGTGTTAAGCCCACATTGAATGGTGATTGATTAATACTTAAGGAAACATATAGTTCAGTGGAGTGAACTAAAACTAACCGCAAAGACTGCCAAACCCTAGATTGTCTAGCTTGTTCGTGCCAAAAGCGCAAGAGTGGAAAAAAATCTTGGGCAATATCATGGCATTGAAATAATCGATTAACTTCATTAAGTACTAATACTAAAGTAGTGTTAATTTGCTTTAACAAATATTCCTCAAAGTAAATAGTGCAGCTTACTTTGCTACCCATATTTTCGTCCCAGTAATCATCAAGATTAGGAGCCAGTTTTAATTGCCGTGCTACGTTAATACACAGCCAACGCAAGAATTTATCTATACTCTCCAAAATTGCTGCGTCAGCCTGCTGAAAATCGATATTGACTGTGTGGTAGCCGAAAATATCCGCTTGATTAATTAGGCGCAGCATCAGGGAACTTTTGCCCATTTTTCTAGGCGCTCTAATGCGGATCAAACTGCCTGGTTTGCACAGTTCTGTATATGCGAGAGCTTCACTGGGAGGACGCTCAATATAAAACCTAGAATTAACAGCTATGGGGCTGCCCGGCAGGTCTATGTCTTCAGTAGCCTTGATATCATTTTGGGGATGGGGATTACCTATCATAAGCTGACCTTGGAGAAAAAAACCTCCCTTTATTCTAATCTACTCGCTTAAAGATCGACTTATTGGAGTCAATTTTACATTCAAAGCGTTTTGAATAAATATACATAGTTAAATTGGTTGTGGTTGGGATATAGCAATAGTCCGGAGAGTTTTTAGAGAAACGGTTCAAACCTTTATTATACCGTTGGCGATATTTGCGGCTGGCGGAGCCTACGCAGTGAGCTGGGAGTCCAAAACCCGCATTTTACTTTTGCCCATTAAAAAGTGTCCGAAATATTGATATAGTTAACTATAATTTAAGCAAAAACACAGCAAGAAGACCTAACAGCAAGTTACGTGCAGATTCATGCAACCCTTTAAACTGCCAGAATTTTATATGCCTTGGCCGGCGCGGCTGAACCCAAACCTGGAAGCGGCGCGAGTGCATTCCAAGGCATGGGCCTACGAGATGGGGATACTGGGCTCGCAAGAGGAAGACCAAAGCGAGCCAATCTGGGACGAACGCACATTCGATGCCCACGATTACGCCTTGCTTTGCTCCTATACCCATCCAGACGCACCCGGGATGGAGCTTGACCTAGTAACCGATTGGTATGTCTGGGTGTTCTTCTTTGACGATCACTTTCTTGAGATATATAAACGAACCAAAGATATGGAGGGTGCCAAGCAGTACCTCTACCGATTGCGGGCGTTTATGCCAATACACCCCACCGAAACCCTCCCCGCTCCCACTAACCCAGTAGAACGTGGCTTGGCCGACTTGTGGACTCGCACCGCCTTTACTAAGTCTGTGGAATGGCGGCTCCGGTTCTCCGAGAGTACCAAAAGCCTTCTGGAAGAGTCTTTGTGGGAACTTGCTAATATCAACCAGAATCGGGTCGCCAACCCCATCGAGTACATCGAGATGCGTCGCAAGGTTGGCGGCGCACCTTGGTCAGCAGATCTAGTCGAACACGCTGCGTTTGTAGAGGTTCCGGCCCAAATTGCTGCAACTAGGCCAATGCGAGTGTTGAAAGACACATTTGCTGATGGAGTTCACCTTCGCAATGACCTGTTCTCTTACCAGAGAGAAGTGGAAGATGAAGGTGAGAATGCCAACTGCGTCTTAGTTTTAGAGCTGTTCCTGAAAGTGAGTACCCAGGAAGCCGCCAACCTTACCAACGAACTGCTCACCTCGCGGTTATACCAGTTCGATAACACTGCCGTCACCGAGTTGCCTCCCCTCTTTGAAGAGTATGGATTAGATCCAGCGGCTCGTATGAGCGTTCTCCTTTACATCAAAGGACTTCAAGACTGGCAATCGGGCGGTCACGAGTGGCACATGAGATCGAGCCGCTACATGAACAAGGAAGCGGACAATTCCTCGACATCCACGCTACTTTTGGGGGGACCCACAGGGCTAGGTACATCGGCTGCACGGATTGGATCGTTATACAACACCTTGGGTTTAGGAAGATTCAAGAGCTTTACTCACGTTCCATACCAGGCTGTAGGACCGGTAACACTACCGAAGTTTTATATGCCGTTCTCGACTACCTTGAATCCCAATCTGGATGCTGCACGGAAGCATTCCAAGGAATGGGCGCGGCGGATGGGGATGCTGGACGAGCTACCGGGCATTCCTGATGGCTTTATCTGGAATGACCACAAGTTTGATGTTGCCGATGTCGCCCTATGCGGTGCGTTGATCCATCCGAAGGGGTCTGAGGATGAGCTAAATCTAACAGCGTGCTGGCTGGTCTGGGGAACCTATGCTGACGATTACTTCCCAGCAATCTACGGAAACAACCGGGACATGGTTGGTGCGAAAGTGTTCAACGCCCGACTGTCGGCGTTCATGCCCCTTGATGACTCCACACCCCCCGCCGTGCCCACGAATCCGGTAGAGCGGGGCTTAGCAGATATTTGGTCTCGGACTGCTGGTCCCCTATCCCTCACCGCCCGGACTGAGTTCCGTCGTGCGATTCAGGACATGACTGAAAGTTGGTTGTGGGAACTTGCTAACCAGATCCAAAATCGGATTCCCGACCCGATAGATTACATCGAAATGCGTCGTAAGACCTTTGGCTCAGATTTAACGATGAGCCTGTCTCGACTATCCCAGGGTGGCGAGATACCGATGGAGATTTACTATAGTAGGCCAATGCGATCGCTGGAAAATTCTGCTGCTGACTTCGCCTGTTTCACTAACGATATCTTTTCTTACCAGAAAGAAATCGAATTCGAGGGCGAAATCCATAACTGCGTACTGGTTGTACAGAATTTCCTCAACTGCGATATCCCCCAGGCTGTGGAGATTGTTAACAATCTGATGACCGCTCGGGCGCAACAGTTTCAACATATTGTTGCCACCGAACTACCAGCCCTTTTCGACGATTTTAACCTGGATGAAAGTACCCGCGAGAAATTGCTGGGATACGTAGAAAAATTAGAAAATTGGATGTGCGGTGTACTCAATTGGCATATCAAGGTAGACCGCTATAAGGAATTTGAATTGCGTAATAGTGCGTCCCCAATAGTGCGGCTACTCAGCGGCCCCACAGGACTTGGCACATCGGCTGCACGTATTGGCTCCTTGGTCGGTGCGGGGAGTCATTTTGTTAATGCTCAGTCGAGCAATTCAGATCCTTTTGTAGGAAAATAAGTTTGGCCGTTGTGGATTCTTCTATCTGCAATTGGTTAAATAAAACCGATGTGATTTTTTTACTAACTAGAAAATAGAGGATTAACTTGTGACATATTCTAACGCTCCTGATTCAGATGTGGAAGGTCAACAACCCCAATTAAGTTTGGGGACAGCCGCTGCCAGAAATTTGGCGACAACGACTAAATCTGCACCCCAGATGCAGGAGATTACATCTCGGTGGTTGTTGAAACTATTGCCTTGGGTGCAGACTAAGGGTGGTGTTTATCGCGTCAACCGTCGGTTGAGTTATACCGTTGGTGATGGACGAGTTACTTTTACCAACACTGGCGCAACAGTGCGGGTGATTCCCCATGAACTTACTGAGTTGCCCTTGCTGAGAGGGTTTGACAATATTGATGTGTTGACTGCCTTGGCAAACCAGTTTGTACAGCAGGAATACGCCGCTGGCGATACGATTGTTGAAATTGGTCAGTCGGCAGATCGGGTGATCTTGATTGCTCATGGCAAGGTCAATAAGATTGGTGTTGGCAAGTATGGCGAGGAAATCGTCGTGGATGTGCTCGCCGACGGCGACCATTTCGGGGATGAAACTGTGGTTGAGTCCGAGGACTCCTGGCAGTATACGCTCAAGGCAATTACCAGAACCATCGTGTTGTCGCTCCCTCAACAGGTGTTTGAGGGGCTGATGAGTCAGTCTGAAGCGTTGCAAACTCATGTTGAGGGATTCCGCGATCGCCTCAGACAGCCACAAACTGCCCAAGGTGAAGCTGCCATTGATGTTGCCACAGGTCATCCTGGAGAAACTCCATTGGCAGGAACCTTCGTGGATTACGACTTGGAACCACGGGAGTATGAATTGAGCATCGCTCAAACCATATTGCGAGTTAGTACGCGGGTGGCAGATCTGTACAACGAACCGATGAACCAGACCGAGCAACAATTGCGGCTGACCATCGAGGCATTACGGGAACGTCAGGAACACGAGTTGATCAACAACCCTGAATTTGGGTTGCTGCACAACGCTGACCTCCAACAGCGCATCCACAGCCGCAGTGGAGCACCCACCCCCGACGACCTCGACGAACTGCTGGCCACAGTCTGGAAGGAACCGGCTTTCTTCTTAGCTCACCCCCGCACGATCGCTGCCTTCGGCCGGGAGTGTAACCGCGTAGGCATCTATCCACAAAGCATCGATATGAACGGCCAAAAGGTTCCCGCTTGGCGCGGAGTACCAATGTTTCCCAGTAATAAGATCCCTGTCAGCAATTCCCGTACCAGTTCTATCCTCTTGCTCCGTACAGGCCTGGAAAAACAAGGGGTGATCGGCTTACATCAAACTGGTATCCCCGATGAATACCAACCTAGCTTGTCCGTCCGCTTCATGGGCATCAGCGAAAAGGCTATTATCTCCTACCTCGTCACTGCCTACTACTCCGCAGCCGTCTTAGTCCCTGACGCACTGGGCATCCTCGAAGATGTCGAAATCGGACGCTAAGCATTCCTGAGAGGTTAAGGCTAAATGTCTTTTGTCAATGAATCCGCTTAAAAATTAAGCATATTTACTCATTGACAACAGCGCGATCGCCTTAACCTTTTACCTATTGAATAGGGCAGTTTGGTTCGTAACTAGAGGATGAGGTCATGACGTATTCTAATGATTCGGGTTTGGATGTTGAGAGCGGACAACCTCAACTAAGTTTGAGTACAGCCGCAGCCAGGAATTTGGCGACGACAACCAAATCTGCACCGCAGATGCAGGAAATTACATCGCGGTGGTTGTTGAAGATGTTGCCGTGGGTGCAGATCCAAGGTGGTACCTATCGGGTGAACCGTCGGTTGACCTATACAGTGGGTGATGGGCGGTTGACTTTCACCAATACAGGAGCTTCCGTACAGGTGATTCCCCAAGAACTTACTGAGTTGCCCTTGCTGCGAGGATTTGACGATACCGATGTGTTGAGAGCCTTGGCGGGTCGGTTTGTGCAACAGGAGTTTGCATCTGGTGACATCATAGTGCAGTCAGGACAGCCAGCCGATCGGGTGTTCCTAATCGTTCATGGCAGGGTGAACAAAATTGGTGTTGGCAAGTATGACGAGCAGCCTATATTAGGTGTACTAGCCGACGGCGACCATTTCGGTGGTCAGGTGTTGGTGGAGTCCCAAAGCACTTGGAAGTTCACGGTCAAGGCAATTACTCGGTGTATAGTGTTGGCCTTACCAGCACAGGCGTTTGAGGAACTTCTCAATCAGTCCGAGGCTTTGCGAACTCACGTAGATCAGTTCAGAGCCAACTTGTCAAAGCCACAAAACAAACACGGTGAGGCTGCCATTGCCTTGTCATCAGGTCATATTGGGGAGACAGAGTTGCCAGGGACTTTCGTAGATTACGAACTCTCGCCCCGTGAATACCAGTTGAGCATAGCTCAGACTGTGTTGCGGGTGAATACTCGCGTTGCCGATCTGTACAATGAACCGATGAATCAGACGGAACAACAACTGCGGCTGACTATCGAGGCATTGCGCGAACGTCAAGAACACGAACTGATCAACAACCGCGAATTCGGGTTGCTGCACAATGCTGACCTCAAACAGCGTTTTCACCCCCGTAGCGGGCCTCCTACCCCCGATGACCTCGATGAACTGCTCACCCGTCGGCGGAAGTCTAAGTTCTTCTTGGCTCACCCCCGCACCATCGCCGCCTTCAGTCGGGAGTGCAATCGGCTGGGCCTCTACCCACAAAGCATCGACATGGATGGGAGCATGGTGATTGCTTGGCGGGGTGTACCTATTCTTCCCTGTAATAAAATCCCTATCACTAAGGCTCAAACCAGTTCTATTCTAGTGCTACGTACTGGTGAGGAAGATCAGGGCGTGATTGGTCTGCACCAAACTGGTATCCCTGATGAATACCAACCGAGCCTGTCTGTCCGATTTATGGATATTAGTGAAAAAGCGATCGTCTCTTACCTGGTCACAGCCTACTACTCCGCAGCCGTGCTCGTTCCCGACGCACTGGGCATTCTCGAAGATGTTGAAATCGGGCGCTAGGCGCTGATATTTTATTTTTACGCAAGTCTGTCACCAAGTTTTAGAAGAATCGATCGCGTCTGTGCCACAAGACTCGTAAAATGGTTAAATAGAGTCCCGTATTGCCAGCGCCTACGCCTTGAAAGTCGTTTACAGCGGCTGGCTTGCAGCTCAATTTACTCCAAATTACAACTATTACAAGAGAACAAGGGATGGTATTGGTACGTGAAACGCATTCGCCCCAACCGGAATCCTCTTTCGACCTATTGGCTTACCTAGCTGAGCGCGGTGCGGCAGTTGAGGCGGCTCTCGATAGTGCCGTTCCCGTCACCTATCCTGAGAAAATTTACGAGGCGATGCGCTACTCCCTCCTAGCAGGGGGCAAGCGGCTGCGTCCTATTTTGTGCTTGGCCACGTGCGAACTGACTGGCGGCACGGTGGAAATGGCCATCCCCACGGCTTGCGCCCTCGAAATGATTCACACCATGTCCTTGATCCA
>DATGYA010000374.1:0-5157 GCA_035298405.1 Kamptonema sp. | reverse complement strand
AGTTTATGAATTACTAATTTACCGTCGGGGCGTTTGGCGACGATATCGGTAAATGTACCGCCGCGATCGATCCAGAATTGCCAGTTTTTGTTAGTATTATTTGTCATAGGTTTATTTATTATACTCGATCGGGGTTTTTAGCTTTTTTGGAACGAACCGCAAAGGCACAGAGGACGCAGAGGGAAGAAGGAGAAGAAGAAGAATAGGATGTTGTAATGCTGCCATCTGGGATATCACACAGTTTTTACCCACTCTCGGAATAATCGGCGGATTGCCCTTCTGCTTTCTGTGATATTTTGCTTTACAAAACCAGGTATTTCTTTGACAGGAAAGTTAGGGAATGCTAAACTGACATCAGCCTCAGTATATTCTCCTGAGTGCAGGTGGTAAATTTGCAGTACGCCATTCTCGTAACGCCAAATTTCTGGGATTCCTAAGCGGGCATAAATCGGTTGTCTGTTCAGTGATTTACTGGTATAATCAATTTCTAATACCAAGTCTGGCGGCGGATCTTGATTTAAGTCGATATCTAGTCTTCCACGCACCCTAATTTCATTTTGGATGTAGAAGCAATTGTCAGGTTCCACACTCGCTAACTTGTCTTGTCGCTTCCAAGTTGTCGATCCAAAACTTGCATAGTCAATTTCTAGTTCATCTGCCAATTCTTTGATTAAATCCCCGATAATTTCTTTATAGCCTTCATGTTCCGGTAATGGCATAACAATTTCCAACGTACCTCTATCGTAAGCAATTCGAGATGAGCGCGTTTCTCCCAATTCAATTAGTATATTCTCAAATTCCTCCCAACTAACGTTGTGGAGTAATATTTCTTTTGCAATGGGAATTGTAAGAGTCATAAAACAAACCTCATAAGAAATATAATTGACTTGATATCTAACTTTAGCACTAAAATTAATTTGTAATGCTGCCATCTGGGACATTACAAAGTTTTCACCCACTCTCGGAATAATCGGCGGATTGCCCTTCTACCAGCCGCCATATTTTGTCTGACAAAACTAGGTATTTCCTTAACAGGAAAGTTGGGAAATGCTAAACTGAAATCAGCCTCAGTATATTCTCCTGATTGCAGGTGATAAATTTGTAGGACACCATTTTCGTAACGCCAAATTTCCGGGATTCCTAAACGGGAAAAAATTGGCATTCTATTTAGCGACTTGCTGGTATAGTCAATCTCCAAAAATAAGTCAGGAGGGGGATCTTGTAAAAGGTTTATCTTAAGATTACCCCGAATTAATGGCTCATTCTGAATATAAAAGCAGTTGTCAGGTTCGACACCAGCTAACCTGTCTCGACGTTTCCAGGTAGTTGACCCCAAACATTCATAATCCCGATCTAATTCTTCTGCTAAATCTTTGACTAGATCCGATATCACTTCTTTAAAGTATTCGTGTTCTTGCAATGGCATAACAATTTCCAGCGTGCCTCTGTCGTAAGCGATTCGAGATGAGCGAGTTTCTCCCATTTCAATTAGTATATTCTCAAATTCCTCCCAACTAACGTTGTGAAGTAATATTTTTCCTTCGCTGGGAATTGTGACAGTCATAGGTAAACTTCCTTACACAGATAATGGTATGGATATCTTATTTTAGCATACAATAAGTAGAGGACAATATTCCGATTTCACAAGTTGCGAATGCCAGCCTCTAGCCCCTGACAAACGCCTGCAAGAAAATCCAAATCTAAAGTTTCAATCCGATCGCTTGCCTGATGATAATGAGGATTTCTCATATTAGCTGTATCCGTTACCATCATCGCCGGGTATCCCCGATCCCAAAAAGGAGCATGATCGCTTCTGCGCGTATCGGGAACAATTAAACCTCGATATGGCACTGGCAACCACTCGCAATTACTGCCAGACTTACGAATACTATCCTTTAGATTAATTAAATCTGGAATAGTTCGCAAATTACCAATCAAAGCGATAAAGTTACCGCAATTTGGGTAAAAATATTTTAATCCAGTTGGATAGCGTTGTGAACCGGGAGTATTATCGCAATAACCTAACATTTCTAAGGAAATCATTAAACGTAATGGCTGATTTTCTGCTTTCAACTTAGCGGCATAGCGATCGCTACCTAACAAACCATATTCTTCCATATCGAAAGCGATTAATTGAACTGGATATTTGATTGGTTGAGATGCGATCGCGCTCGCCAATTCCAGCAACACAGCCACCCCAGTACCATTATCATCTGCTCCCGGCGAACCCGGTACTGTATCATAATGAGCACCAATTAAAATCGGTGGCAACTTATTACTACTCCCTGCCTTTTTCAGAGGTGTTAGGAGGGGAGGTAAACTCAAAATCAAATTGTGATGAACTTTCCCGCGTACCTGAAATTTGTCAATTTCCACAGTTCCCCACTGTTCTAGCTGTTGGCGGATGTATTGCTGGACATAGAAATGCCCAGCCGATGCTAAATAGGGGTTGCGATCGCGCACAATTTGAGTAAGATGGTTGTACAAACGCTCTTTTAGCTCCAAGGTGTAATTCTCCTGAATTTTCATACTCAGCTTGATTTAATAGATAGCACTAAAAACAGCAAATAAAAGTTATGGCCTATCGCCCTCTCCGGTTCGCAAGCACTCTTTTATTTTTACTAATTCCTGCCGCCGCTAACGCCCAAATTATCCCCGATCGCAGCTTGCCAAACAATACTACGACGATCCAAGATGGGAACACCAACCGGATCGAAGGAGGGACAAAAGTTGGCGGCAATTTATTTCACAGTTTTCAAGAATTTTCTGTAATCAATGGCGGCACTGCTTTTTTTAACAACGCCGCCGATATTCAAAACATTATTAGCCGCGTCACGGGTAGTAAAATTTCTAATATCGATGGCTTAATTCGCGCTAACGGTACTGCTAACTTATTTCTCCTCAACCCCAATGGGATTATATTTGGCCCCAACGCTCAATTAAACATCGGAGGTTCCTTTGTCGCCAGTACAGCTAATAGCATTCAATTTGCGGATGGTAAATCTTTCAGTGCTAACTCCCAAAGCGCACCTTTGCTAACAGTTAGCGTACCAATTGGCGTGCAATTTGGGCGCAATTCTACCAGAAATTCAGGCGCGATCGCAGTTCAATCTCAAGCCACCGATAGCGATGGTAATATAGTCGGGCTGCAAGTAAATCCCGGCCAAACTTTAGGATTAATTGGTCGCGAAATTAGACTAGAAGGTGGCAACTTGACAGCACCGGGAGGTACTATTGAACTGGCAACTGGCAACTGGCAACTGGGAAGTTCTGCTGCTGGTAATTCCCCATTAGGAGATATATTACTATCGCAACAAGCCGCCGCCAACACTAGCGGTTTAGGAGGTGGCACAGTCCGAGTGCAGGCCAAAAATGTTGCTATTAGCGATCGCGCTAGCATAGCTGCCGATACCTTGGGAAACCTCAACGGCGGCGGCATTGATATCAGAGTGCAAAATCTCTCAATTCAAGGCGGAGGGTCGATCTCAGCTTCCACCTTCGGCACCGGTGCAGGCGGCAATATTAACATCAACTCTTCCGAGTCTGTCACCGTTACAGGTAGCGCACCCTTCGCCATCTTAGCCAAACTGCTGGGCGGAACCTTTAGCTTAGGCGATCGCGTTGATGGCATATTTGCGATCGGTGCCAGTCCCGGAAACGCTGGCAACCTCACAATTAAAACCCCACAGTTGACAATCGCCAATGGAGCCGGCCTGTTAACATCAGCCCTCGGCCCCGGAATTGGGGGGAATATGGCGCTTTCTGCCTCCCAAAAAATCGCAGTTACAAACGGTTCCGTCGTCCTCACTGGTACAGCTAGCACAGGCGACGCTGGCAAAATCGAAATCACCACCCCTGAACTCATCAGTCTCAATGGCGGCGTGATCGCCACCAACCCTTCTGCAACAGGCGAAGGTCAAGGCGGCAACCTCACCGTCAACGCCGACAGCGTAGAACTCAGCGGCCTCCCCCCTGGATCTCCCGTCCCTGGGGGCTTATTCGCAGCCACACTCGGCGCAGGCAATGGCGGCGACTTGACTATTAACGCCAAACAGTTAATAGTCCGCGACGGTGCCCAAGTATCCACTTCCTCTGCTGGCAAAGGCCGAGGTGGAAATCTCACGGTGAATGCTTCTAGCGTGGAAATCAGCGGGTTATCATCTGATGGGCGATTTTTGAGCGGCTTGCTTACCTCTTCCTCCCTGTTAACAGTAGCCGGTCAGCGGGGTTCAGCCTCCGCTGGCAACCTCAACGTCACCGCAGATCGGCTTAGTGTCCGCAATGGTGCACAAATCTCGGCTGCAACTGGAGGGGAAGGTCAAGCCGGAAATTTGACTTTAACGACCAAGGATTCAATTGAAGTCAGCGGTTTTGCCACAGGGGTAGATCCAAGTGTAGAAGCAGTTTCCTTTGGGATTATTGGTGATGGTATTGTGCCAACTGCGATCGAATCTAATACCCGTGGCGCTGGCAAAGCGGGAGATTTGATTATTAAAACTAGGCAATTGACGGTAAGCAACGGCGCGGAAATTGGAGTTCGGGGTACGGGCACGGGACGCGCCGGCAATTTAGAAATTGATGCCAATAGCATTCGTTTGAACAATCAAGGCACGATCTCGGCTGCAACTGCATCCGGCGGTGGTGGCGATATCTTGTTGAAGGCCGACTCAGTACAGTTACGGCGCGGCAGTAATATCACCACTAATGCTGGCTCTGCTGATGGCGGTAACATTACCTTGGATGCGGGTTCTTTAGCGGCTTTGGAAAATAGCGACATCACGGCAAATGCGATCGCAGGTACTGGAGGCAGAGTCGTTATCAACACTCAAGGAGTTTTTGGCATCGCCTTTCGTCCCACGCAGACCACCCAGAGCGACATCACCGCTACTTCCGATCTCGGAGCGCAGTTTAGCGGCACTGTCGTTATCAACACGCCAGATATTAACCCCAGTTCCGGCTTAGTTGAGTTACCCTCTGATGTTCTGGATGCTGCCAATCTAACTGTACAAGGTTGTGGTAGCGATCGCGGCAACAGTTTTGTAGTTACCGGGCGCGGCGGCTTGCCTCCCAGTCCTTTTGATGCTCTTAGTAGCGACGCTGTAGTAGTAAATTGGATCGGGCCAGTGGGAGATGGGGGAGATGGGGGAGATGGGGGAG
>DATGYA010000373.1:0-4117 GCA_035298405.1 Kamptonema sp. | reverse complement strand
GGAGATGGGGGAGATGGGGGAGATGGGGGAGATGGGAAAATTACTGACTCCTCTTCAAAACTCAAAACTCAAAACTTTCCATCTTCTTCCTCTCTTGATGCCAAGATATTAGAAAGCTTGCGGGAAGTAGAAGCTCTAGATGAGGTGATTGATATTTACTTAGAAACTGCTCCCGAATTGTTGGCAGCTATTGGGATTGCTGTAGCAGATGGGGATACATTAGCTCTGCGACCAGCAGCTCATTCTCTGAAATCAATTAGTGGTACTCTCGGTGCTTTTATTCTATATGAACTTTGCCAGAAAATTGAAACAATGGCCAGGGCTAGTATTGATGGGGGGACGGCTCTACCTCTAGAGGTAGTTGATATTTTTCAACAGGTTGAGGCTGAGTATGAAAGAGTAAAGGATGCTTTGCAAATAGAAAAGCAACAAAGTTAATGGCTAATAGCTAAGGGCTAATTGACTTCCGCATCAGGCTTAGATAGTAAGCGCTCAGTCGAATGCTAAGTAGTCGGACAATAGTAAACAACGCTGTGTTAAGAAATATTAACAAGCCTCAAACCTTTACTGTTCCCCGTTCCCCGTTCCCTCTTCCCTATTCCTTATAGTTAACTTTATTTTTGTCCGACTACTTAATTGCTAATTGGGATCGGGGTTAATCAACTTGACTTGATATCTTGCGCTTAAGTGTAAACATGAAACTAACTCCAATCAAGCCTAAGAGTGTAGATGGTTCCGGTATGGATACCGTGCCTGTGGTGTTGTCTCTTATACTATTTTGCGTCCAAGTGGAGTCTTGGATATCTGATATTTGGTTATTTTCTAAATTGATTGTGTCACTACTATCCGAGTAGTTAATACTAAAGTTATAGGAGGAAATATCGCTAGTAGGTGTCCGATCCTGCTGGACATTTGCCTGTGCTAATTCAAAGCTTACTGGAGTTTGCTGACGGCTATTGCTGTCACGTTCAAAGGCATTGGCGGGAAAGCTTGCGATCGCACTCGCACCTACAAGCAGTGCAGTGCTGATTAAAAGCCATCTGATTGTCTTGTACATGGTGTCCTCTGCACTTTTGAGCGTGCCATCTTTAATCTTATATAATCTAGAGCTTGGCTTTTGTGAAGATATGATGTAATTTTGTGGGAATTTTGGTAAAAATTTGCTAAAGATCAAGACTGTTTTTTACTTTGAGTGGCCTGTGATGAATTTGCCAATTTTCGCAGCGGCTAACTCCAAAACTGCTGGGGGCTCTACTAAGGCAAATCTGACATAGCCTTCTCCCGATTTACCGAAACCTGCACCTGGTGAAACTGCCACTCCTGTTTTTTGTACTAATTCCATACAAAACTTTACAGAATCTTGAGTCCAAGGCTCTGGTAGTTTAGCCCATATATACATAGTAGCAGCAGGCTCAGGTACTTGCCAACCGATGCTGTGAAGCGCTCTGACAAAGGCATCCCGCCGCTGCCGGAAGGTTTCAACTGTTGCGGTCACGCTATCTTGAGGGCCAGTTAATGCTGCGATCGCGCCGTTCAAAATTCCTCGATACTGGTTAAAGTCGATGGCGGCTTTCACCTTTCGCAGGGCCTCTATTAACTGAGAATTTCCAATCGCGTATCCGACTCGAAATCCCCCCATATTGTAAGATTTGGAAAGGGTAAAAAACTCAATGGAAACGCTTTTGTCTAGGTCAGCTTGCAAAATAGAAGGAGCGACTTTAGTGCTGGATAACTCCCCTGAAAATACTAAGTCTACATAGGGGAAATCATGAACTAAAACTAGGTTATGTTCCTGACAAAAGGCAACGGCTTTTTGGAAGAAAGACAGAGGCGCGATCGCGGCTGTAGGATTATGAGGGTAGCTCAAAACCATCATCTTTGACTGAGCAAGTACAGCCGCCGGAATTTCTTCAAACACAGGCAAAAACTGATTTTCTGCCCGCAGGGGCATCGGATAAATCTGACCAGAAGCCAAGTAAACGCCTCCTGCGTGAGAAGGATAGCCAGGATCTAGCAACAAAGCAAAATCTCCGGGATTAAGCACTGCTAAAGGCAAATGAGCTGTGCCTTCTTGGGAACCAATTAAAGGCAGCACCTCTGTTTCCGGGTCAACTTGAATACCGAATTTCTGGGCGTACCATTTCGCCGCCGCTTCTCGAAAAGCTTTAGTACCGTTAAAGAGTAAATAGCCATGAGTGCTGGTATCAGAAAGAGACTCTGCGATCGCATCTATCACATTCTGAGCCGTTGGCAAGTCAGAAGAACCAAGGGACAGATCGATCGTCTCCTGTCCCGCCGCTCTAGCTAATGCCTTCGCCCGATCCATATCGGCAAATACATTTGCTCTCATAGTGTCTAAACGTTTAGCAAACTGCATAATTTTGTTAGTTTGTTAGTTGTTAGTAATAACCTCTAGGGTGGGCATTGCCACCCTAAGTTTAATTATCTCCCTTAAAAAACTCAAATTAAAAATTAAAAATGTTGTCAGGCACTACTGCAACCCAAATCACATTTTTAATTTTTAATTTTTAATTATGCTTGCAAGTGTTCCTCAAGAAGACTAGCCAACTTTTGCTTAGTAATAGCTCCCTCATAGACTGCAACCACATCAGAGCCTTTAAAAAGCCTAAGAGCCGGGACTCCTTCAACTTTATACTGCCTAACGGTAATAGGATTGGGGTCTATTTCCATCTTAACGACCTTGAGGCGATCGCTATAGTTAGAAGCTACCCACTCCACAGAAGGCGACACCAATTTGCACGGGCCGCACCAAGGAGCCCAAAAATATGCTAAGACAGGTTGCTCCGCTTTCAAAACTTCAGTTTCAAATTGCGCGTCGCTAATCACTAAAACGCTGCTGCTCATGGCCCTCCAATCTGACAGTACCGCTGGAAACATACTGGCGGCGGACTGTCTATTATATCAACCAGCGCACTCATTCCCCAATTTCCGCCCCAGTCCCTACACAGCAGTAAAACTTAACACAAACTGAACTAAACCACGACGTTAACTAGATCCCCGCCTCTGATAGACTTTAACACTGGGAGTGCTAGAGATTGCAAGGCACAGATGACTTAGTTGGGAGGATATACTTCGTGGATAATGTAATCGGTTTAGAGATTATTGAGGTAGTTGAGCTAGCTGCGATCGCCTCATCTCGTTGGATGGGTAAAGGCGACAAAAACACCGCCGACCTCGTAGCCGTAGAAGCTATGCGCGAGCGGATGAACAAAATTCATATGCGCGGTCGCATCGTGATCGGTGAAGGCGAACGGGATGAAGCGCCCATGCTTTACATCGGCGAACAAGTCGGCATTTGCACCCAGGAAAATGCCAAAGATTTTTGTAACCCCGATGAACTCGTCGAAATTGACATCGCCGTTGACCCCTGCGAAGGCACTAATTTAGTTGCCTATGGTCAAAACGGTTCAATGGCTGTGCTGGCAATTTCCGAAAAAGGCGGTTTGTTCGCAGCACCAGATTTCTACATGAAAAAGCTAGCAGCTCCAGCAGTTGCCCGCAATCATGTAGATATTAACAAGTCAGCAACTGAAAACCTGAAAATCATTTCAGATTGCATGAACCGCGCCATCTCCGATTTGGTAGTGGTAGTAATGGATCGCCCTCGGCACAAAGACTTGATTAATGAAATTCGCGAAGCAGGTGCAAGAGTGCGCTTGATCAGCGATGGTGACGTTTCTGCCGCTATTTCTTGCGCGTTTTCGGGTACTAATATTCATGCGCTGATGGGCATCGGTGCTGCACCGGAAGGTGTGATTTCGGCAGCGGCGATGCGCTGTTTGGGCGGTCACTTCCAAGGTCAACTTATCTACGATCCAGAGGTTGTAAAAACTGGCTTGATCGGTGAAAGTAAAGAGAGTAATCTCGCACGACTGAAGGAAATGGGCATCAACGACCCAGACAAAGTTTACAGCGCCGAAGAGCTAGCATCCGGCGAAACAGTGCTGTTTGCAGCCTGCGGTATTACCCCTGGTACCCTGATGGAAGGTGTTCGCTTCTTTGCAGGCGGCGCACGCACCCAAAGCTTGGTAATTTCTTCTCAGTCAAAAACAGCTCGGTTTGTGGATACAATCCATATGTTTGATGAACCGAAAGC
>DATGYA010000372.1:0-5265 GCA_035298405.1 Kamptonema sp. | reverse complement strand
ATTTTGCAAAATCGACTTCAAGCTAAGGCGGGGAGACCTGGAATTGCTCTGGTTAAGGATTATGGTCAATTGCCTCGCATTGAGTGTTATGCTGGACAACTAAATCAGGTGTTTATGCACTTGTTGACTAATGCTATCGATGCTCTGGAAGAGGGGTTTACTGGTAATGGTGGGGGACAGGGGAAAGAAAACTTGTTAAACCATAAAATTGAGATTCGTACTGAGTTGGTGGAGGGTGAAGGGGTCGCGATCGCGATTAAGGACAATGGCCCTGGGATGACGGAAGAAGTCCGCCGCTGCGTTTTTGACCCCTTGTTTACAACAAAACCCACTGGAAAAGGTACAGGTTTGGGCCTATCTATTTCTCATCATTTGGTGGTTGAGAAACATGGTGGCGAGTTGCAGTGTTTCTCTGAGCCTGGACAGGGGACGGAATTTGTGATTAAAATTCCAATTAAGTAATGGCTAATGGCTAATTGCTAATAACAACTAACAACCAACAACTAACAACCAACAACTAACAACTAATGATAATTGAGTGGTTAAAATTTATAGTTCCTGCTGAAAAATGCGAGGCTTTTATTCAGCGAGATGAAGAAGTGTGGACGGCTGGATTAAGAAGCTTCCCTGGTTTTCTGGGTAAGGAAACATGGGTAGATTCAGAGCGAAATGAGGTTATATTTGTGATTTGTTGGGAAACTAGAGAACAGTGGAAGTCTATCTCGCAAAACAAAATAGATGAAATTGACCGCTTGATGGGGGATTTGCAAATGCCAATTGTTGAAAGTCGCGAGTATCAGGTACGGAAGTTTTTGCATTGAAGCACGGGAATTTTTTTAACGGCAGATACACGCAGATATATTTGATCTTAATTCGTGTCGTGAGTGCGGTTAAAATCGAATTTAGGATAATTTGTCAGCGAGGCGGATGATGAAATTTAGTGTTAAGAAGGTTACTCCTAATAGGAGGATTACAAAAAGACCAATGCTAAAGATAGAGCGTAGTTGCTGAATATATTTGTTATCTGATTTCATATTGTAAGTTTTGATATTGCTAAGATTTTAGCGATCGCACTCAGTTTACCATAGTGCGATCGCGTTTTATTGAGGCGACTGATGGTAGAATAACACTGCCCTGCTTGTAGGGCAGAGGGGAGAGGTATTTTTCGGTCTTTAATACAAAATCGGGATACCCTCATAAATTTAAACATTTATTAATATTCACCTACTATGCTACCTAAACCCGAAAAAAACTGGACTCCTCAACACTGGGCAAGCTGGAAACCCTTTGGGCTTGGCGAACAATACCCCAATAATTATTGGGAAGTTTTTCGAGCCGCCTGGATGAGTCGCGATAATTTACCTTATGCGTGGGAAGTTTTAAACAAAGGTGTTTGTGATGGCTGTGCCCTGGGAACTACAGGCATGAAAGACTGGACTTTAGACGGACTTCACGTTTGCAATGTCCGCTTACGATTGCTGCGGATGAATACAATGCCCGCCTTCGATTATCGCTTATTAGAAGATATCTCGCAACTGCAAGGTAAGAAAAGTTCGGAATTGCGAGATTTAGGTCGTTTACCTTATCCAATGATTCGTAAAAAAGGAGATAAAGGGTTTACAAAAATTACCTGGGATGAGGCATTAGATACCATTGCAGGACGAATTAAAGCTACAACCCCAGACCGCCTAAGTTTTTATATTACCAGTCGCGGCACAGTTAATGAAACTTACTATGCCGCTCAAAAAGCAGTGCGGGCAATGGGAACAAACAACATTGATAACGCTGCCAGAATTTGCCATTCTCCGAGTACAGCCGCTCTCAAATCTAGCATCGGTGCGGCAGCTACCACTTGCTCCTATAAAGACTGGATTGGCACAGATTTATTAGTCTTCATTGGTTCTAATGTAGCCAACAATCAACCAGTAACAGTTAAATATCTTCACTGGGCAAAGAAAGCCGGAACTCGCATCGTTGTGATTAATACTTACCGAGAACCGGGAATGGAGCGCTACTGGGTTCCTTCAATCATCGAAAGTGCAATTTTTGGCACTAAATTTGCTGAAGATTTCTTCCTGGTTAATATGGGAGGAGATATCGCATTTTTGAATGGGACTATTAAGCATATCATCGAAAATGGTTGGCAAGACAATTCATTTGTAGAACGTTATACTGCCAACTTTAAAGAATTACAAGCTTCTGTGGAAAGCCAATCTTGGGAAGAATTAGAACAGATTTCTGGCGCTTCTCGCGATGAAATGTATGCCTTCGCCAAAATGGTAGGAGAAGCAAAAAAAGCTGTATTTGTCTGGAGTATGGGTATTACTCAACACGAGTGCGGCGAAGATAACGTCCGTTCGATTATTAATGTAGCCTTAACTAAGGGATTTGTCGGTCGAGAAGGCTGCGGTTTGATGCCAATTCGAGGACATTCTGGCGTACAAGGTGGCGCTGAAATGGGATGTTATGCGACGGTATTTCCGGGTGGGAAACCGATTAATCCTGAGAATGCTGCTCAACTTAGTAAACTTTGGGGTTTTGAAGTTCCTACGACTAAGGGATTAATCGCTTCTGATATGATTAATGCTGCTGCTGACGGGCAATTAGATGTGCTGTTTTCTGTAGGCGGAAATTTCTTAGAAGTGTTACCAGAACCCGATTATGTAGAAGCAGCATTGAAGCGCGTACCGCTGCGGGTTCATGTTGATATTATCTGTTCGAGTCAGATGTTAGTTGAACCTGCTGATACAGTGGTATTACTACCTGCAACTACTCGCTATGAAGTACCGGGAGGAGTAACAGAAACTAGCACAGAAAGAAGAGTGATTTTTAGTCCCGAAATTCCCGGATCGAGAATTGGCGAAGCGCGTCCCGAATGGGAACTATTTATGGAATTGGCGAGGCGTGTACGTCCAGATTTAGCGGATAAAATTGGTTTTGTGGACACAGCAGAAATGCGCCAGGAAATTGCTTTAGTTAATACCCAGTATGCGGGAATTCAACACTTGAAGGAAGCCGGAGATCAATTTCAATATGGCGGTTCCCATTTGTGCTTTGGCTGGAATTTCCCAACAGCAGATGGTAAGGCTCACTTTTCGCCTTTGTCGCTAACTCAAAAGGTATTGCCAGAGGGTTATTTTCTGGTAGCAACTCGCCGGGGAAAACAGTTTAATAGCATGGTTCAAGAAAAGAAAGATGCTATTACTGGTGCATTAAGGTCAGCAGTTTATATTAGTAATTATGATGCGGAAAAATTAGGTTTGAAAGAGGGTGAAGCGGTGATTTTGAAGAATGAATTAGGGGAATTGAAGGGTAGAGTTTATTTGGCAAATATTAAGCCGGGGAATTTGCAGGTGCATTGGCCGGAGGGGAATGTGTTGTTAGATAAAAATAAGCGATCGCGCGAAGGTGTACCCGATTATAATGCTATAGTCCGCTTAGAAAAGCTTTAATTGCGATCGCGACTCCGGCTAATAAACCCGTTTTTAGCCTCTGCGTGCGTAAGTCTTACAATGCAAAGCTTCTAAGTAAATCCACCTAATTAAACATAAGATCGGGATGGCTAAAAAGCCGACTGTATAAACATTCTTCCTTCTTCCTTCTTCCTTCTTCCTTCTTCCTTCTACTTATCGGCTTTGAGATTTTTGAGCGATCGCTCTTGACAGCCATGTATTATCAATGTAGTATTGACAGTGACTGGATAGAGCGGATCTCAATTCCTACCGCGAAAACAAAGCAAAATTTAGAGAAAAACCTATGCAACCTATTCGACAAGGCGACGTAATTTTAACGCCAGTACAGAAAACTGAGGGGCAAAAAAAACCTCACCTCACACTTGCAGAAGGCGAAGTAACGGGACATTCTCACCGCATTATTGACGGCAAGGCTGAGCTTTACGAAAAAGATGGAACTCTTTATTTGCGAGTCCTTTCGCCGACAGCTTTGTTGAGTCACGAAGAACACAATCCTATTTCAATTCCTAAAGGTAATTGGATGGTAAGAATTCAGCGGGAATATGAGCCGCAGGGTTGGCGATATGTGGCGGATTAAAGTTAAAAAATTGATGCCTGAGTAAGAAGCTTTAATTGCGGTTACTCTGGAAAAGTGGAGTGCGATCGCACTTTTTAGATTTTATTGCGATCTCTCCCAAACTGTGAAAATAATCAAACTGGTAATTTATAAAGCATAGCTTTACTTTTTTAGTTGTGAATTATTGAGAAAAATAAAGCTATGCTCTTTGAGAGAGTCCTTCAGAATATGATTAAAAAACTTCAGCCTGAAAAAGAAGCACTGTTTCCACTTCACGGTGAAAAGTGGAGAGTTTACAATGAAAAGTGGAAAGCAATTGCGCTTTCCACTGACAGAATTGACCGCGATAAAGCAAGGGAAGCATTAAGAAAAACTTATGCTTTGATTAAACAGCCAGAGCCGAAAGTGCTTTTTTCTGATAGCCCTTATCGAGTGATAGAAACAGTTTATCAGAGTGGCTTAAACAGTCTGGGCTACAAGCTAGATAGAGAAATAGATATCCATCTTATTCAACCGTTGACAAATTCACTTGTAAGAAATTCACATAGATACTTGCTGAGTGGCACTAGCGAGCTTTGGAATCATCACAGCAATCAATTTTCAAGGCAAATGTTGAGAGAGCCTGGTTTACAAACTGTGATATCTATTGATCCTGGAGAATGGCTTCACTATGCTTGCGTCTTTGATTTTTGCTATTCTGTTTTAAATTGTAATTGCGATTTAGGGCTATGGAATATATTTCAATATCTCGTTAAAAATTGTGCTTGGATTTATCCGTTTGAAAACGCTTGTATTGTCTGCGATCGCCCTACAAAGATATCCTTTGACAGTGAAGAGCGTCTCCACGCAGAAGGAGAACTTGCTGTTGAGTTTGCAGACGGAAATGGCATCTACTCCAATCACGGCGTGACATTACCTGAAAAATATGGAATTCCCCCTCACAAGTGGCCAGCAAAATGGCTTTTAGAAGAGTATAATGCTGAACTGAGGAGAGTGCTAATTCAAGTAATTGGTTACTCTCGAATTGCTCAAGAACTACAAGCTAAACAATTAGATACTTGGCAAGAGTATGCTCTATTAAAAATAGATTGTGCTGATGTTGAGCCACTTTATTTATTAAAAATGACTTGCCCTAGCACTAAATTTATTCACGCTTTGCGCGTACCTCCTGATGTAAAATCGGCTAGGGAAGCAATTCGCTGGGTGAATTGGGGAACCGATCCAGAGGAATTTAGC
>DATGYA010000371.1:0-2945 GCA_035298405.1 Kamptonema sp. | reverse complement strand
GCGGCGCTTTGCCACTTCCAGTAGAAATTGTGGAGAACCGCACTGTCGGCGCTACTTTAGGCAGAGATAGCATTCAAAGCAGTATTTATGCTGGTCTTGGCGGCTTAACTTTAGTATTGATCTTTATGATCGCTTACTATCGACTACCCGGCGTGATTGCTGATGTCGCCTTATTAATTTATTCGCTGTTAACTTGGGCTTCTTTTGTATTATTAGGTGTGACTTTAACGTTACCAGGAATTGCTGGTTTTATCCTCAGTATTGGGATGGCTGTTGATGCTAATGTGCTGATTTTTGAGCGCACGCGGGAAGAATTGCGGGCTGGCAAAACTTTGTATCGCTCTGTAGAATCGGGCTTTTATCGGGCTTTTTCTAGTATTTTAGATGGCAACGTGACCACCCTTATTGCCTGTGCTGCCCTTTTCTGGCTCGGTTCCGGTTTAGTTAAAGGTTTCGCCGTGACTCTGGGATTAGGTGTAATGGTGAGTATGTTTACTGCCATTACTTGCAGTCGTACTCTATTATTAGTCGTGTTGAGTTTTCCTGAGTTGCGGAGACCGCAATGGTTTTGTCCTAATTTGCCAAAGGCAATATCTTAATTGTTATTAGTTAGTGGTTAGTGGTTAGTGGAAAAATTAAGCTAGCAACTAACAACTAACAACTAACAACCAACAACTAACAACTAACAACTAACAACTAACAATTATCAAATTATGAAATTTAGTGTTATTAAACAGCGGTCTATTTGGTGGACAGCTTCCTGCATTATAATTTTGGCAGGTTTGGTGTCCATGGCTATTTCTTGGACGCGACCCGATATTCATGCTCCTTTGCGCCCTAGTTTGGACTTTATTGGTGGGACAAAGTTACAGTTCGATCTGGACTGCACTCAACCGGGAAATTGCGACAAACCAATTGATATTACTGCTGTCCGCGAAATTACCGACAGCCAAGGTTTAGCAAATAGCAGCATCCAAATTGTTACAGATGCTAATAAAAAACAACAGGGCGTGTCAATACGGACAAAAACTTTGGATGTTGAACAACGCACTAAATTGCAAACTGCTTTAAGCGAAAAGTTAGGTGCGTTTGACCCTAAAGCTACTAAAATAGATACTGTTGGCCCGACTCTTGGCAAGCAGCTTTTTAAATCTGGATTACTCGCTATCATTCTCTCCTTTGTAGGCATTACTGGTTATCTAACCTTGCGCTTCCAGTTAGACTATGCCTTTTTTGCCTTTGTTGCTCTGTTCCACGATATTTTAATTACAGTTGGTATTTTTTCCATTTTGGGTTTAGTGCAGGGTGTCGAAGTTGATAGTTTATTCGTAGTGGCTATCTTGACAATTATCGGTTTTTCTGTTAATGATACAGTGGTGATTTACGACCGAGTTAGGGAAGTAATTAAGCTGAATCCGGGGGAACCGATTAGTCAGGTTGTGGATGATGCTGTTAACCAAACCTTGGGACGGTCAATTAATACGACGCTAACAGTGCTCCTGACTTTAACGGCGATCTTTTTGTTTGGGGGGGAAACACTGAAATACTTTGCGCTGGCGCTGATTGTGGGCTTTACTGCGGGTGCTTATTCGAGTATTTTTATTGCTAGTACGCTGCTAGCTTGGTGGCGCGATCGCGTAGGAAAATCTGTCCTAGTTCCTGTTGATGGGCCAAATCCTCAAGATGATATTCAAAAATAGGAAAAAGTGAAAACTCCTCCTTTCTCTTCTCCTTCCTCTTCCCTTGACAATGACCCAAATTTTCAAGCGGAAGTGCAAAGGCTCCATGAATTAACTGTTTACGGCCGTTGGTTAGTTGTCGGGTTCCTATGGCTGAGTGTGGGCGCTTTGAGTTTGTGGGCGTTGCGCCGTGAAATTGCTTTGTGGCTGGAAAATTTTACTTGGGCTGCTGTACGTTATGGTCTGATTTATAACCGTTTACCTGCTATTGGTTTCGGTTTGTGTATGGGAATGACTTTGGCTGTACTTGTTTGGCAAAGTCGTAATATTTTGCTGGGATTACCTCGTAATGAAAAACTGCGTTTAGAACAACAAGTCCGCCGTATTCGCCAACAGGGGTCAAGTCATCCTCTGTGGCGTTGGGTGTGTCGAGAATGAAGGAAGAAGAAAAAATATCCTGGCTTAAGAATTACTAAAATGGATCTCTATTCTTATAGGCAGACTATTTCTACTTACTCTGCCGCTTTACGCCCAAGAATTTGCTAAATTATCCCTCTTTTGTCACTTTGGTCAGAGAAAAAGGCTTTCGCTTTGCGATCGCTGGATTTTAGCCATTCTCAATAATTTATGCAACGCCCGGCGAAAGCCTTACAAACCAGTAGTTCCAGAAAATTCTCTGCCGAGAGTGACAAAAGAGGGATAATTCCAGAGAATACGCATTTACTTATCTGAATCATGCTTCAGTAGGTTTTGATCGGCTTTAGTTTCAGTATATAACTCGTATTATAAACTTGGGGCGATCGCGCGTGCAAATTGCCTTAAAAGCAAGTTTATCAAATTTATTCTATTTTGTTGACAAGAGATGAAGTTGAAACAAAAATGGCTGGAATTAAATATCAAATTTACTCTCACAAAAAACTCATGTAAATATTAAAATCAACTTTTTGCAAATATAGAGTTATGATGGTTATTGTCTTTGGTTTTAACGTCAGCCTGTTTTAGATTTTTTACTAAGTATTCGGACAAAAATAAAGTTAACTATGAGGACAAAGGAACAGGGAATAGGTAACGGGGAACACTAAAGTTTGCAGGCTTTTTAATATTTATTAACACAGTGCGCTTACTTTTGTCCGACTACTTATACCAATTCTCTAAATTAATGCTACAGTCTTGGGGCGGGTTTATTAATGTTATTTGTGGGTGGCAAATTTGATCGCGAACCCGCCCCTACCCAAACTGTAGAAAACTTTTAGAGAATTGGTATTA
>DATGYA010000370.1:0-1907 GCA_035298405.1 Kamptonema sp. | reverse complement strand
GTCTGCAATTCAATCGGCATTTGCTTTCTACCTTTATTGATAAGTTAGATTTAGACCCGAATTTAATTTTAAATCATCCTAATCTTCCCTCCGTTCTATCTTATGGTACTCTGGCTGCTTAAAAACTGTCCGAAGTATTGTTACATACAATCGGATTATTATCAACAGCAGCTACTACCCTAATATTATGATTCGTTAATCCTTCCGTCACTCCACCACACCCACAGAAAAGATCCACCGCAGTCAGCAATCGCTTCGCTGATTATTATTTCTATCTTTTACTTTTACACTTCTCATGGTTTTTTAGACGCTCATACTCAATAAATTATCAATTAGATTATAGAGTACGTATGTACATACTTTTTTAATCAATAGTATTTATTGATCCAATAAATGCTATTAATTAAATTTGCCCACCTTCTTAAGTTTAGCAGCTAACGGCTGGCAAATTACATTCAACCACACTGTTACTACACGGTACTCCTCCGATCAAGTTAATGTCAATCCCAACTTCTCTAAATTATCTATCCTCCTACCCCACAAAAGACTTCAACATCCAACCAATAATAATTCCCACTCCCCCAAACCGCACCGCCTGCCAAAAAGGTTCCTTCAAACTTCCCCAACTAAACAGACTACTTTCCAAATTAAGTTCTATAGTTTCCAATTCCTGCTGAATTTGTCGCAATTGTGCCTTAAACTCAGGTAAAGGATTTCGACGTTGCTGTTGCCGAATATCCTCCCGTCGATGTCCCAGTTCAATCTGTCGATCGCGATCGCGCTTCACCTGTTCGTAACGTTCCTTAACATCCGCAAGCGATCGCTCCACTTCCTGCAATGCTTGTTCCAACTCCGCTTCACTATCACCCGCCGACTCTTGAGGTGTTTTCATCCAAAGACCCTAACAATAATTAAGAAAACCTATCAGCCAATTAGTTATTACCCTTGCCTGCGATACAATACATAAATTACATACATTATTTTAAATCTCCATTAAAACTTAAAATTTAATACCTTAAAATCAAACCACCTCCAACTAAACAATGCTAAAAACTACCCAATCAACCCAAAACGTTAACCTCAACGAACTTAGCACAACTGAACTCGCCCAAGCCCTAGCCCAGCGCCTAGCTATCTCCGAAAAAGATTGGCATCGCCTCAAAGCTAACCGCTCAGCTCGCGCCAGCGAACAAGCAGCAGCCGCCTTAGTATTTTTGCTCAAAGACCAACCAGAAGAAGCCCTACCCCGCCTCAGTCAAGCAGTAGGCTGGCTAGACAAGTCAATCTCCGCTCCCCCTTGTCCTACTCACGGTCATGGTAAGTAGTTCCGAATTTTGAGAATTTTTTATCCCAAATTGTGCGCCTGGGATAAATTGCGATCGTCTTCAAAACGGCGATCGCACTATTGCACACCGTTCCTAAAAACCCCTAACACAAATAAGGCAATCGAGAACGGCGATTTATTTCTTTGCACAGAGTTAACTCTGTGCCCTTAGCATTCCACTCCACCCGATCAAAAATTTGGTAAAGAATAAATAACCCCCTGCCACATTCTTGTTCGACGTGGGGGGGAACACAATTATCTGTATGTGGGTCGCACATAGAAGGCGGGAGATTACACTCACAAGGAGCGCTAAAGCCCGAACCCTCGTCAGAGATTACCCACAAAAATTGATTTGGCATAAATGAAAAACGAACTGCCACTGTTTTGCTGGGATCTAAATTGTTCCCATGCTTAGCAGCATTTACCAAAGCTTCTTGAAGTCCCAACCGGATTTCCGCTTTCCACGGTGCCGGTACCTCTGCTAGCAGCAGATCCAAAATAGGACAAAGGTAGAGGGTAGAAGCGAAGCTAATCGTAACCCAATTGCGCCCGACCGGACGCGGAGATATAGCAATCACTCAGA
>DATGYA010000369.1:0-5623 GCA_035298405.1 Kamptonema sp. | reverse complement strand
TAAGCAAGAGTTTTTGACAGAATTAGAGTCAATCCTAGAGAGCAATGAAGCCTACGGCAGCAACATCCAGGTTTTGACTTATGCGGTCAAAAATGAAGTTATTAATGGCAAATTCAAAGATTCGTGGAACAACCGGGTTTACGAATTTGTTATTGATGTTGACGGGATTAGTTACAAACCAGCGGTCAAGCTTGACTCATTTTCTACTGATGAAGTGCCCGCAAGGTTTGACGCTTTTAGTGAAGGGTACGCGTCATTATTTGAGGAAGTTCGGCTCGATCGAACTCCAATTGGCAAGCGCGTTAAAAAGCCTAAGTGCGGGAACGAAGGATATGGCTGCGGGTTTAGTTGTATTGGTTTAGCTAAGACTTGCAGAATCCTAAGTTCAGGACAAAAAACTAAGGGCAACTTTCAAGAAAGAGCAATCGGTAAAGAACGACTACGCAAATTGCTTGTATTAGGTGACAAAATCTTAGCTCTTGGCAAGGGAGGTGCATTGATACGCGCTAGTGACATCAAGAGTCAAATCGAGAGAGAAAGAAGCAGGAAAGCTGGTCAACTTGTGGAAACAAGAAAAGAAAAACTTGCACAACGCCAACCCCCCGCCAAAGAAAAACAACCAGCAAAACCAAAATCAGATCTAACTGCAAACCCTAAAGGTCTTGTTGTAGATCAAGAAATATTTAAAACTAAATTTCCATCAAAAGAAGTTCAGAGAGAATACGGACTAGGGGGTGTAATTGATCGCGCAAAATCAGCTATAGATCTAGTAGAAAATCCTAAAACTTTTAGCAAAATGCCAGCAAGTGAACAAGCTGGAGTCTTGGACAACCTTACTACTATTCACGGAGTAGGCGACAAAAACTGGGACGAACGACTCAAGGTTCCCGCAGTAGCAAACAGCGAAGAACGAAGGATAGGCGCAGAAGCTGCAAACATTCGAGCGCAAGGAGCTAAACAAATCTGGGATAACCTTGATGCCAAAGAAAAACTTACATTAGCCAAAAATTTAAAAGAAGTAGGCTCAAGTCTTGCAAACGAAGACGATCAATTTGAAAACAAATATGTTAATCAGCTTGCAAGCGAAATCAGGGATCTAAATAACAAAAAAAACAGTGACTCTTCCAAGCAGCCTATTAAATCTTACAATGATTTCAAGGACGAGTCGCTTGCAATTTATGACAAATTAAATAAAAGCAACAATTTGGGAGATTTAGTACCAATCCACAAAGTACGAAAAGAGCTTGAAGGAAAAGTTGGAAAAGCACAATTCGATGAATGGTTACTAGATATGCAAGATAAAGACATTATTCAGTTAATGGCAGGAGATACGAGAGCAATGACACCAAAAGAGCGAGAAGAATCGCTTTCAATGCCTGGAGGTAGCGGTCGTCATCTGATTAAAAAATTGTAATTTTCTTAAAATTCAACTCTAAATAATATGGAAACCAAATCGCCAATCCTCGTTCAACACCAGCTCAATGTCCTCCGAGGCATTGCATTTTCGGTAACAGAGATTCCTAAACTCAGACTAGGAACAACACTGCCCAACGCCAGCGGAGTAATAGCCGAGGTTGCAGGCGGCGGATATTTACCAGTTGACCTTGATAACACCAAAATGTTCGCCGCCGACGCAGGTAAAACCAGCAATAGCGCAATTCTGCAATACCCGATCGCAACGGCAGCGTATAGACCAATATCTTGGCAAGTCACAGTCGGTGCTGACATCTTCTACGCCGGACACTTGAGGAACGGGGAAACGATCGAACCTCCAAACTATTTCTTCTTCGACACACACTTCACCAAGAACTTTACGATCGACGAAAGCAACGGCGGTGGGTTAGTGCAATGTACCAGTATCCCACTGAGAAACAAACGGTTAAATGCAGTGTTTAAAGGTCAAGCATTGACACCCCAAAGCGCGACCACAATCAAGCTAACCAAGACTGCACCACACCCGTTAACCGGAGACGCGGAACCGCTGGCTCCAGTGGCAGAGAAGGAATATCCTTGCGCTCTGACGAGCTGGCGAGATCCGCTATTGACTCGACAAACTGACAATTTACTGCCGATCGCCTTTGAACAGTTCACCGCTGACACCGGGCAAATTCCTGGCTATCAAATTTGGTCGGAAAACGAACTCTGGTACTGGGGGACTTTGGCTCCCGGTAAGTACGGCTGGAACCGCGACCTACTGACGATCGAACCCGGCGGAATCATCATTAGGGGGTAACAAAAATGGTCGGAATTTCGGTCGGAGCTTATTCAAAAGTTGGATTTGACAGCGTTGAAACTGACGAAACGCTGTGGACATTTGGGCGGGCTTTGGCGGCGCAGTCAAGAGTGGGGAAAGACAGCACAGAGTTAAATCTTAAGTTTGGTCGATCGCTCTCCGCCTCTGCCAAAGTCAGCACCGACTCTTGCGATTTAACTCTGTCATTTGGTCGGGCGATCTCCGCCAACAGCAAAGTTGGGCAGGATGAGTTTTTGCTGCTGTCGCTGCTCGGCAAAATAGTTTTCCCGCCCAGTGCCGAATTGTTCCTACTCAAAAACGGACAGGAGGAGCAACTAGACGGCAATCAGCTAACACGGGGCGATTTTTATGCGTTCAATTTGAGAATTGTGGGCGATCGAGTGGCATCGGAAGTCAACGGTTCTGTCAACGTAACTTTTACCGGTAAAACCGACCCAGCACACTTGGACAGCAAGGCGCTATTCAAAAAAACTTTGCAGAACGGCGGCATTAAATTTTTGGGAGTTGAAGATATTGTCACTTACAACGGCAAAACACGGGCGGCGACATACCAAATTCGGTTGCTACCTCAAGACACTGCTGCCTTGATGACACCCGCGATCGTTTATGCCGATATTCAGTTGGATGACGGCACAATCAACGGGGAACACTACACGGTCAATCGCTCGCGGTTCTCTGTTGTAGGCGACATTTATCGCGGTATAGGAGGTAGACAATGAGTGGTTTGGATTCAGTTAAATTTTCGGTAAATGACAAGCCGAGCGAACTCCGAAACCTGGTAATGATTCAGGGTGACAGCCTTAAATTTTCTGCCAGAATTCCACTGACCAGTTTCTCAGCACAGACATTGCCAGTAGTTCGCTTGCTGTTGATTGATTCGTTAAACCCGGCTGAATCCGTGCAGACGATCGGGCCCAAAAACTTTACCGTTACCCTCAATACAACATTAACAACCGCTGATTTGTCACTAATATTAGCCCCTGCGGACACCGAAACTTTGATTCTCGATCAAAACTTAGGGCAAATTCTAGGCATAAGTCAAGGCGATCCAACTTGGTATCAGCCTGCTAAAAAAATGTTTTTAGAAATTCAATTAACAGGGTTGAGTGTCAATAAAACTTGGCAAGGAGATTTAACAGTTAAAGGCGATTTATTTAAGACTAATTCTGCTGGAACTTTACCAGGATTGACCTAATGCGACCAAGTGAACTGAGAACTGCATTAAAAGAATGGCTCAGCCAACAACTTCGGATTGACAGGTGGGGACTGAACTCGCCTGAATCAATTAAAGACGTGCGATCACCGCCGTCATCTGGGCTTGATTTAAACGGATCGAGGTATTCAATTGTAGAAACGCTAGGAGTTGGTGAAACAAGCAGTCATTTACTACAAACCGAAATCCCCATACAAGTAGAGTATCGATTAGATAATTCTCATTCTTATACGGCGATTCCAAGGGGCGAAGCAGAAAATGAATTAATTTGTGTCTTACTAAGACTTCAAGCACATTATGGTTGTCTATCGCCAGACATTGAATCGATTGAAACTACGGGCAACATTTTAGTCAATGAAGAAAATAAGTCCGACTGGCTGATATCGTTCGTGTTTCAGTTTAACGTCAAATTTCACTGCGAATTCGCAGAGTTAACCGCAGTAACAGGAGCTTTTAGCCCGTGAAAATCGAATTTGAGATGGCAAAACTAAATCCTACAACTAAAGTCAGCCTCGATCTTGTACCCGGTCAGATAGCAGAAACAGATAAAGGTTTCATTATTCCAATTATTTTGCCTACTTCTGACGGCAAGCAGATTCCAGTCAGTGCGATAGAGTGCAAATTGCTTGACGTTGAAAACGGAGTGCAGCGAATTGCAGTTAACGCGATTCAATGTATCAACGGAGAGCTAGGTGAACCCACTTTATTGAATTACGTTTTAATCAACCTAAAGCAATTCGTTTTGCCGACAGATGAAAATGAAATTGTTTTGGCTGTTACAACAACGCCAAGCCCGAAAACAAAGGCTAGTTAAACTCGCTAGCCTGTTGACTTTCACTTTACTTCTTAACTTAACATTATGTCAAACTCACCATTTCAAGGTCGCAAAGGTTCAATAACCGACATCACTATCCGCTTTTACGATAATGCGGGGGTATTAGGTTCTCCGGTTTGCGTTGCAACACCAAACGATCCGGTGCTAAATAAAGGCGTCAGTCTAACGGAAGTTATGACTTCTTCTGCTCTAGGTGAAATGGTTTTAGCGGATCAATTTATCAACGAAAACCGACCGTCTATTCGCTTTTCGTTTCCGCTATTTACGCCGCTAACGGTAGGTATGCGAGAAGGGTTGACACCGCAAGAAATCACAGCGGAAACGCCTACATTCATTCACTGGGCCCCTAGGCTGATTACTCAGCAAATATTGCCTCCAGCGATCGAAGGACAAGAAGGTTTTGGCGTCCTTGCTTCCCCTACGGGCGCACAGGGCGGAACGCTTACAGAAAACGGCGTCCCTGCCCCCCTAATTATGACAGGCACTTATTCTACTACTGTTCCGCCAACAGGTACAAAAACAGTGGCGATCGGGGCAAACATGGGACTTGGCTTTAGTTCAGATTTGGTGGGTAAATACGTGTCAATGCTAATTCCCAACCAACTGGCTGGAATTGTCCGACTCAACGAAGCAGCACCCTTAGATCGCTGCCAGATTGATATTTGCGGTCAGACTCGAACGCAAAAGAGGTGGCACTTAAAAGTTTACGAAGCGCTGCTAAATCCGGCAGAAGGCGACATCCCATTGGGTAACGATCAAAAAGTAGATATTGCCTACACGATAGTTACGGGCGGACGGTGCAGACCTTATGAATGGGAATGGCTACCTCAACAGCGAGCTTGTTAAGTTTAAACAATGAAAACTTTACTGTTTTGGCTGGGGCTTCAAGTGATTGTTATTGCCCCAGTTCCTTTTTCAAGATTATCTTCTTTCCAGTTTCTCACTGAAGAGTTGACAAAAACTTGGGAAAACTTAGGCGGCGATACTGCCTTGTTACTTGCAAATCACTGGACGCTATTACAGCAAATCGCCGACTTATTTCCCCGACTCGATACACCGCCACAGCCAATCGTCTACGGTTGGGACGTGTCACTCATGGAGCCTGAAGACGTGCAGTTGATGTTCTTATGTCGAATTGAAGGCGATGGCAAACAATCTCAAGCTTTTCCCAGCAAACTGCTTGCTCTCCATCAATCAGAATTTAATACGACAACTGAAGTAGCTTTTGAACCGCAAGAAGGAGACGACATTGAAAATTGGAACCCGCCAATTAAAAGCTGCGGCGATTTTGTGGTTGACACGATCGGGCAACTAATTGCTG
>DATGYA010000368.1:0-3664 GCA_035298405.1 Kamptonema sp. | reverse complement strand
TACTCAGACATATCAATTCGCACCATTGCATCTTCGGTGTCGAAGAGATAAGCTGCTAAAGCTTTGGCTAATTCTGTCTTACCAACACCAGTTGGGCCCAGGAAAATGAAACTAGCAACCGGGCGGTTTGGATCGGCTAATCCGGCGCGCGATCGCTGAATTGCATCGGCTACAGCAGTCACTGCTTCATCTTGTCCAATTACCCGCTTGTGCAGTTCATCTTCTAAGTGCAAAAGTTTCTGCATTTCCGACTCTACCAACTTACTGATCGGGATTCCCGTCCACTTGGAAATAATCTCTGCAATGTCAGATTCCATGACTTCTTCCCGCAGCAGAGTTTGACCGGTGATTTGAGTCGTAGACAATTTAGTTTCGGTTTCTTCCAATTGCTTTTGCAATTGAGTTAAGGTGCCATACTTCAACTCAGCAGCGCGGTTAAGGTCATATTCTCGTTCTGCTTGTTGAATTTCAATATTAACTTTGTCAATCTGTTCTTTGACTTTCTGAATGCTACCAAGAACACCTTTTTCTGCTTGCCATTGTCCATTCAGGGCACTTTGTTGTTCTTTGAGATTAGCCAAATCTTTTTCGAGTCTTTCCAAGCGTTCCAATGAAGCCGGTGCACTTTCTTTTTGCAGCGACAGCCTTTCCATTTCTAGTTGTAAAATTTTGCGGTCAATTTCGTCTAGTTCTTCTGGCTTGGAGGTAATCTCCATTTTTAACTTAGCCGCCGCTTCATCTACTAAGTCAATGGCTTTGTCGGGAAGGAAGCGATCGCTAATATATCGAGTAGACAAAGTAGCCGCTGCAACTAAAGCATTATCAGAGATTTTTACCCCATGATGCACTTCGTAGCGCTCCTTCAAACCCCGCAAAATTGAGATAGTATCTTCGACGCTTGGTTGGTCAATATAAACTTGTTGGAAACGGCGCTCTAATGCAGCATCTTTTTCGATATACTTGCGGTATTCATCTAGAGTTGTTGCACCAATGCAGCGCAATTCACCTCTCGCTAACATCGGTTTCAGTAAGTTACCAGCATCCATCGCGCCTTGTGTCGCACCAGCACCGACAACAGTGTGAATTTCATCAATAAATAAGATGATTTGTCCCTTGGAATCGGTAACTTCTTTGAGTACAGCTTTCAGGCGTTCTTCAAACTCGCCCCTGAATTTTGCCCCCGCAATTAAAGCGCCCATATCTAAGGCGATTAACCGCCGATCTTTAAGAGATTGGGGGACATCTCCGGCGATAATTCGTTGGGCAAGTCCTTCTGCGATCGCAGTTTTGCCTACCCCTGGTTCTCCAATTAAAACAGGATTATTTTTGGTACGGCGGCTCAAAATTTGAATAGTGCGGCGAATCTCATCATCCCGTCCAATTACTGGATCGAGTTTTCCTTCCCGTGCAAATTCAGTTAAATCTCGACCGTATTTTTCTAGTGATTCATATTTAACTTCTGGATTTTGGTCTGTCACTTTTTGGTTGCCTCGGACTTGGGTAATTATTTGTTTTAGTTTGGCTTCATCTAGTTTAAACTCTTGGAATAAACCTTTGCCAAAACGATCGTCTTGAGCATAAGCTAGCACCAAATGCTCAATCGAAATGAATTCAACTTTATACTCTGTTCTATAAGCTTCTGCTCGGTCTAGTAAGGTGTCCAAGCTACGACCAAGATAGACAGAGCCACCAGTTCCTGATATTTTAGGCTGGCGGTTGATAAATTCGTCGGTGCGTTCCCGCAATTTTGATAGCGGCACTCCTGCTTTGTTAAACAAGGTGCTAGCAAGTCCCGATTCTTGTTCTAGCAAAGCTTTCATCAAGTGTTCGGTTTCTAGCTGCTGCTGCTGAGTGCCTTTGACAAGTTCGGGAGTGCGGGCTATGGCTTCCCAAGCTTTTTCTGTAAATTGGTTTGGATTATTCGGTTGCATAAATTTTAATTCTCTGAAGTTAACGCAAGCTATACTGTAGAGGCAAATGGGTGATTGCCAGTACAATTATCATTGTAGGGAGTTAAGCGCAGGCGATCGGATCGGTGTTCCCTATCTTTAGATAGGTATTTCCGTCCTTGGTTACAGTCCCTTGCCGGCAAAAAGTAAAATGTTGATTACTAAGAGGATGGGGATAAGGGCAAAGATAATGTTAGGAAAAAACTATAAATAGAGGGCGGCAAAGCGTCTTGTAATTAATGATAACAGTTGACAGTACGTCATCTGTTCGCTTAACAATTTCCAAAATTTGGTACGATCTTATTCAAATAGACAAAAAAGCAAAAGTCCTTTTCATAAATTTATCGGGCAGGCGGGACACCTACCCCACAAGAAAAAAGGATTCTTGTGGGATGCTGCACCTTGCACGTCCTGTGATTTTTTGCAAGAGGTCTAATTTGTTGTGAATTGTATCCTTGACTTAGGATGGAATATCAATACGTCTCTAGCGTCTACCTCACCTTAACCAAATTATGACAGATTCAATTCGCTTCCTGATGTGTGCCCCCGAACACTACGATGTAGATTATGTGATTAATCCTTGGATGGAGGGTAATGTACACAAATCCTCGCGCGATCGCGCCGCCGATCAGTGGGAAAAACTATACCACGTCCTTAAAGATAACGCGATCGTAGACCTCGTAACTCCTGAAAAAGGCTGGCCTGATATGGTTTTCACCGCCAACGCCGGCCTGATCTTGGGCGATATCGCCGTACTCAGCCGCTTTTACCACAAGGAACGCCAAGGCGAAGAACCCTATTTCAAGGCTTGGTTTGAAAGTCACGGCTTCACCGTCCACGAACTCCCCAAAGACTTACCCTTTGAAGGTGCAGGTGACGCTTTACTCGATCGCGAAGGTCGCTGGCTATGGGCCGGATACGGCTTCCGTTCGGAACTTGACTCACATCCCTACCTCGCCAAATGGCTAAATATTGAAGTGCTATCACTGCGCTTAGTAGACGAACGTTTCTATCACTTAGATACCTGCTTCTGTCCGCTAACTGGCGGATATTTGCTTTACTATCCGCCTGCATTTGATTCTTACTCTAACAAAGTAATTGAAATGCGAGTAGCACCGGAAAAGCTAATTCCTATTGAAGAAGCCGATGCTGTGAATTTTGCCTGCAATGCTGTCAACATTGACAAAGTTGTGGTGATGAATAAGATTAGCGAATCTCTGAAATCTCGCATGGCTAATGCAGGCTTTAAAGTGATTGAAACGCCGCTAACAGAATTTCTCAAAGCTGGCGGTGCAGCTAAGTGTCTGACGCTACGGGTGACGGAACCAGTGCGCGAAGAACGCTATGCAAATGTGATGGTAGAAAGCCGCACAATTCGCATGGATGGTCATTTATTGGACTCTGGATTAATTAGCCGCGCCTTAGATTTAATTGTAGAAAACGGCGGCAGTTTTCAGGTACTAAATTTCAATCTGGGAGAACAGCGGCAAAGCACTTCATCTGCTGATGTTAAAGTTTCTGCTCCTTCCCACGATGTGATGGAAGAAATTATCAGCCAGTTAATTGACCTGGGTGCAGTAGCACCGCCGCAAGAAATTTGCGATGCCAATTTAGAACCTGTACTGCAAGATGGCGTAGGGCCGGATGACTTTTATGTTACTACAATTTATCCGACTGAAGTGCGGGTAAAGGGAGAGTGGGTGAGGTTGCAAAAT
>DATGYA010000367.1:0-20332 GCA_035298405.1 Kamptonema sp. | reverse complement strand
GATCCCGATTCAGGGATTGCTCCGGGAACCCTTTTTGAGGACATTCCTGATGATTGGGTTTGCCCGATTTGCGGCGCACAGAAGAAATTATTTATGCCTTTTGAAGAGAAAGTGGCGGCGTAATTAGTTTGTGTTTTAGGGTGGGTTTTTTGCCTGCCCTAAAAGTGTGTGAAGCGAAGCCATTCGGTAGGAAAACTCGTTTTTTTTGTTTAAGTCCCGATATTTAGTTACCGACAGCTACAAGTTCTAGTAGTAAAACATCTTTCAGCAGTGCCAGTTCTATACCGACCTTTACTGTCGTAACATTGTGACTTACCCCGGCATTCTAATTTTTCTTCGCACACTGCCTGACGTGAAAAAACACCCATATTTTGTACAGAAACTTGAGCAGTTAGCGTACCCTCTCCAATTACTTTGTCATCTTCCTTGATTTGATAGACAAACTTATTTTCACCTTCTAAAACTGCCAAGTTTTTACCTTTATGTTTGTGGCTCAATATCAACCCGAAATCTTCTGAAAACTCCCCTCGATCGTAACTTCTGTCAGTATAAGGATAGGGGTTGGTTTCCATTCCCGTAGTTACATTGGTAACGATCGCCCTTCTCTTCGGCCCTGGCATAATTTTGCTGGAAACAAACCGAGCTTTTTGTCCATTAGAATATGTGACAGTACCCGCACATTCTCCCACATATTCAACTCGTTTAAATTCAATCAAATTAATATTCAACTTATTGTCAGTGAGTACCATCAACTTTGCATCTTCAGTCTGGGCACTAACTTTCAAAGCAGCTAATAGCATAAAAACCACAGCCAACAAAACCGTCGCAATTTTCCTTGACCTCAGACTATTAAAAAATCTTGTGCGTTTCATAAGACTTCCATAGGTTTGTTGTCAGAACTTGAGTCTTGAAAACTAAGTTAAGTAGATCGACCTAAAAAAACGGAAAATCCAGAAAACCAGTGTATTTGACGAGTAAAGTCCTGACTAAAAATTTAGCTTACCAAGTGATGCGATCGCCTAAACAGCGATGGGCTAATCATTATTGCGATCGCCCTTCAATAACCAGTGCTGGCAGTGGTGGGGTCAGCCCTTTGGGATTTGATAAGAAGTTTCTGGATTTTTTACATCTATTTCATATCTCGTTTTTTTAGCTAGTAAACTGATTTGACCATCAACAAGAAGACGAAGAGTAAATTCAGCATTGCTCTCTTTAAGAAGATATTTATCACGATAATTTTCACGATAGGCTAAGCTCAGCCCTTGAAAATTGCAAGTTGCTTTAAGTAATAATGTTAAGAAATGTGGAGTCAACATTATCGTATCCCAGCTTTACCCTGAGTAGATTATTCTAAAGTAAAATCATGGTTTCTCAAACTGCACCCGATTTGCTCCCTGCATTAACTATGGAATGTCCGCCTGTGGGCGCGGGGCTGGATGGACTGCCGATCGCAGATACAGCGGCGGTTGAAGAGTGCTGCAATTGGTTGAAATTCCATCGGTTTTGGGGGCAATTGTCAGATATACCACTGCAAGACATTGCGCGATCGCTGCACCTGCTCAAGGTCGAACCGAGAAGATCGATCTATCAAACGAATCAACCAGCGATCGGGTTATACCTGCTGAAGTGGGGCGCGGTGGAGATTTATCGACTCTCCTCAATTGGTAAATCCCTGATTCGCCATCGCAGTGCTGGAGAGCTATTTGGCTATGCGTCGCTGATGGCAAACCCAGAAAACAGTAGGCACCAAACTCAGGCGATCGCTCTGACTGCTAGTGAAATCTGGTTTTTGCCCCAGGCTCAGTTTTGGCAGTTGATGCAGCAGTATGCCGAAATTGAACATCTATTCAACGCCCTGTTAGCACAAGACTTAAACACCTTCAGTGCCCGCATTGCTCAAGAACAACGCCGCATTCAAGGCTTACAGTCCTACATTCAAGCAGTCCCAAACGGGGAAACGATCCTCGGCAACAGCAAAGCCACTCAAAAGCTGGCCGAACAAATCGATCGAGCCGCCGCTACTCTGAAACCCGTCGTGTTTCAAGCACAGCCTGGAACCGGAAAAACCTTTCTAGCAGGGATGATTCATGCCCGTTCTGGACTCGCAGACCAACCCTTTGCTGAACTAGATTGTGCCAAGTTACCGCGATCGGAAGATGGCAGGCTCAATACCGACTTTTTATTTGGCAGAGTCGGCGGGCAACCGGGAATTATCGAACTGTTAGAGCGAGGAACGCTACTGCTGAATAATGTTCAAGTATTGAGTGGGGGCGATGCCTAAGGCTGGCTACGCCTACGCGATCGCTTCATCCACTACTTCAAAACAGGTGGCATCATTCCCAATCATGGACTGAGCAGAACTAGCACCCTGACAACCGAGCCTCCCAAACCCGTCCAGTCGTGGGTACGCTTAATCCTTGCCTCTCCTGACCAACTAGAGCTACCAGATGCAGACACAATTTCGATCAAGCTCTTTAGCTTGCCCCAGCGCAAGGTAGATATTCCAGATTTTGCCAGTTACTTCCTAACCCAGTTTTGTCAGTCACAAAATCGTCCATTGCTAGAGCTAGATCAGTCGGATCTGCGTCGGTTGATTAGCTACGAGTATCCTGGCAACCTCACAGAACTAGCAGAAATTCTGCATCGGGCGGCGATCGTGACTCCACTAGGTCAGACGGTGATTTCAGAACAAGCCCTATGGTCGGTGCAGTCTGCCAAAAATGCCTTCCGAGTGGATTTACTTACCCATGTGCCTTGGCTGCGGCGAGTGTTGCTTAGTCGCTGGTATCCAGAGGGCATCTGGATGGTAATGATGGCCTTTTTTGTGCCCGTCACGATCGCCGGGTTCATCGGGCCTCAAGCGCGAGACAGCAGTGTAACGCTCAATCTCTTTTGGGCTTGGTGGTGGCCGGTTTATCTATTTCTTTTTGTCTTTGTCGGTCGGCTCTGGTGTGCAGTCTGCCCCTTTATGATTACCGCCGAATGGTTGCGTCGGCTCTCTCTGTGGCTGTTTCCGCGTCAACAACTTACCTGGAATACCAAATGGCTGAATCGCTGGGGAGCCTGGATTTTGTTTGGTGGCTTTGTGGCAATTTATCTATGGGAAAAGCTTTGGGATTTGCCGCATCATGCAGTTCTCTCCGCCTGGTTGCTGTTGACGATTACGGCTGGAGCGGTCATTTTTAGCCTGATTTACGAGCGGCGGCTGTGGTGTCGCTATCTCTGTCCGATCGGGGGCATGAATGGGATGTTTGCCAAACTATCCATGATTGAATTGCGATCGACTCAACAGGTGTGCGGTAGTCAGTGCAGTACCTTTGGCTGTTACAAAGGCAGTAGCGCCACCCCCGTTACCTTTGCCGATGCTCTGCCTACGGAAGGACAGGCAACCGGTGGCTGTCCGCTCTACTCCCATCCCGCGCAATTGCAGGACAATCGAGACTGCGTGCTATGTATGACCTGTCTCAAAGCCTGTCCCCATCGCTCGGTTCAGTTTAACCTGCGTTTTCCCACATCCGATTTGCTGGACAATCACCGAGGCTTTTGGGCAGAAGCCGCGCTCCTGTTGCTGCTATTTGGTGGGGTGTGTATACATCATGCCCACAGGCTTTTAGGAGGGTTAGGCTTCCACAATATTCCCATTGATGCTGACCATTTATTGACCAGTACGCCGATCGCCCTGACTCTTCTGTGTATTCCCTTTGGATTGACATATACCACTCATGCGATCGCCCGCCTGCTCGATCCCGAACAACCCACCTATCTCACTGTCATCTACGCCTATCTGCCCTTTACCCTGGCAGTAAATCTGGCGCACTACATCCCGGCGGCGGTTACGGAAGCGGGTCAAATTCTGCCTGTTTTGGCGCGAACCTTGGGCTTTAGCGGGACGGGATTACCGACTCTCACCTGGAGTGCTGATGTTGCCGCTTTCCTTCAGGGAGTCACGCTGCTCAGCGCTCTGATTTTCAGTGTCTATCCGCTGTTACGCATTACCAAATGTACCTTGCTCAGCAATCTTCCCCACTTGCTGTTAATTGCCGGACTGACGGTGACGAGTTTCTGGCTAATCATTTGAGGTGTATTCAATTTGCCCTATGAACATTTATGCCAACATTACTGAAATCATCGGTCACACGCCGCTAGTTCAACTTCAACGATTACCGAAACAGTTTGGCTGCGTCGCCGAAATTGTTCTCAAACTAGAGGGAATGAATCCGGCAAAATCAGTGAAAGATCGGATCGCTGTCAGCATGATGCTAGAAGCAGAACAGGCAGGTTTGATTCAACCCGGAATTTCGACGATCGTGGAAGCAACCTCCGGGAATACTGGCATCGGGTTAGCAATGGTGTGTGCAGCTAAAGGCTATCATCTGATCTTGACCATGCCAGACAATATGAGCCAAGAACGGCAACAGATTGTACAGGCCTATGGTGGAGAGATTATCTTGACTCCCGCCGCAGATGATATGCAGGGGGCGATCGCTCGCGCCAATCAACTACTGATGACTCTTCCCCACGCCTTCTCACCCCACCAGTTTAGCAATCCTGCTAATCCCAAAATTCATTACGACACCACTGGCCCGGAAATCTGGCAGGATACTGACGGACAACTTGCCGTCTTGGTTGTGGGTGTGGGAACCGGCGGAACTCTAACTGGAGCGGGATGCTATCTAAAAGAGCAAAATCCCAATCTCCAGATTGTGGCGATCGAAGCCGCAAATAGTGCTGTACTGAGTGGGAAACTTGCGGGTTTCCATAATCTACAAGGCATTGGAGCGGGGTTTATTCCTGATGTTTTGCGAGTGGATTTAATTGATGAAATTGTGACTGTTACCGAAGCGCAGGCTTACGAGACGGGACGGCAATTGGCACAAGTAGAAGGGATTATGAGCGGCATTTCAACGGGCGCGGCTGTCTACGCGGGGTTACAAATTGGACAGCGATCGCGCTACCAGAATCAACGAATTGCGATCGTCCAACCCAGTGCAGGAGAACGATATCTCAGCACGCCCATGTGGGCATAATTCAAGCGTAGGCGTAGCCAGCCGTAGGCATCGCCATGAGAGCTTTTTCACGAAATCAAAACAATTAGTAGGAAACCAATAAGATATGAACCAATTCAAAGCATGGGGATTCTCAGCCCAATGGTGGCGCGGTGCTAGAGGTGAATACTGGGTAATCGGTCAAACAATCCTCTTCCTTGGCTTTATCCTGTTGCCCGTCTATCCAGTTGTCGCTCTCGATAATTTGTCTCCTATTTGGAAATACACAGGTTGGGGATTGAGTGGTCTTTTTAGTCTAATTGCTGCATTGTTATTACTTTGGGGAATCGCAGAATTAGGAACGAATCTTACTCCCTTGCCCCACCCCAAGGATGACGGGAAATTAGTAAGCAGTGGAATTTATGTAGTGGTCAGACATCCCATTTATAGTGGCGTGATTTTCTTAGCCCTTGCCTATAGTTGCTGGCAATGGAGTTTAGCCCATGCGATCGGAGCATTGCTCTTGCTACTATTTTTTGATATCAAAGCCAGAAAAGAAGAATCATGGCTGCGAGATAAATTTGCCGATTATGATACCTATCGCTCGCAAGTTAAAAAACTAATTCCTTGGATCTATTAAAGGATTCGGCTGCAATATCTTGAATTGCGATCGCTACGCTGGCCGAAGGCATCGCTGCTTTCAAAGCTCGATCTACACCCAGAAATAGCTTGGTTGATGGTTGGATTTTCAGCATAAATATACTCTGGCATTGGTTGGGGCATTGTTTTAGTGAAAGTAGGTTACGAGGGTTGATCGCCTGCATCGCCCGCTAAAGTTGCATCGGGTGCTACCGATTCTAGCTCTGGTGGCAGATGATTGGTAATAAAGGAACTCCAATGAGGTATCCCATTTGAATCAAATTCCATCTGCAAAATTGACGCATTCGGTACTCGAAAACCTCGCGAAAATCCTAAAAGCCGACCCATAGCAACGGCATCAATTACCGTTGGGTTAGCCAAAATCTGCCACAGCATTGCTTTGATAAAAAATCCATGTGAAAAGACAACTACAAAACCGGATTGTTGTTGCAACTGGTTTAGGAAAGTTCGGACTCGTTCCATCAGTTGAACCAACGATTCGGCGTTGCTTCCATCGACATATTCAGGGTCGCAGCGATCCCAGTAAGCTTTGCTTAAAGGTTTGCGATCCAGGATTGTGGTTGGTCGGTCAAACTGTAGGCCCAAATAGGTAAATTCCTGAACTTGCCAAACCTCAACGGGTGTATGTGGAAATTGTTCAATCAATGGTTGAGCAGTGAGTTGTGTTCTCAGATAAGGTGAAGTCACAATCAAGTCTGGAGATTGTTTAACGGCGGTTGGAATATATAAGGCTTGTCGATAGCCCAATTCACTTAAGGCATTTTCATGCGGCCCAATAGTTGCCACCCCTGCATTGGATTGACTTTGAGCATGACGAATAATCCAGATAGACACGGTTTGATATTCCCTCTCATTTAATGGGTGAAAATCCCACGACTAGCTGAACTTTATCACTGGCAGTGGTGAATTTATCCGCATCTTTGATCAGCACTTTTCCGGTTAGTAAATCGTGCATCAGTCCTTGTTTCTGGAGTTTGAGCTGAGCGCGGTAGGCTGCTTCTGTGCGGATAGGAAATACCCGTGCCAGCCTTTCTCTTCTCACTTGTTTGAATTGTATAATACATGGTAATATTGTGAGCAACATCAAGTGAGAATGGGTCAGTTGTTTTTGTAAGTGGGCTTGAGAGAAGGTTGGTAACATTTTTTTGGGGATAGGCTAGCCTGTAACAATTTGGCTGCCTATCTTTTAGCATAACTGGACTAAATCTTTACTCCATCAGGGTTTCAGGAGAGTTGTCGCCCCATGGATTTCAGACATCAAAAAGAAATTTTATTAAAGCGCTTGACAAGCATATAACTAATTGGTTATAAAATAAGGGTCTGCGGAAACACTCGATCCCAGCGTCTCCCAGACCTCCTCATTTATTTCCAAGGAGATATAATCGCAATGACAACTACTTTAAGCAGACCCATAAAAGATCGCTTATGGTCTCGGTTCTGTAACTGGATTACGAGCACAGAAAATCGACTCTATATTGGCTGGTTTGGCGTGTTAATGATTCCTACGATCTTAACTGCCACTATCGTTTTTATCCTGGCCTTTATTGCTGCCCCTCCCGTCGATTTAGATGGCATCCGTGAGCCAGTTTCCGGTTCTCTGCTTTACGGTAACAACATCATTACTGGTACTATTGTGCCAACTTCTGCGGCTATTGGTTTGCACCTTTACCCTTTATGGGAAGCAGCTTCTATTGACGAATGGCTTTACAATGGCGGCCCTTATCAGCTAATTGTCCTGCACTTTTTAATTGGCATTTACGCTTACATGGGTCGTGAATGGGAGCTTAGCTACCGATTAGGAATGCGACCCTGGATTGCAGTAGCTTATTCTGCACCTGTTGCTGCTGCAACTGCCGTTCTTTTAATCTACCCCATCGGGCAAGGCAGCTTTTCTGATGGTTTAATGCTGGGTATTTCTGGAACTTTCAACTTTATGATTGTGTTCCAAGCTGAGCATAACATTCTGATGCACCCTTTCCATCAATTAGGTGTAATCGGTGTGTTTGGTGGTGCGCTCTTTGCCGCCATGCACGGCAGTTTAGTAACTTCTTCCCTGTTGCGAGAAACCAGTGAAAACGAATCGGCGAATACAGGTTATAAGTTTGGACAAGAGCAAGAAACGTATAATATTGTTGCGGCTCACGGCTATTTCGGACGCTTAATTTTCCAATATGCCAGCTTCAACAACTCTCGCTCTTTGCACTTCTTTTTAGCAGCTTGGCCAGTTGTAGGTATTTGGTTCGCGGCTTTGGGAATTTCTACAATGGGCTTTAACCTCAATGGGTTTAATTTTAACGACTCGATTCTTGACAATCAAGGACGACCGATTAACACCTGGGCGGATATTATTAACCGCGCTAATTTGGGGATTGAAGTGATTCACGAGCGCAATGCTCATAACTTCCCTCTTGATTTAGCTGCTAGTGAGTTCTCGCCTGTTGCTATGAAAGCTCCTGCTATTCATAGCTAGCATGGTTACGCTCTGAACAGCTACGTAGAAACCGGATTTCTTTAAGAAACCCGGTTCCTAATTTGGCAGAAAATATTACCTAAAATTTATTTGTCTTTACTAAATCTACACAGAGCAACGCAGATACCCTTGACCGGCACAAGAGGCTGTGGACTATACTTGATTGGTATAACAAAGTTTTGTTAAACTAATTCAAGGTCTATGTCATCCCCCCTAAGCTACGACCCTCTGCTCGATCGACCGGTGGATACAGACGATTCGACTCTGTTGTTGCTGAGAGATCGTCAATTGCGGACGCTCTTTGAGATGGCGCTGGATGGGATCGCGATCGCAGACGATCGAGGCTGTTACCTAGATGTTAACCCCGCCACCTGCGAATTATTTGGCCTAGAAAGAAAGGAACTGCTGGGACGCTGCATCATTGAGTTTGCAGAACCAGGATATGATTTCCAGCAGGCCTGGCAAGAATTTCAGCAACAAGAAAAAGTGCGCGGTGAGTTCCGTTTAGTGCGGCCTGATGGGAATATTCGTATAGTCGAATATGCGGCGACAGCCAACTTTTTACCCCACCGCCACCTATCCGTAATGCGAGATATTACAGAGCGCAAACTGGCAGAGGCACAAGTTCGGGAACTGACACAACAGCTAGATCGGCAAGTTCCCGAACCTGTAAGCGAACTAGAACAAACCCAAGCTCAATTACGGGAATCTCAGCAACGACTGGAAAGCATTTTGAATTCCATTGAGGGGGTAGTGTGGTCAATTCACCCAGAAACCTTTGAGACGATTTACATCAACCCCGCTGTAGAACAAGTATTCGGCTGCTCGGTGGCAGAGTTTTTCGCCAACCCTAATCTCTGGTTTGAAATCATTCATCCCGACGATCGACATATCATTACCAATGCTTTTGTCATACTTAAAGAGAAGGGAAAAACTAGAACAGAATATCGGATTATTCGCCGCGACGGACAGGTACGCTGGTTGTCTGTTAACTCTCATCTGGTTTATGACGAAACTGGAAAACCGATTCGCATTGATGGCATTACCACAGATATTAGCGATCGCATTGAGTCAGAAAGTCGCCTAGAGCAAATTGCCCGCCATATCCCCGGAGCTATTTATCAGTTTCGTCAGCGTCCTGATGGTAGTTTCCATTTTCCCTACTCCAGCGAGGGCCTTCGAGAAATTTGTGGCGTTTCCCCAGAAGAAGTGCGCGAAGATGCCTCTAAAGTTTTTGGTATTATCCATTCAGATGACTGCGATCGCGTCACTCAATCCATTCTCGAATCCGCAGAAAACATTACCCATTGGTATTGCGAATATCGAGTTTGTTTCCCCGATGGGCGGATACTGTGGTTAGTTGGTAATGCCACACCTCAGCGAGAACTTGATGGCAGTACCCTTTGGCATGGCTATATTCAGGATATTAGCGATCGCAAAGCCACAGAAATCGCCCTAGTTCAAAGTGAAAATAAATTCCGCAGCATCATTGAAAATCTCAATGATATGGTTTATATCATCAATCTAGATGCAACCTTCAGCTATGTTACTCCCCAATTCAAAGAAGTGATGGGATATGAAGTAGCAGAATTATTAGACAAATCTTTTGGTGTTTTTATTTATCCCCAAGATTTCCCAATTTTTATGGATGCTTTTCATCTCGCTAGTCAAGGTGAAAAAGTACGCGGAATCGAATACCGAATTTTGCATTACGATGGTAATTATTACTGGCACTCCTCAAATTTATCAGCCCTGCGAGATGATGAAGATGGGCAAGTGGTTGCCTGTTTGGGCATAGCTCGTTATATCCACGATCAAAAACAAGCAGAAATCACCTTGCAGGAAAGTAATAGTCGATGGCAGTTGGCCATAGAAGGAGCAGGAGATGGTACTTGGGATTGGAACCTCAAAACTAATGAAGTTAATTTTTCTCGGCAGTGGAAAGCGATGCTGGGCTACGAAGATCGGGAAATAGTTAATGCTTTAGAAGAGTGGGAAAGTCGAATACATCCAGATGATAAAGCTCAATGCTATGAAGATTTTACTAAACACCTGAGCGATGAAACTTCTGTTTATCGCAATGAACATCGCTTGCGTTGTAAAGATGGTACTTATAAGTGGATTTTAGACCGGGGGCAGGTCATTGAATGGGACAAAGAAGGTCAACCTTTGCGGTTTATTGGTACTCATTGCGATATTAGCGATCGCAAAACCGCCGAATTAGAACTGGAGCAGTTTTTTAGCCTTGCTCTCGATCTCCTCTGTATTGCCGATTTCAGCGGTTATTTTCGCCGTATGAATCGTGCTTGGGAAAAAATTCTCGGCTATAGCGCTAAAGAACTCGAAGGTCAACTCTTTCTCGAATTTGTTCATCCCGATGATATCGCCTCAACCTTAGAAGTAATGTCTAATTTGAGCGAACATAATCCAGTTTTTCACTTCACTAATCGTTATCGTGCCAAAGATGGTAATTATAGATATCTTGAATGGCGTGCTGTTCCCTGTGGAGATTTGATTTATGCCGCAGCACGAGATATTACCGAGCGCAAACAAGCAGAAATAGAAAATTGGGAGATTCAGCAATTCCTCAACTTAATTATTGAAAATATCCCCAATATGCTCTTTGTCAAAGATGCTGAGAATCTTCAATTTTTGCGCTTTAACAAAGCTGGTGAAGAACTACTCGGCTATCCTAAAGAAGTATTATTAGGAAAAAGTGACTATGACTTTTTCCCACCAGAAGAAGCAGATTTTTTCATAGCCAAAGATCGAGAAACTTTGACCAATGGCAAGGTTTTGGATATTCCTGAAGAACAAGTTCAAACAAATCATCAAGGCACTCGAATTCTGCATACAAGAAAAATTCCCATCCTTGATGAACTTGGCAATCCCAAATACTTACTAGGGATCTCGGAAGATATTACGGCTCGTAAACAAGCTGAAGCCCAACTGAAAGAAATATCTGAGCGTTTGTCATTAGCCCTCAAGTCTGGGAGAATTGGCTGTTGGGAATGGGATATTCTACAGAACAGCCTCTTTTGGGACGAACGGATGTACGAGCTTTATGGTGCAACCAAAAACTCCGAGACTAGATTAGCTTACGAGATTTGGGCAACGGGGCTACATCCTGATGACCGAGATGCCGTCGAAATATTAATCCACCAAGCTGTCTTGGGACAAACAGAATACGATACTGAATTTCGTGTTGTTCATCCTGATGGCAGTATCCACGTTATTAAAGCATTCGGTATAGTTCAGCGTAACGCAGAGGGCAATCCACAAACAATGATTGGGGTTAACTTTGATATTAGCGATCGCAAAGAAGCCGAAAGAAACCTACGTCAAAACGAGCAAAAATATCATCAAATTCTAGATGCCATTACAGATATGGTGCTAGTCAAAGGGCCTAAATCTCGCATTGTCTGGGCAAATAAGGCATTCCGAGACTATTACGCCATGACCAACGAGCAACTGCAAGACATGATTGATGCTCCGTTTAATGAACCAGACTATACGCTGCAATACATTCGGGATGATGCTTATGTGTTTGAAACTGGGCAAACTCTGGAAATTGAGGAACCTGTTACTCGTTATGATGGCAAGGTACAGTTGTTCAACACCATTAAGTCAGTAATTCGGAACGAAGCAGGGGAGAAAATCTTAACAGTGGGCGTATCTCGTAATATCACAGAGCGCAAACGTCAAGAACAAGCTCTCCGTTTAATTGTTGAAGGTACGGCGGCGAAAACTGGCGAAGATTTCTTCAAAAGTTGCGTTCAATATCTTGCCCAAGTATTAGAAGTCCGTTATGCTTTTATCGCTGAATTTATTGACTCAGAAAAAATGAGTGCAAAAACTCTAGCCTTTTGGGCAGGAGAAGACTTTGGCCCTAATTTTACCTATAATCTAGTAGGCGCACCATGTGAGAATGTTTATAGTGAAGGTGAACTGTGCATATACCCAAATTCAGTTCAGTCTCTTTTTCCTGAAGATTATGATTTAGTTGCCCTTCAAGCCGAAAGTTATGCTGGTTTGCCGATAATAGATGCTGCTGGTAATCGTTTGGGATTGCTGGCAGTTTTGGATGCTAAACCGATGGTACAAGATATAGAAATACAGTCAGCTATTTTGAGAATCTTTGCTACTCGTGCTGGTGCAGAAATAGAGCGGATAAAGGCGGAAGTAGCAGTACGAAAATCAGAAATTCAACTGCGGCTCCAATCTGAAGAATTAACAACAACACTCAAGCGATTACAAACTACCCAAACTCAATTAATTCAATCTGAAAAAATGTCAAGTTTGGGTCAGTTAGTAGCCGGAGTTGCCCATGAAATTAATAACCCTGTGAGTTTTATTTATGGTAATCTTCAACCCGCCGCTGATTATGCCAGTGACTTAATCGATCTAATTCACCTTTACCAAGAGCATTATCCGAGTCCACCGCAAGCAATTTCTAAATTTATAGAAGATATAGAGCTTGAATATCTGATAAGTGATTTTTCTAACTTGGTGGAATCGATGAAAACCGGAGCCACACGCATCAGTGATATTGTTAAGTCTCTGCGGACATTTTCGCGCTTGGATGAAGCAGATTTAAAATACATAGATATTCACGAAAATATCGAGAGTACCTTAATTATTTTACAAAATCGCTTGAATGTTGGTTGCGGAAATAAAGAAGTTTTTGTAGTCAAGAACTATGGAAAGTTACCATTAATTGAATGTTATGGTGGTTTATTAAATCAGGTTTTCCTAAATCTGTTAGTTAATAGTATTGATGCCATTGAACAAAAGCGAAGCAGCCTAGAGTTAAGCGAACAATTAGATTATATTGGCTGCATTACAATTACCACTTCTATTAATTTAGGAAATCAGGCGATCGTATCCATTTATGATAATGGTTGTGGGATGATTCCAGAGGTTCAAGAGAAGATATTTAATCCATTTTTTACTACTAAACCTGTCGGTAAAGGTACGGGTATGGGTTTGGCAACTAGCTATCAAATCGTGAACGAAAATCATCGAGGTCGTTTGCGGTGTTGTTCCACACCGGGAGAGGGTACTGAATTTATAATTGAGTTGCCGATTTGTGAGCCAAAGTAAGTAGAAGGAAGAAGGAAGAAGGAAGAAGGAAGAAGGATGAGGCTTGTAGGGTGCGTCAGCTAGAACACTTATGCTTAATGGGAAAAGCTTCGGTACTGACGCACCCTACTATCGTCCTTTAAATGCGTAACAGCTTACTAATTCTGCTAGATTACCAACAATTTTTAGGAGGGCGATCGCACCATGAATATGCAATCAGATGAACCAAAGTTAGTAAACTACCCCAAAGGCAGTATTTTAGCCTTTTATCTTGGTCAACACCCCAACACAGACGGCCGCATGATAGAAGAAATTTGGTCGTGGAATTATGAGAAACTAGAAGAGGTTCATAACTATATTCAGTGGCTATTTCCACTGGTAGAAAAAAGCCACTTTAACCGCTCAGCACCGACTTTAAATGATGAAATAATTCAAGAATTTAGGAGAAATGAAAACCTAAGAAGTCGCTTAAACCACTCTCTTAAAGTCATACTCAAGTTTTATGGACTGCAATTGAACGACCAGAGAAGCAATGAGATAGAAATCACCAAGTCGGACGAATACCCACAAAGAAAACTTGAGTGGATAAATAGATTTAATCACAACTACTTGCGAATCACAAGAATTCTCACGAGCTTGACAGTTCTAGGCTTAAAACCCTATGCTCAAGCTTTTTTAAAGTGTTTAGATGATATCTACCAAGAAGAATCAGATCGCATAGGAAGTGACAGTTATACTTACTGGAAAAAAGCTCTTTCCACCAATTAGCAATTAGCAATTATAGCAACCGCCAAGACAGTTAGGACTATCTTGATTGCCGAAACCCTTGCTATTCTTACCTCATCCTTCTTCCTTCTTCCTTCTTCCTTCTTCCTTCTGCTATAGCAATTAGCAATTAACAAGCTCAACTAGAAGCTGCGATAGATTGAACCTTTTTTCCTCTTGTCCTGTCTAAACCATCAGATATCAAACTGGAGAGGGAGATTTCGCTGGTGTTAGCTGTGTCAACCGATGCAATACCTATTGGCTCTGACTCGTACCTAGTCGCTCAATGCTTGGAAGGCGATCGCACCTGCTTTCGTCACCTGTACAAGCGCTATCAAAACAAAGTCAGGTCAACACTTTATCAACTCTGCGGGCAATTCTTTCTAGATGACTTAGTGCAAGAAGTATTTTTGCGAGTCTGGAAAGGACTACCCAAACTCAAACAGCGAGACAATTTTTCTACTTGGCTCTATAGAATTACTTGGAATGTAGCCGCTGACCAAAGGCAAGCATTTGCTCAACAGCGATCCTTTGATTCCAAACTTAAATTAGAGGCAAATTTTAGTGCAGAACCCAACTCAAAAATCTTCCTAGACTTTGATTTAATGCAACTGCACTATCAAGATTTAGTGAAGCGAAGCTTAGAGCAACTGAGCTTTGAACACCGCAGTGTCTTAGTGCTACACGACTTAGAAGACATTCCGCAAAAAGAAGTTGCTCAAATTTTAGGAGTGCCTGTGGGAACTGTAAAATCTCGTCTGTTTCGCGCTCGAACTGCTGTGCGAGAATTTTTGGAACAAGAAGGAGTGCAGTTATGAATAACCAAATTAGCGACAAAAATCTAATCAATTTCTTGAAGCAAAATCGTCCAACTCTTCCGGAGGAACAGCCAGATTTAGAACATAATATTATGGCAGCGATAGAGCAAGAAAGATTAGCAGGGTGGTCGCAAGATCGAGGTAAAATTTCAAATTCATTTATTTTGTCTCGCTTTGCTAAAAATAAAACCAATATTAACAAGCAATTGTGGATATTCCCCTCTGCTATTGCTGCTAGTTTGCTCGTTGCTTGGTCGGGTTATCACACCCTCAATCCTGCAAAACTTAGCTCTACCGAAGAAGCTCATCTAGAAGCATTTCTAGTCAATAATTGGGAGGGATCGGTGGACAATTCTAATTGGATGCCGCTGAACTTTACAACTGATAACTGACAGTCAAAAAATAACTAATATCAAAGAGGTACTTCCATGTTATTGCGCCGTTTTTCAGCTCTGGGATTGCTAATACTTTCTCTGGGTAGCACTGCTGCGATCGCAGCTCCTAAATTACCACAAATAATTGCTCAAGCTCCCCCAGAACCAGGGCCTCCCATGCGCGATGGCGGTCAGTTATTCGAGAAACTTAATTTAACCGCAGATCAAAAGCAAAAAATACAGACAATTCGCAATCAGTATCAAGGCCAAATAACCCAACGTCGAGAAGCAATGCGCCAATCTCAACAAGAGTTAATGAGTCTAATGAGCGGTACCGCTTCCGAAAGTCAAATTCGTGAAAAACATCGCCAAGTTTTAGCTCAGGGACAGCAGATGGCAGAGATGCAATTTGAGGTTATGCTGGCCATGCGCCAAGTTCTTACCCCAGAGCAGCGCCGCCAGTTAGCACAAATGATGCAAGAACGTCGGGATGTTAAAAACCCAAATCGGGGTGGAAATCGACCCCAGTAGAGATATCTTCTGAGGAAGGGGAAAAGGATAAGAGGGATTAGGGATTATGGTACTGATTTGGTATAAATTGGTAACACCTCATCTCTCTGTCCCCCATCTCCTCGACATCACAATTTAACTGTCTGACAGTTTAGCTGGAATTAATATTCGGTTGCCCTTATTTTGCATAGAGAAAAGCATTGTCCCAAAGGTAATCTATAATTGTTTTCGCATCGTCCAAAGATGGAACTATACAATACCCCTGGGCATCGTAAGCCAGCATTGGCAATTCTAGGGTATTAGCTTCATCGCCATCATCCTTAATGATTTTGCCGCGTATCCCTTCCAGATTACCGAGAGGGCCTTTGATATCAAAGTCAATTTTAGTACCGAATTTACTTTCCATCCATGCTTCAATTCGGTCATCCAATAGTTCTGGTGTAAGTGGTGTTTTGCTAGTTATCAGATGATAATAGGCAAGGATAATTTCTTTGCATTCTTCCTCTTCTGCGGCATCAATTAACGCTCCAAAAACACTAGCATTATTAGCCAGATTTCTGAAGAAAAGAGTATCAGTCACATTTTTTTGAAATTTGACCTTTTTGTAGTTATAATTGTTATATTGTCTGAAAATAACTCCACCTAACGCCACTACCATTGACAAGGTAGCTACCAGTATGGGCATGATATTCTCCACATTTTCTTCACTAATATTGAAATTTACAAAATTGGTTTGTCCGAAGAAAACAAAGGAAATGACCCCGATAATCAGCAACACTTGGGGTAAAACTTTCACCATCACCGAAGTACCAGCCCCAATAGCTGGAACGCCAAGCAAAATAAGGTCTTTCCAGGTCATGCTTACTTTGATGTTTGGAAACAGGAATTCTAAGTCAAATTTGGGGATATCTTTATAAAAATAGATGTACATTTTTCCGGGAGTAAAATTTAATTTTTCTGGTCTAGTTTTTTTTGCTGCAAAATATTCAGCATCTTTAAATTTTAGCAACAATACTACCCGCTCAAAGGTATCAACCGTCTTTTCTACGTTCTTCAAGAGTTGCTTGACGGAAGCTGTTTTTTGAGTGTCACCACGATAGTAACAAATTATCTGCTCAAAGTCCTCAAAATCAATTTTTGTCTTTAGTTCAATTAACGAGTTTTCGTTGAGAGCCTGTTGTAGCATTTCTTCAGATAAAATGACATAATTAGCTCTTTCAAGGATTGTCTTAAAAGCTGAAATCAGTTTGGATTCCATTTCGGGCTTTTGAGCTAAGGTGGATTCAACTCTCAGCTTGGTATCAGTATCAGGATTAAAGGGAACAAAGTTATCCTTTAATACCTCTAAAGTCTGATGTAACTGAAAATGGTAATAGGACGATAATATTTCGCAGAAATCCCGGAATTTTACGATCTCTGTGGGGTCTAACTGACCGTCTTCAACGCAAAGTTCGATCAAATCGGAGCGACGATAAGGAATGAAAGCTTCACGGTCTTTATAAACTGCCATAATATCTATATGTTGGGTAGCATAGCTCTGACGAGCGGTGATTAAGGTAATAGTATAAACTATTGTTGACACCAAAAATAGTCAGCCTCCTGTTTGATATAGAACTTAGGCTATGAAGCGAAATATCTCGTTCTTACCAGCGGTTGATAAGCTGAAATCCTGATTTTACTGATAGCTAGGGTAAGTGCGTAAGTCCTAAATTTTTTAACGATTTAATCTTGCGATCGCAAAAAATATCTAATAAACCGCCTCGACTCTAATACAAACTAAAAGACATCGAATTAGACAGCGATCGCACTTGGGGAAATGTCCTTCCAGAAATTTGGGGAATATCTTCAACATTTTTGCCCGCTCCAAGTTAAAATTTGATTAGTTTCTCTCTCCCACTACGGCGAAATGGAAAAAAAAGATAAATTTGTTCGCACTCTAGCCGTTGATATCGGCGGTAGCGGTATCAAAGTTATAGTTTTGGACGAAAATGGTCAACCGATAACAGAACGAGGGCGCATCGACACGCCTGCATCACCTAAACCGGAAGCGGTAATCGCTGCGATCGCATCTTTAGTTGCTGAACAAGGCGAATTTGACCGCCTATCCGTCGGTTTCCCTGGCGTTGTTTCCAACGGTATCACTAAAACGGCAGTAAACTTAGACCCGGATTGGGTTGGATTTGACTTAGCAACTACTCTTAAAGATCGCTTCGGCAAACCCGTTCGCGTTGTCAACGATGCTGATATGCAAGGAATGGGCGCAATTTCTGGCAACGGTGTGGAATTGGTAATTACTCTGGGTACTGGTTTTGGTTCTGCACTTTTTGTTGATGGTAAATTAGTTCCAAATTTGGAAGCTGGACACCATCCATTTCGGAAGGGAGAAACTTACGAACAACAGTTAGGCCGTGCGGCATTAGATGCGGTTGGTCAGAAAAGATGGAACCGCCGTCTGGAAAAAGCGATCGCAACTCTTCAACATCTGTTTAATTTTGAGTGCCTTTACATCGGCGGCGGCAATACAAAAAAAATTACAATAGAGTTACCACCCTCTGTTAAAGTTGTACCTAATGTCAGTGGATTATTAGGCGGTATTGCTTTGTGGCGCGATTAGATGGCTAATGGCTAATGGCTAACGGCTAACGGCTAATTGCTAATTGCTAATTACCTAAATAAACATTTCTGCTATGCTTCCATTTATCCGACAAGATTTAGCACAACTTACTGCTTATTCGCCACATCCAGGTGGCACTTCTGGAGATTCAGCTAAATCTGAAGAAATTTTGCTAGATCGCCTTGATACTAATGAATCTCCCTATGACTTTCCTGATGAATTGAAACAAAAATTAGGTTGGAGTTACCAGCAGCTAATTGAGACAAATCGGTATCCAGACGGAAGCTATTGGACGCTAAAAGACGCGATCGCGCAATATATCAGTGAATCAGCCTCCCTCATTCAAAATTCCTCAATTACTGCCGACAATATCTCGGTTGGGAATGGTTCTGATGAATTAATTCGCTCGTTGCTAATTGCTACCTGTTTGGGGGGTGAAGGTACTATTTTAGTTGCCAATCCCACCTTTTCAATGTATGCTATTCTCGCTCAAACCCTCGGTATTCCCGTTGCCAATGTAGCGCGATCGCAAGAAAATTTTGCCATCGATTTATCCGCAGCTCAATCGGTAATTGAACAAACCCAATCTCCCCCAGTCCGGGTAGTTTTTGTAGTTCATCCTAACTCCCCAACAGCCAATCCTTTAACTTCAAATGAAATAGATTGGCTGCGAAAATTACCAGAAAAAATTTTGGTAGTTATTGACGAGGCTTATTTTGAATTTAGCCAAAATACTCTTGTTGGAGAATTGCCACAGCACCCTAACTGGGTAATTTTGCGGACGTTTTCTAAAGCATTTCGTTTAGCCTCAATGAGGGTAGGATATGCGATCGCCCATCCCGAACTAATCGCCACTCTCGAAAAAATCCGTCTCCCTTACAATCTACCCAGTTTTTCCCAAACCGCTGCTCAATTTGCTTTAGCCCAAAGGCAACTATTACAATCATCAATTCCCGAAACATTAGCCGAGCGCAGCAAATTAATTGCCGCCCTCGCTCAGCACCCAAAATTGCAAGTATGGCCGAGTGCCGCTAACTTTCTCTACCTGCGGCTCAAAACCAACAACACCCTCCCCCTAGAGGAACAGCATCAAATGTTAATGCAGCAACTCAAAGCCCAAGGCACTCTGATTCGGCATACAGGCGGAGGTTTGCGAATTACCGTTGGTACTCCCGCAGAAAATCAGCGGACAATTCAGCGACTCGAAGCAATTCTGTAAAATGCTTGTGGGATTAGCGATCGCATATAGCAGTTTTCAATTGGGTAATTACTGCCCTTAATTAGCAATTAGCAATTAGTAATTAGCAATTAGCCATGAGCCATTAGCAATGAATCGAACCCGATGGCTCCGATCCTAAACGCTCAGCCGCTAAATCGCGAATCAGAGATAACCGAGACTGGATGTATTCATTCACCAGTTCCGCTTCACTACCGTTGATCGAGGAATTCATTTTGAACTGCTTGAGCAACCACTGTGCGAGGCTGGCATCATCCAGTGTTACGAGCACATTTGCCTGAGTCGTTTCAACTAATGACCAGAGCTGGCGTAGCATGGTAGGAGTCATAAAACCTCCGAAGAGCGTATAGTGAACGCCCATCCAATCTACTTGGATGGGAAGAAACTGGTCGTACTCAGCCGATAGACCCACATCAACTGTTGGGCGATCGGCTTAATATTTATTTTATATTCCTAAGATAACTGAATATGTTAATAACAGAACCTAGAACACACAAGTTGTCATAAGAGTTACAAATTACTTAATATTTAGATAACTATCTTGACTAAAACCTAATTTTTCTTTACATAACAGACTAACTACATACCTAAGTCAAGTTAGTGGTAGGGCTTTAACCCCTAGATTGCGGATGGAGAAGCTAAAGCCCTACTACTAACATAGAAGAGTTAAACATTTTAATGTTGAGTCTCCTTATGAAGGATTCTGATAATTGAAGCGATTTCTTAAGAAAAAAACCTGCGATCGCACCTCCCTATAATCCTACTCAACTTATCAAAACTAACTCTTTTGCATTAATCAATAATGATATCTTCACGC
>DATGYA010000366.1:0-6638 GCA_035298405.1 Kamptonema sp. | reverse complement strand
CCTGAGTTCCTCCCCCTACTCAAAGACTCCCAAGCAGGCGTGCGTAGCAATGCGGCCTTTGCCTTGGGGGGAATCCGTGCAGAAGCCAAAGCTGCTGTACCTTTGTTAATTCCCTTGCTCAAAGACTCCGATGCAGATGTGCGTAGCAGTGCTGCCTTTGCCTTGGGAAACATCGGTGCAGAAACCAAAACCGTTGTACCTTTGTTGATTTCCTTGCTCAAAGACTCCGATACAGACGTGCGTAGGAGTGCTGCCCTTGCCTTGGGAAACATCGGTGCAGAAGCCAAATCTACTGAACCTCTTTTGGCTCCCCTAATTCCCCTGCTGAAAGACTCCGATGCAAATGTGCGGAGCAATACTGCTTCTATTTTGGGGAGAATCCGTGCAGAAGCCAAAGCTGCTGTACCTTTGTTGATTTCCTTGCTCAAAGACTCCGATACAGACGTGCGTAGCAGTGCTGCCAATGCCTTGGGATTAATTGGTGCAGAAGCCAAAGCTGCTATACCTGAGTTGATTCCCCTGCTGAAAGACTCCAATCCAGAAGTGCGTAGCAATGCTGCCTTTACCTTGGGATTAATTGGTGCAGAAGCCAAAACGGTTGTACCTTTGTTGATTCCCCTGCTCAAAGACTCCGATGCAGATGTGCGTAGCAGTGCGGCCTCTGCCTTGGGGGACATCGGTGTTGAAGCCAAAGCTGCTGTAGCTGAGTTGATTCCCCTCCTTAAAGACAAAGACTCCGATCCAGGCGGCGTGCGTAGCAGTGCTGCCTTTGCCTTGGGAAACATTGGTGCAGAAGCCAAAACCGCTGTACCTGCCTTGATTTCCCTGCTTAAAGATGACAGTAAAGACTTGCGTAGAACTACGGCTGATGCCTTGGGAAATATCGGTGCAGGAGCCAAAACCGCTGTACCTGCCTTGATTTCCCTGCTTAAAGATCCCTATACAGAGGTGCGTTGGAGTGCTGCCGGGGCTCTAAATGCGATCGCTGTTAACATTCAAGCAAATACTATATCCCCACCTGAGTTGGAACTGCTGATCCGAGAATTTGAGTCGGCTTTAAAGATCCTAGAAGAGCCACAAGCTCAATTTTCAGAAGAAGTTATCGGAACTATGCGCTCGTCGATCGATGCCCTCAAAGCCAAAATAAACGCCCACTAATTCAATTTAATCTACCAGAATAAATGGGTGGCAGTAGTAATAATTTACCTAATATTTTTCCCCTCCCTTTGGTCTGCAATACTCCGCCTACGTCCTCTATGAATACTGCAAATTAACAACTCTCATGTAACTGAAAACCGCTATACTTAGAAAATTTACAGCAAGTGGCGAGATCCCTAAGTAAAGGTTGCAATATAGCCTTTATCTGTCTTCTGAGGTACAAGATATCTACCCCCAACCCGCTTAGAAAGGGGGCTTTTCCAGTTCCCCCCCTTTGCAAGGGGGGCTAGGGGGGTCGTTTTTGTACCTCATATAATTGAGAAATGCTATGGCAGAAAACGATCGCACTGTCAACTTTATTGTCATAACGCGAATAACTATGAGCAACTTTAGAAAAGTATTGGGTGATTTGGTCAAGGTTTGCCTAGTGGCAATTCTATTATGTTGCTGCATCCAGCCTGATGTTGCGATCGCAAAAACGGTATCAACCCCGGCCAAACCTGTGGTGACACAGACTAAAACTGTAGTGCCACAGGCTAAACCTATGGCGATCCAGGAAATTCGCTATCATTTCCCTGAAGCTGGCGAGGTGTTTCTAGTTTGGGGCGTAAACGATTGGACACAACTTCCCGCGAAGCAACAGCCGCCGGGAACAACTGTAAAAGATCGGGTGATGTATACGCCGATGCTTCGCAAGCAGGATAATTTTGTTATTCAGGTGCAAGTACCTACCGCGACAAAAATTGATTATCTCTTTCAAATTACGAAAGCACGCAGGGGCGCTCGCATTGATGTTTGGGATAACAACTCAAATAAAAACTACCGCACTGTTGCTGTCCAGGGAGGAGTAACTACAGTCAAGGGAAAAGTACCACTTGTTACAGCATCTACTAATAATTCTCAGATCCCAGTCAAGTTGTTCCCAATACGACTGAGCTTAATTTTTATTCTGGTTATATTATCGGTCTACGGTCTGATACAACTGATTAATATTTTGAAGCCTGATGCTGATGAATCAAATCTAGAATCACCGCGATCGCACTCAAAAATTACCATATTTACTCTGATTGCCATCACAGTAATCGGTTTAATGTTACGCATATTGCTGGTATGGCAAAATAACCAACTTTTCCCCGATAGCCTCTCCCATCTTACAGGGGACGAAGTGGACTCTGAGGATCTCGCCTACTGGCTGCTACAAGGCTCTTTTTTCCAGTGGCCCGGTACAACCCCAGCCTATCCCGTTTTCATCGCTGCCTGCTATCTACTTTTCGGTCGATCTCCGGCATCGGTATTTTACGTACAAGCTTTGGTTGGCGCTGCGGCAATACCCCTAACTTTTATCCTCGCCCGCCGCTTTGCTAGTCCTAGAAGTTCCTTAGCGGCGGCAGCGCTGATCGCCATACACGCCTCTCTGTTGTTCCAGCCAACGCGCCTCTATGCTGAGGGTCTATATATGGTGATGCTGCTAGTGGCATTGCTAGGGCTGCTGTGGGCTTTAGAAACGCCGTTGGCCTACCGCTTTAACCTGGCGGGGGCAATGCTGGCGATCGCGAATCTCTGTCGGCCGACAATGATCTGGTTCCCGATATTTGTGCCGTTACTGATGCCCGCCGCTTGGAACCTCAAGCGCAAAATTGGTTTATTCGCGATTTATGCCGGCACGATCGCGATCCTAACTGCACCTTGGACATACCACAATTATCAAACTTACAATACTTTCCTGCCTTACAGCGTCTCAAAGGCGGCGCTGTGGCAGGGTAGCCCAGAGTATTATCACTTAGCCACAATGAAGCGAACTAGCCTGGATATTTGGTCAAAGGAACTCAATCCTAATGTTAATGGTGGACATGACCCCTTTACTATTGAGGGCGATCGCTACTTCAACCAACGTGCTTTTGCCTCAATCCTTGCAGAACCAGCGATCTACATCTGGTATTGTTTGCAAAAGTCAGTTTATTTCTGGGTGGGAAACCCCGCAAGTGATTGGCCTTACCAAGCTATGTTCAACGTTGCTACCATGCGCCCCTACTTCTCCCCCCTACGCATTGCTGGCATTTTTGCAGCGCGACTGCTACCTATAGCCGCTGTAGCTGGCTTGATTCTCCTGCGGCGACGCTGGCGAGATTTTTTGCCACTGCTTGCTGTTTGCGGTTATTTTACCCTCGTCCACGCCCTCACTTACGCAGAAGTCCGCTACAGCGAACCCTTATATCCCCTTGTAGCCATTATCATTGCTACAGCAGCAGGCGAAATCCAACGTCAATTTGAAGCTAAAGTACGACTTGAGAATTGAGATTACTCTAATTTTTTTGCTTAGGAATAATGTATGGCACAAAATAAACTGAGACCTGAACAGACTGAGAGCCTTAAGTACATGAAGCAACTTGATGGGCTTCGGGCATTGGCGATCGCGACCGTACTTTATACCCATTACTCACCTGCATCTTACCATCTATTTAATATTGATTGGGGCGCTTATGGAGTTAGGTTATTTTTTGTCTTAAGCGGCTTTCTAATTACGGGCATCCTTTTGAGATGTCGGCAATACATTCAATCGGGAAAGCAAACACCATTAACGATCCTGCGGCAATTTTACATCCGCCGTTGTTTGCGAATTTTTCCCATTTATTATATTACCTTAGCTATTGGTCTTCTCTTGACTATTCCTCACCTGCGAGAGAGCATCGTTTGGCATCTTCTTTATCTTTCCAATGTTTATTTCTGTATTCAAAATGATTGGTTTGGGTTTTTGGGGCCTTTTTGGTCGCTAGCAGTAGAAGAGCAGTTTTACATTTTCTGGCCTTGGTTAGTCATCTTTTTACCCAAAAAAGCCTTACTACCTGCCATCATCACCTTAATTTTAGGGGGACCTATATTCAGATTAGTTGGAGTAATATTTGATTTTAATTTAGTTCTGCTCTATGGCTCAACACCAGCAGTTATAGACAGTCTTGGATTTGGCGCACTTCTAGCTTATTTAAAATATCGCGAAAAAAGGTATAGTTTATTTCCTTATTTGCATAATCGGAATCCTGAGACTAGCTCATCAACTCAAAACATAGTCAAAATATATTTATCAATTGGCTTACCCTTGCTATTGTTCATTTTGTTTTTGAATCGGATTCAATATAGTCAAATTATGGATGTAGTCTTTAGAGATACTGGTTTGGCATTAATTTTTACTTGGTTAGTAGCTGGAGCCGCGAAAGGTTTCTCCGGCATTTTCGGCAAGATTTTAGAATTTCCTGCGATTGTCTACCTCGGCAAAATTAGTTATGGGATGTACATTGTACACCTTTTTGTAGCTTATTCCGTCTCCAACGCATTGACTACCATATTCGGAACTCAAGTATGGAATAATAATCGTTGGATATTGGTGGGATTTATTTCCACTATAATTACAATTGCGTTGGCTACGATCTCATGGCATTTCTTAGAAAAGCCAATTAACGATCTAAAGAGATTTTTTCCCTATACCCCCAAAACATCAAAAGCCACCGCAAGCGAAACATAATACACCTACCAGCAAAATTTCGCTCCCAATGTCTACCAAAAAATTCACTTTCAATCTGATACTCTGCCTTTTAACTATCCTCAGCATTCACTTCTTGAACGGAGGTAAAACTTTTGCTCAAAGTATGGAAACAATTAAAATCTACGGTACACCTGCCGGCGTTAGCACTCGTTACATTGGCGGCGTAGAAGGCAGCATCAATTTTGATATAAAAGACTTGCAAGATTTAGGGGTTAATACATTCCGCATCTACGGCGGAATGTCGCGCTGGGAAGCGCAAGACGACGATGGCAAATATGGATGGCCATCTATTGCCGAAATCAAAACTAATCCTAATATCATTAACTGGGATTGGTGGGATAATATTATGACAAATCCCCCCAATGATACCGATTATTGGTCATCTGGCATACCCGGTGAAGTTTGGCAAGGCAACGCCAGAAAAATTTTTGCTGAACTCAAGCAAGCTGATATTCTCCCTGTTGTTAGCATTCGCAATGTCAGCAATAACTGGGAACCTTCTTGGTCGCTCCAACTCAATCCACCAAGAACGGATGAAGATTGGAATGAGTGGTGGGAGCACGTTTTCGCAACAGTTTACTGGCTAAATGTTCGCAATGACTACCACGTTGACGAGTGGGAAATTCACAACGAACCTGATAACCGCGAACAAGGTTGGGGTGGAAATCAGGCTGATTATTTTGAGTTAGTAAAGGTGGGTAGAGATGCGATTGATTATGTGTATAAGAATTATTTACCAGGTCGTACTTACCACCTCCACGCGCCTAAATCAGTGGGTGGTAGCAGTTGGCCTGCAAATGTTTTGCAGGCAATTCCTACATATTTTGATAGTGTAAATGTTCACAACTACGATGTAGATATTTCTCAATACACGCAGCGAGTACATGAGTGGATGAATGGTACTATCCATGCTAATTCGCCACTTTGGATAGGGGAATGGGGAACTTATAAGAGGGAATATGATGAGGTTCCATTCTCTATTAATTTAATTAAAAATTTGATCCGAGGTTCTCAACCGGGGAATAATTATATTTATGGCAGTCACATTTTTAGCTTATACGATTGGGGAAAAGAACCGATATTTCAAGGACTTGTAGGAGCTAGGGGAAAACGGCGTGTTAGCTACTATGCTTTTCGCATGGGTATTCGCGCTTTGCAGGGGGGACGGAATACTTTTTTGACATCGAATGCTAATCCTAATATGATGGCGATCGCGACTAAGGATGATAGCAGTAATATTTATCTGTTGATGGCTAATAGTGGAGAAGAATCTTACAAGTTTAATGCTGATTTTTCTGACTTAGTTTCGACTGGAACTGGTCAGATGTGGGAGTTTAGTTCAAAGGTTATGGATGAGGTAGTTCGTAACTTAACTCTCAAAGATGGTAATGTTGGTTTGACTATTCCAGCTAATGCTGCAATTTTAATCAAATTGAAGGCAGTTCCCTAGTATGTGCTAAGCTTTACTGTAATTAGTCTTAAGGCTTTGCGGACTTATGTTAATAATACAACATTTATGGCAATTCATTTTATTTCTAGTTATTTTATTTGGCCCGCTGCCTTTATGCTTAGCTTTGGCGCTTATTAATCAAAAGGAAAATTCTAGATATTCGTTAGTTCATTGTCTACTGGTACTATTAACCACATGGAGCATTATCCAAGTTGGTTTATGTCTGATTTTAGGAACTGGTGAAAAATTAATACTGAATACGGTAATTTTGTCAGAAATTCTAATTTTTATAATTGGAATTAGCCTGATTTATTCAAAAAAATATAGTTTATCATTTGTGGTTAAAAACCTGCCACATCTGAAGCAATCGCTTAATAAAATGGAATTGCTGATTATTGGTGCGACTGCTTTTGTCGGGTTTGCGATCGCAAATATCTTAGCAACAGATCCCATTACAAATTATGACTCTTTATGGTTCCACTTACCCGCCAT
>DATGYA010000365.1:0-1972 GCA_035298405.1 Kamptonema sp. | reverse complement strand
AGTAACAGAAGAGTGGGTAGTAAAGACCTACTCCCAAAGAAATTGGGTGGAAGTTTTCTATCGGGAAGCCAAGGGATGATTAGGGCTAAAAGAATATCAAGTCCGAGATAAACGCAGTCTAATGAGGCATTTAATTTTAGTGTTTTGTGCCTACACTTTTATTCTCTGGCATACCTTAACCGGAGGATTAAGACGTAGGTGGGCAAATAAACCTTTGAACACCTTTACAGAATCCCTTGAAGCATTTCGTACAGCCATATCTTTTAGGTTTGTCAAATGGTTGAACGAAAATTGGGACGTATTTTCTGCTTACAAAGCCAGTTTGGGTTTTGTTTGGGCTTGAAATTTGTTTAAGTCCCGTTCACTCGAAAGAGTGGTGGATAAAAAAGATAGGGTAAGCTGCGAAGAATCCATTGCCGCATTGTTAGTTATGTCCCTAACCAGAAGTTGAGAGATATTCTGCTAGACTGGCAATGCTTGGATAATCTTCGAGAATGCGAGGATTAATTTTTCGATTAAGCCATGTTCCTAGTTCATCAATGATGGCGATCGCCAAAATAGAATCTAAACCATACTCATCTATATCAGCATCGGGATTAATCTCATCGGCACTGATTCCCAATAGGGTTGCTAAACGCTGGATCAACCAAGCCTCAATTTCAGGGGCTGGCGGGGTGTGATCTGTGCTTCGGGTTGCACCAAGATTGCTAGACATCAGGATAGTTCAGGAATGGGATTCAATGAATAGAGTCAGGGTTTATGGACTCTGTCTTGCCTTAATTGCCTCGGGACTAGGACATTTGACTTCCCAGACAATCCCCAGCCATGCCAACAGTTGAATGAGAGCATAGCCCAGATCAATTTGCCACCACCATAAACCAAATCGTGCCGAGTTTGGGAAAGCATGGTGGTTATTATGCCAAGCTTCACCCCCTGTAATCAGCGCTAACCAACCGTTATTGGTGCTGTGATCCTTGGTAGGAAAGGGGCGAGCGCCAAATAAATGCTGACAGGAATTGATCAAGTGTCCGTAGTTTATAGAGAAAAAGAGCCGAATTACTCCGCCCCACAACAAGCCTGATAACGCGCCGCTCCAAGTTTGGGTGACCATACCGGCAATCAGAGTAGGCAACATCAAGCCAAGCAGTATCCAAGTGAAATAATGGCGATTGATCCAGGCGACTAGGCGATCGCTGAGTAAATCTTTGGCAAAAAGCGAAGGATTGGTAATTTCCCCCGTAAATACCCAGCCTAGATAGGCATGGTAAAAACCCTGAAAGCCGCTCAATTCCCGCTCTCCATACACATAGGGAGAATGGGGATCTCCAGAAAGATCGCTATATTGATGGTGCCGACGGTGGTTGGCGACCCAATTCACTGGGGGACCTTGACCGCCCATCGATGCCAAAATCAACAGTATTGCTTTACAGGGATGACTGGTCTGAAAGGTTTTGTGGGCAAGGTAGCGATGAAAGCCAACCGTTCCCGCCAAAATAATCAGAAAATAAAACCCGATCAACAAGCCTAGATCGAGCGCATTCCAACCATAGTAATAAACCTGAACTATGCCCACTCCACACCCCAAGAGGGAAATGAGATGAAACAAAAAAGCTCGCCGTCTTTGCATGGTCGCTAAACGAGGATTGGCGATCGCAATTGGAGCAAGGGGGGAATTTGCCGTAATCGGTGCAGAATTTGGGGACATTAAAGGTTTTCTCCAATATCTTACTGATATCTTACTGATCAATCTCACTAAGTTGATGGGCTAAAAAATTGATGCGACATTGGTAATGCTGAATCTTACCGCTCGATGTCTTCGGGAGACTACCGGGTTTAATCAACACCACTTGATAAAGTCGCAGTCCAAAATTTTTCATTAAGCTGGCTTGGATGGCGGCGATCGCCTCTTTAGGGTTGAGCTTGCGTAGAAATTGACGTTGGACTTCCTGCACGAGGACTAATTTATCTTCCC
>DATGYA010000364.1:0-3751 GCA_035298405.1 Kamptonema sp. | reverse complement strand
GAAATTCAAGGAACAGCAGAAAAAGGAAGCTTTAGCCGCCCTCAATTAAATCAAATGTTAGATGTAGCCGAAATAGGTATTCAGGAATTGTTAGAGTTTCAGCGCCAAGCTTTAGGCATTACTTCTATCTAAGTCAATTTTGTTCTAAATCTTCCTCATTATCATCTAAAATATACTCTTCCTCAAACACTTCTGACCAGGAAAGTGAGAGTAAGTGACATTTAACTTTCCTCATTTCAAATTCTGCTTGCTTCACAGCTTTCTGGAAACATTGCTCCCAAACTGATTCAATAAAATCTCTATTCAAACTAGGAACTTCTTCGTAAATATCTTCAATTTCTTGACGGGCTGAAAAAATCGTATTTGCCCAGCTAGAGCCTCGTCGTTCAGGTTGAGATTTCCACTTAATAATATGAACCATTAACCTAATTAGCTGGCTTTTCATTGCCAATCTTTTAGATTTTCCCATTGATTCAATTAATTCGTAGAGCCCTTGATTAGCTTCCCTCACCTTCCCCTCCTCTAAGAGTTGCTGAATTGCCACAGCAGTTTGATATTCAGAACCCGCCGCTAACCATTCCCAATCTTGTTTAGTCAGCATTGCTCGCTCCTAAGTTAATCTCGTCGTACCCAAGTATAATCGTCCTCAAAAACTTCTGACCACGCAAGATAAGTTAATTGACATTCTTTATTCATTTCATCTTCAGCGTCTTTCACTGCTCTCTGAAAACATTTATCCCATATAGACTCAATAAAATCCAGATTCAAACTAGGTACTTCCTCTTGAATATCTGCAATCTCTTGACGAGCAGAACGAATTGTAATGCTCCAACTAGAACTGCGACACTCAGGTTGACATTTCCACTTAATTACATGAGCCATCAGCCGAGTTAACTGGCTTGTTAGTGCCAATCTTTTAGATTTTCCCATTGATTCAATTAATTCGTAGAGCCCTTGATTAGCTTCTATCACCTTACCCTCCTCTAATAGTTGCTGAATCGCCACAGCAGTTTGATATTCAGAACCCGCCGCTAACCATTCCCAATCTTGTTTAGTTAGCATTGCCATCTCCTCCAAATTGATTTTATTCTCAGGATAATACTTCTTTATAACCTTAGAACCATTTTATCTATTGACTTTAGTCTAAACTTGTGTATCTCCAAAATTCCTACGAAGTTTGACAAAAAATTAAGAATCATTACACTAAAACAATAGTTTTATTGTTTTAGTCTCAAGCTAAATCTAACCAGCACAAGCATTTCAGCGCCTGAACCCCCTTAAAACGGTGTAAAAGTCCCAACTTCCAGAGGTTGCAACTGGTGAGAAAATCAGAAGCGACATCACAAATCAGCAATTTTCGCCCAATGGGGCAATTCTTAATTAGCACAAGGGAGAACACTGTATGAAATTGGCTTACTGGATGTATGCTGGCCCCGCTCACATCGGCACCCTCCGCGTTGCCAGTTCCTTCAAAAACGTCCACGCCATCATGCACGCGCCGCTAGGTGACGACTACTTTAACGTGATGCGGTCAATGCTAGAGCGGGAGAGGGATTTCACCCCAGTGACTGCAAGCATTGTTGACCGCCATGTTTTAGCGCGGGGTTCCCAAGAACGAGTCGTGGACAACATCACCCGCAAAGACAGAGAAGAACATCCAGATTTAATCGTACTTACCCCGACTTGCACCTCTAGTATTTTGCAAGAAGACTTGGAAAATTTTGTGAACCGGGCTCAATTGGAAGCCAAAGGCGATGTGATGCTGGCAGATGTTAATCACTACCGGGTAAATGAACTGCAAGCTGCCGATCGCACTCTGGATCAAATTGTTCAATTCTACATCAATAAAGCTCGTAAAAAAGGCGATTTGCCCGAAGGCAAAACGGAGAAACCTTCTGTTAATATCATCGGCATTTCTACCCTTGGTTTCCACAACCAGCACGATTGCACTGAGTTAAAGCGGTTGATGGCAGACTTGGGAATTGAAGTTAACGAAGTCATCCCGGAAGGCGCATCTGTTCACAATCTGAAAAACTTGCCCCGCGCTTGGTTTAACCTCGTTCCTTATCGGGAATTGGGGATGATGGCGGCGAGTTATTTAGAGAAAGAATTTGGCACGCCTTGTGTTGATATCACGCCGATGGGTGTGGTAGAAACTGCTCGCTGTATCCGTAAAATTCAGGAAGTCCTTAATGCTCAAGGTGCTGATGTTAATTACGAAAATTTCATAGATCAGCAAACCCGCTTTGTTTCGCAAGCTGCTTGGTTCTCTCGCTCAATTGACTGTCAGAATTTGACGGGTAAAAAGGCTGTGGTGTTTGGGGATAATACCCACGCGGCGGCGATGACTAAGATTTTGGCTCGCGAGATGGGTATTCATGTGGTTTGGGCGGGTACTTATTGCAAACATGATGCTGACTGGTTCCGGGAACAGGTGAGCGAGTATTGCGATGAGGTGATTATTTCGGAAGATCATGGTGCAATTGGAGATGCGATCGCGCGTGTGGAACCTTCTGCTATTTTTGGTACGCAAATGGAACGGCACGTTGGTAAGCGGTTAGATATTCCTTGCGGGGTAATTGCTGCACCGATTCACATTCAAAATTTCCCGATTGGTTATAAGCCATTTTTGGGTTATGAAGGTACTAATCAGTGTGTGGATTTGGTGTATAATTCCTTTACTTTGGGCATGGAAGATCACTTGCTAGAAATCTTCGGTGGTCACGATACTAAGGAAGTCATTACTAAGGGAATTTCGGCTGATTCAGATATGAGTTGGACGAAAGATGGACAAGCGGAGTTGAATAAAATCCCTGGTTTTGTGCGGGGTAAGGTGAAGCGAAATACTGAGAAGTTTGCGCGCGATCGCGGCATTGCTCAAATTAATGCTGAGGTGTTGTACGCGGCTAAGGAAGCTGTGGGCGCGTAGTTAGTTTGGGTGAGGGCATCTATTGTGGATGCCCTTGCTTATTTATCAAACTTCAGATAATATGGTCAAAGATGGTAATATAATTTGGAGTGGTTATTCATTCAACAATGTTCTTATTCGCCTTACGAAAGAAAGTAGGGGAGCATATATTGAAAGAACACCCGAAAATGGGAGATCAATATGATCGGGAGGTGGTGATTTATGGTGATAATGGAGAGATTAAGGAAGTGATTAATCCAGGTATCGTCGGAGTAAAGGGGGTGATTTGCTTGCAAATAACATGAATATTTGAAAATTATTATGCTACAATAATATTAATATTGAAAATTATAAAGTAATTCCTATGACAAAAACGCCAAACATTGAAAATTATAAAGTAATTCCTATGACAAAAACGCCAAACATTGAATCAGAAAAGTTAGCTTTAATTGCTGAACTTCGCGAAGCAGGTATTAAGCACACTCCTGAGAAAATTGTGCGAATTGCCAAAAGAATAGATGGTAAAATTATATTTTTAGAAGAGGGAACACCCGGTAAAAAAGGCAGTGGATTAGCACATATATTAGAGAGACACAAAGCTGACTTTTCAGAGCGTGGAATCTCTGAAGACCAAATCCCAGATGCAGTTATGACTACTGTAATTTACGGTGAATTTGTCTGCTATCAAAGACAGAAAGAACCGCGCCGGGAAATTTATAAAGTTAGTTTCAATGACCGGACTCACTATATCGCTGTAGATATAGGCGATAATGGCTATATAGTCGGTGCAAATCCATCTTCACCATAATTTGAGGAGACTAGCTATGGCAATTAAGATTAAAC
>DATGYA010000363.1:0-1902 GCA_035298405.1 Kamptonema sp. | reverse complement strand
GCTTCAGCCTTTAACTTACTTTTGAGAAACCCCCAAAAATCAAAACCTGCTTCTAATTCAGCACCTATTTTACGTATCCCCTCAATATTTCGGGGTAAGGAGTTATTGGGGCATCCATGAAGAATCAAAGGAATTAAAAGAAGACTGCTGACGAAGAATAGACCCCAAATAAGGAATATTACCAAGCTGAGAAATCCGGTCACGGACATACTCAAAAAAGCTAATTCCTAACTTACGAGTAGTAGCAACAAGGGACATAAAAGTATCCCAAGCCTTAGTACCTTCTAAAGTTTGAGTAGCATAACTAATATTACGTCGCTGCACCATCGTCCTGGCAGCTAACTCCGCCGGATTATTATGCAAAGGTAACTCGGGATGCTCTAATACTAAAAGCAACTCTGAACTTTTGAGCAACGTTAATCGTTTTCGCTCATCTAATTGTTGATAACCACTTTTGGTATCAAAAAGTTTCCAAAACTCAGACCTAAGTTTTTCAGACGTTTGCTGACTGGGGGAATCCTTGTAAGCGAGTAAATCTCGGTAGTAATCCCAGAAATCATCCAAGAAGTCATCAAGAGCCTTTTGATGACAGGCAACATAAGGAGTTAACTTCTTGTAATGTCGTCCCTCATGCACCCAGCACAAAGCTATACTATCAGTCAGTAACTTGAACTGAGGAGCATCATCACAAACCAGAGTTTGTACCACTGGCCAATTAGTTTGTTGATGATAGAAAGCAATCGCTGCTGCTTCTATAATCCGAGTCCTTTGCTGAGAACCCAGTTTAGATAGATATGTATCAAGTAGGGCATTAAACTCTGCCTCAGTGAACACAGTTTCTTGCGGTAATAATTTGAGTGCAGTTTTCCATTTTGTTGGTATTTGGAAAGTCTCCAGCAAGTCGTATGTAAGTTGATTCAGGATTAACTCCAGTTCCCGTTCGTTTTGCAATACTCTCACCACACTTAATCTATCTTTGGAGGTAGTGGTCAGGTAGATTGTATATAAAGGGTTGCACACTACATTAGTGGTGTAGTTCACTCCACCCACCCGCGCACCAGTTTGGTCAAGGTGTTGCCAAGGACTGCTCTCTAGTCCTGACTTATATACTTCATTTTTCTCGGTTTCAAATTCAGTCTGGTTTTTAATTAGTAGGTTCGATAAATATCCGGCTGAGATGGATATGCCAATATCTTCTAAAAACTCCAATAATTTGCCTTGGGTCATGTTGCCCCCGTAGTATAGGCTAATCACTAAGGCTTTTATTCCAGGTCCGAATTCTCCTTCATAACCACAAGGCAGTTCGGCTAAATAGGTTTTTCCTGCTGATGGTGAGTAGTATTTCTCTTTCCGAAATAGTATGTTGTCTGTTTCCATGATGATGTCTTGGATGATTACTTCTTGATACCCTTTAAACTCTGCGTCTGCTGGCAGTTTGTCTTGCGGGTACTTTACTATTTCTTCTCTATCTATTTTAATAGTCTCGTTCTTACTGCCTTTGCTGTGCTTTTTTGAGGTTTTTCGCTCTTTTTCCGATGAGTGGTTGTTGGTCAATGCTTTCTTGTTAGCTTTGATGTCTGGTTTACCTTGTTCTCCTTTGAGACGGTTGTTTTCATCTTTTAACTGTTGATTTTCTGCTCGTAATTCTTTAACTTCTGCTTGTAATTGTTCTATTAAGTTCAGTAATATTTCTACTGTCTGACGCATTGATTCGTCTGCAATCCCTTTTGGCTCGATGGTTTGCAGTATCTCTTCTCCTGATTTTTTACTCGAATCTAGTTTTTGCGTCATGTGTCATATTCTATTCTATTGCGTGTCCCTTGCTGACTTTATTTTTTCTCCTACCCCTACTTATTGAGCGGATACTATTTTACTTTCTTCAATTTCTGTACGTTCTTTAAA
>DATGYA010000362.1:0-2366 GCA_035298405.1 Kamptonema sp. | reverse complement strand
GATCGCGATTTTTCCTAACTTATTCAGCAAACCCTACTTAGATCAACGTTGCCGGAAAGCTCAACAACAGCATAGTCAATTTGTACAGGAGTATAACTTAGCTAATCTCAGGCAGCGCTTGAGCGATCGCGATCGGACTCAAGGAGAATTCATAGCCAATGCGTCTATTAACTGATGAAAACTTCAAACGAATATGAAGGCCAGATTCTTTTCATTCCCTTTCCTTAATTCCTACGCCATAACTTAACACTGCGATCGCTCTTTCTTCTAAATCAACAATTTATAGGACTTACGCATGGGGGTTCAAAAACCGGATTTCGCGGCTTTTGGCATTTAATCAGGGTGCATCATCAGATGATCTTTAGGGCTAACTAACTTCAGTAATTTTTGCTTAATTTGAGCATCGAATACTTCCCATTTCAACCTAGCATAATCGCTATTCTCATTACCACCAGCCAGAAATCCGGTGGGAACTTCAAACCCGCCAGCTTGACTTCGGCCACCACCAAAAAAACGCCCTTCAGCATTTTGACCAAAGGCTTCTTTCAGAAATTCATCAGGATCGAGAGTAATTTTGCTGGTTCGCAATGACCCAATTACTAACTCAATTTCCTCATCTTCATCGTGAACAATTCCGTAGACAACAGCCGTATGAACGTTTTCCTCAGTCACTAGAAAGTCAGCGGCCTGGGGAATTGCATCGCGGTCATCATAGCGGAGATAGCCAACTCCTGCAATAGAAAAATTATTTTGCACCATGCGATTTTTAAGCGATCGCTCAATTACATCCATCACTCGTTTTGAGCGAGACGACTGCAACACCGCATTCAGCAATTGCGGGTCATAGAAACGGCTCAGATAAGCTGCTGCTAAAAAATCCTCCTCCTCAGCTTGTCGTAGTCCATTTGTATCCGATCGCAAACCGTGCATTAGCGCCGTCGCACACTTAGCGTGCTGGATAATATTGCCATCCAATTTCAGCAATCCTGCTTGTAAATACTCAGTAAAAATGGTAGCAGTAGCGCGGGTTTGGGGGCGCAGATCGGCAAACTCTGGATTCAAATCTCCCTGCAAACTGTGGTGGTCAATCACCGCAGTCAGAGGAATACCAGCAGAGAGAATTAACTCTGTTAGCTGGCTCGTAGTTCCTTGATTATCAATCAAAGCACAGCCTTTATACGCGGATAAATCCTTAGTTTTTGCTACCTCCAGCGACCATCGTTGTAAAGGCATTCCCGTAAGCTTAACTAAAGCAATATTTTCTTGGTGGCTGAGCGCACCAGCATAAACTAGATCGCACTCAATATCAAACTGGCGGGCAATTAACTTATAAGTCCAAGCACAAGAAAGTGCGTCAGGATCTGGGAAATCTTGCAGTAGCACCAACTGGCGATCGCCCCTGTGTCTGTCCAGCATCTGCCGCAATTCCTGAACTTTTTGAGCAGATTCACTGCCAGAACGGATACTCTTTAAATCCGCCCCAACTTCGCCGCCAGAATCGCCGCGATCGCGATGGTGGTTGCTGGATGCTTCACCTGAATTAGTACCTGAATTAGTAACAGTGCGATCGCTCATTTCTTCTCAGTAATTTAAAACTTCTGAGCCTTCATACACAAAACCCCCGCGCTTGCTTGCGACAGGGGTTTCAAAGTCCGATTACATATTTTTGCCATTCTTGGTGCATACCACTCTTAACGTGCTTAGTCACTTCAAAGTAAAGACCGCTATAAGGTTTGCGAGGCGGATACCGCAGACTCATACTCGCCTCTTTTGGCGTTCGACAGCCTTTTTTAACATTACAGCGCACGCAAGCACTCACCAAATTTTCCCAACTATCCACGCCTCCTCGCGATCGCGGAATTACGTGGTCGAGCGTTAAATCATCCCCCATATAACCGCAGTATTGACACGAGTGACCATCCCGATGCAATATATTCCGGCGGGTAAGAGGAATATCTTTGTAGGGAACCCGAACATAATGGCGCAAGCGGATAACAGTTGGCAGTGGAAAACCCGGAGAGAGGAATTTCCCATTGTGCTCGATCTGCTCTGCTTTCCCTTTGAGCAACAAAACAACAGCCCGTCTCCAACTGGTGATGTTGAGGGGCTCGTAAGAGGCGTTCAGCACTAGAACATTGCCCATCGCTGATTGTTAAAGAGAATATTTTACCGATACTAACACAGGTTTGAGAATTGGGACGGGTTTAAAAATTAAAAATTAAAAATTAAAAATTAAAAATTAACTTCAGTTAATTAATCACAATATTGTAGATACTGTCTTGAACTGTCAAGAGGTAGACTTGTAGAGTGCGTCATACCAAAGTTTATAGCGAAAAAATCAGGTTTTGCTACTGACGCACCCTACT
>DATGYA010000361.1:0-2119 GCA_035298405.1 Kamptonema sp. | reverse complement strand
ATGACGTTGGCTGAGGGTGCTGAGAGTGTTCCGAAAACTCAACCATCCCCAGCCAAAGCGGATACTGATGCAATTTTGCAGGAGGTGGAAGCAGCTGGATTTCAACTGAACCCCTGGCTTAAGAGTTTAATCCTCACTGCCAGCGTTGAAGTAGTTCGGGATGGAATGGCGGTAGTTAAGGAAAATGAGCAGTGGGGAACCGTGCGGAACCGCGAAGGACTGTTGGTAGAGGCTATCCGCAACCAATGGAAGCCTAATCTTTCCGCCTAAACGGTCATCATCAGGACTTACGCAGCTTGAAACTGCTGCCAATAATCTGCTCTGAAGCCTGCCCCTGGCAGTTCAGGGGCTTTCACTTTGCTCTACAACTTGAGAAAAATTTCAGTCAGACAAGGGATGGAAGAGGTTGCCTCGCTTCTGCCAAGCTCTTGAGGCCCGATTGAAATTAGTGCAGACAAGCGTGAAATTCGTCTCGTTCGACACATCTGTGGGTAGCTTTTCTTGCGATCGCGAAACATAACAAGGGAATAAATAAGATCGAAGCCCTACGGGGTCTGGTATCTGATATAAAATAGTTGGGCGCGAAGCTCGGTAAGCAAATAAGTTGACCACTTCGCTCGAACCATAGCCCCAAAACTGAGCAAAGCTAATACATCGTCGGATGGTGGGGTCATCAGTGGTTGCATCCGATTTTGAAAACCGTGAACTACACGCAGACGAGCCGCTTTTAATCAATCAGGCTTACAGGGAACTTGAAGGCGATTGATGCGCTAATTCAGACAAATTCTCGACCCTGTGTTTTTTATCATATTAGCACTCACTTGACAAGGGGAAGCATTATAGAATGCTAGATAATTCTCAACCAGGCTTATCATCTATTCCAAAACGTATTAATGAGTGGCAGAGAAAGCTTTTAGATCTTTCTAGAAAGAATCCTCTTGTCTATTACCGACAAACTAAAAGCTATATACATATTTCTCATCCTGACGTTCAGAGTATCTATCAAACTTTAGTGGTAGAAAGAAAACCATTGAAATTTACAGCAGCGATTCTCAACGACTTGGAAGAGACATATTCTCCGAAGGAAAATGAACTCGTATGTCAGAATTTAAGCAAAGGTGACTTGAAAAAAGCTTTAAAGTCACTTACTGAAAAGCCTGCTACTTTTTACAAAGAATATGGCATACGCACTCTTTATATTGCCTTTGGTCTACTGCACTGGAAAGAGTCAGAAAGTAGCAATGAACGTTCACCACTAATCCTTTGTCCGGTGGAATTAAAACGGGAAAAATTTCCTGAATCATTCATTTTATCTTTAGTTGAAGATGACGATATATCTATTAATCCTGCCTTCCAGGTTAAGCTAAAACGAGATTTTAACCTTGATTTACATCCTGCTCCAGAAGAATGGGAAGTCAATTCTATTCAAGAATACTTAGCACAGGTTAATCAATTTATTAAACCCGAAGAATCTCAGTGGTCTATAGAACCAAATGTTATCCTGGGAGTTTTCAAGTTTAATAACATCGGAATCTACAAAGATTTAGTAGAAAACTCTTCTTTTATTGAAGAACATCCTCTAATCCGTATATTGTCTGGAGAACAACCAGAAAGTCACTTGGTTAACGATATTCCTTCAGATAAGCAACTAGACAAAATTCAAAAACCAGAATCGACTTTTCAGTTTCTTGAAGCAGACAGTAGCCAACAGAGGTGTATTCAAGCAGCTTTACTCAGCAAAAACCTTGTAATAGATGGGCCACCAGGAACAGGTAAAAGTCAGACGATAGCTAACATAATAGCTGAATTCATAGCTCGTGGTAAAACTGTTTTATTCGTCAGTGCCAAAATTGCGGCTCTTGAAGTTGTTTACAAAAAACTCAAAGACAGCAATCTTGCTGACTTCTGCTTAGAACTACATAGCCAGAAAGCCAAAAAGACAGATGTACAGACGGAACTCAAACGTTGCCTAGAAGCATCTACTCCAGAAGAGCAATTACCAAATATCGATATTGAATTTAAGAAATTAGAGCGGACGCGAAAACAACTCAATGATTACGTGCTGGCTTTACATATGCCACGGGGGAATTTAAATGAAAGCGTAAGTAGTATTTTAGGC
>DATGYA010000360.1:0-2279 GCA_035298405.1 Kamptonema sp. | reverse complement strand
AAGTTTTTCTTTTAACCAAGATTGAGTTAAAACAATTTCAACTTGGCTGTTTTCGAGGAGATAAAATAAGCGCTCTTTAGGCAATCCGGGGTCAATGGGAACGTAAGCAGCACCGGCAGCTAAAATGCCCATAACTGCGACAAGTTGTTCCCACCCTTTCTCCATTACTATGGCGACTAGCTTATTAGGAAGAACTCCTAATTGGCGCAGTCGATGACCGACTTGATTGGATCGATCGAATAATTCCTGATAGGTTAAGCTGCTACTGGATGTCACCACAGCCATTTTTTCTGGTCGCTGTTTAACTTTAGTTGCAAACAAAATGTGGAGTAAGCTATCTGATACTTCAGCCACAGTATTGTTGATGGCTGTACGTTGCTCTAATTGTGCAGATGGTATTAATTGCGGCGCTGCTTCTTGCCAAGTATTTTCTTCATTAGCTAAACGTTGCAGGAGACTACAAGCTGCGTCGAACATATCATTTATCATCCCTGCGGGGAATAGCTCATCTACAACCTGCCAAGTGTAGGTTAGAGAGCCATCCGCCTCCACGAAATAGATATTATCTATCCAAATTTGCGGGGTTTGGTAGACGTTATAAACAACTTTTCCTAGAGGAATATCTCCGGTATTATTACCATCAACATCTTGAGGAGTAGTCGTAAATACGATCGGCATTGCGACTCCTCCGGCTTTGCCTTGAACCTTAGCTAATTCCCGCAGGACTCGCACTCCAGTTACATAATCGTGTTCTAGATCCTGCCAAAGTTGCGACTGAATGCGCTGCGATCGCGCTTCAAATGATTCATTTCCTGAGTTATCTATTTCTAGGAGAGTAAATGATACTAACTCTCCCATAATATCGTTGACTTGAGGATGCAATGGTAAGCGATTGAATCGCGGCACGTTGATAGTAAATCTCTTGGTTTTACTCCACCTTCCCATCACCTCTGCGTAGACTGCAAGCAATGTTCCAGCTAAGGTTAAACTGCCTTTCGCAGCTCGATTTGTTAGTCTTTGTACCACTTGAGCTTCTAATTTGTATTTGAGACTAACAAATCGAGGGTTTTTGAGATTGCCGGGATTTTGCGCTAGTGGTAATTCCGGTGCTGGCGGTAGCGTGGGGATACGAGATAGCCAATATTTTAAAGATTTTTCATAGATAGGTGAATTTTCGAGAGCGATCGCAGCCAAAACGTAGTCTCGGAATGAAAGTTCTAGGGTTGGGAGGAAGCGATCGCTCTTGTCGTAGAGTTCTTTTAACTCTCGAAATAAAAGCTGTAAACTCCTGCCATCAAGACACCAGCCATCAATGCTGAGATGAAGCCTGCTGCTATGTTCATCTAATCGAGACGCGAGGATTTCAAATTGAGGCCACTGTTCGAGAGGTAACATTTGGTGCGAGAGGCGATCGCGAATCATTTCTATTTGAAAAGCTACAGCCTCAGCGTCTTTTCCTCGCAAATCTAATACCTGAATTTCATAAGTCGGTACTTGTGGCAAAATTTGCTGCTGTCCATCCGGCAAAACGATCGCTCGTAGCATATCGTGACGGTTAATTAACTGCTGCCAAGCTAAATTTAATCGGTCTATATTTAGATCGACAATTTCAATTTCTGTATAGCTGTGGATCGACACATTTCCCATATCAAAAGAATCAGTTCTGCCGAGCCAGTAAGCCTGCTGCATATCATTGAGCGGGAAAGGCTGATAGCGATTTTTTAGGTCTGGTGAAATCAAAGGCAATGTTTGGTCTTGAATACTGGAATATTCGCTAAATTTATTTAGAAATGTCAGAATTTCATTTTTGCGATCGGTCAATTGTTCGCGCAACGCAGATGTCAACATTTCTTTCGGAGCATTGCAGCGCAGGCGATCGTTATCTACCCAAAGTTTGATACCGAGTTCGCTGAGGTTGAATAAAAATTCGTCAATTGATGGTTTCATAATTCGATCTCCATTCTGTCATCTAATTCAGTATTAATAGGCGCTTGGAATTTTTGAGTAGTCAAACGAATCTTCTCGATGTACTGGGAAATTTCAGCTATAGTAGGTGCATCAAACAGGATGCTTAACGGCAAATCCATCTTGATGACTAGGCGCATCTGAGCAATAACTTGGGTGGCTAATAAGGAATGTCCGCCTAATTCAAAAAAGTTGTCATAGATACCCACTTGCTTAACACCTAGAAACTTTTGCCAAATGTTAGCGATGGTTTCTTCAAGCTCGTTTAGGGGAGCAATATAAGCATTACTCAGTTCTGGTCGGGGGTGTATTGC
>DATGYA010000359.1:0-7790 GCA_035298405.1 Kamptonema sp. | reverse complement strand
TTGACTAAAAACAGTTGTAGAAAATGCTAAGGGAGAAAGTGCAATTGCTAAGCCAATTCGAGAGAGTGTTTGAGTTTTCATCTAATTATTTTAGCAGTTCCAAGGGTTGTGTTAGATTCTACAGCACTACTTCCCAAACTGCTGACCCACCACTACCAGCCTTCTTTGTTGAAGGGCGATCGCTTTAATTTATCTTAACAAGACCAAGAATTATAACTTATATCGTATTTTTCATTTAAGTCCCGTTATTAACAATAATCATATAGCAGCTATTAGCCATTAGCCATTAGCCATCAGCCATTAGCTATTAGCCATTAGCAATTAAGGATTTCCAAATTCAGACGATAGCCGACATTGCGAACAGTTTGAAGCATATTAGGTTGCCGGGGGTCAATTTCAATCTTTTTACGCAAAGACAGCACATGAGTGTCAATAGTTCGAGGATTATCAATTGCATCCGGCCAAGCTCTCCGCAACAAATCCGATCGCGATAGCGGTACTCCTCCAGCTTGAGCCAGCACATAGAGCAGACTAAATTCTTGAGGAGTAAGATCGATGTGTTCGCCCTGCAAACGGACGCGACGCTGTACCAAATCAATTTTGAGATCGCCATAGTCCAAAGTAGCAGGAGGAACATGAGTGCGGTTACGCCGCATCAAAGCCTCCACGCGAGCCATAAACTCTTGCATCCCAAACGGTTTTGTCAGATAATCATCCGCCCCCGATCGCAAACCTTCCACAATATCAGCCTCCGCATTTCGAGCAGACAGCATCAAAATTAGCGACTGCTGCTGCTGAAGCCATCGGCAAAAATCTAACCCATCGCCATTAGGCAGTTCCGCATCAAGAATGACTAGGGAGGGCTTGTGACTGTAAAACACTTCCCTACCATGATGAATATCGGCTGATTGGTGTACCCAAAACCCCACCTGCTGTAGATGCCAACCTAATAGCGATCGCAGGTGCGGATTTCCTTCAATAATCGAAATACAAGCAGATCCCACAGATGCTCGCTTCCCATATCACTAATCGCTACCAGAATATCAGAGCTTTTGTCATGGTTTTGTAACCGTCGCTACGCAAGGCTGAACTGCATTTAAAGCCATCAAAAAGCTATCTACCGCAATCTTAAAGATTTTGTCAACTCTCAAGCCTCATTCCCTAGAGAGGTTAGAGCCTTCTCCGGGTTGTCATAGAATATAAAGTATGTGCAACTGTTTAGCCCAAACCCCCCTATGCCAGAACCGTTTATTAAAAGCAATACCCCCATTCATCACCCTTGCTGTTGGGAGTTGACAAATCAGCCAGCTTGAATTACACTGCCACAAACTCTAAGCTCCGTTGCCGGATCTTTTATCCAGTTTGACCGCAAAATTCATCAAAATCCTGACTCGATTAATTGCACGCGGAATTATCTAGGCATCAGTGGGGTATAAGCAACAACATCGTTCTCTGAAATTCCCCTGCCAGCAGCTTTTCAGGCATGATTGCAATTATATTCACAAATTGCATCACCACTGCCAGCTTAGGTAAAAGGAAACCTGTTTGTAAACCCCCCAGTCATATAGATATAAACCCTACACAATTTTAACTTCACACCATGCTCCAAGATACTCAAACCATCCGGCACTACCAAAAACTCACCGATGCCCTCGTTGAAATGTGGAATAGAGGTTATCGCTTCGATGACTTGCGGCTGTATTTAGACGGTTATTTAGCTGCTTTAAGACATACAAATGCAATCGAACCCTACCTCATTCACAGATTAGAGGAGGAAGCTACTCGCTATATCTACGACCCCTCGAATTTTGAAATCCCTTTGCCACAACCCGAATCTGGCTACTATTAGCCGCCTTAATAGTTTGGTATGATGTGCGCTGCGAACATCCCATTTTTGCAAAAAGAGCATATGTGAAGCGGGCAAGATGCCCGCTTTTTTAATCCCAAGCGCTTTTTTAATCCTGTTGACGGGCAATATGCCCGCACTACTTCAACCGCAAAACCGCTATAAGTTTTCTTCAGGAAGCCAAAGCCACTTCTACCATTTCCTGCAATTTACCCTTCTGGTATAGCTCGATCATAATATCGGAGCCTCCAACAAACTCCCCATTAATATACACTTGAGGAATTGTCGGCCAGTTGGAATAATCCTTAACTCCCTGACGAATTTCGGGGTCTGCTAAAACATCAACCGTCTCAAAGGGAACTCCCAAACTGTTAAGAATTTGAACCACATTGTTAGAGAAACCGCACTGGGGCATTAACTTATTGCCCTTCATAAAAACCATGACTTTGTTCTGTTTCACTAAACTATCAACTCTGTCGTGTGCTGTTGTACTCATAGTTTTTCCTTACCTTGCTTTGTTTGTTGGTAGTCAGTCTGAAAAATTCTAGATGGTCAGTTCTTAGTTGAAAATCAAGAAAAGTTTAGTATTCTGTATTACAAATTTTTCCCAATTTCCACTCAAGCAACTTGATTTTCTGCTTCCCATTCTGTAGGAGTGTAGGTTTTTAAGCCCAAAGCGTGGATAGCTTCACTCTTCATAGCATCTTGGAGAGCACTATAAACAAGTTGGTGCTGTTTAACTCGGCTTTTCCCTTCAAACTGTGAAGAAACTACGATCGCCTGATAGTGATCGCCACCACCAGTTAAATCGTCTACTTGTACTTTAGCGTCAGGCAATCCTGCCTGGATCATAGCTACTACTTGAGATGGGTTAACCATTTCTTAATCCCTGAAATACTATTGCTATTTTGATTTTAATGGAATTATTTGTTTGATGAACTAGGCTGAGCATCACGGGCCGGTCGGGGATAGGGTACATCCACAAACCCCAGTTCCAGTAACTGTTGGTAAGCTTTCTTACCCAAGTCGCGAGTAGGCTGCTGAGAGCGGATAATCTGAATTAGCAGGGGCACTGCCAGTTCTGGCTTATTTTCGGCTCTGTGTACCAAAGCCAGCCGATAAGTAGCTTCGTCCCGCATCTGAGCTGTTTCTAGAGCTTTTGTGCGGTTGGTGTCAGCAAGTCGGTTGTCAATCCCAGAAAAAGCTGTTGCCAGTTGTTGGTAAAAATTAGACAACTGATTGAAAACTTGGCGGGATTCTTGGAGCTTTTGGGCTGCTAGAATATAATTCTGACTAGAAATCGCAGTGCTTGCCTCAGACATTAAACGCTGACCTCCTGATATGCTCAGCAGGCTGCTGTCTGGGGATACAGGGCGCAGATTGTTCGGATCGGTCGGATCGGTGGGATCGGCTGCGTCTCGGTTCTCTGGCAAAGGAGATTGCTGTGCCTGGACGCGGAGTGGTTGCAGCAAGGTTAAAGCTGCCACGACTGCAAGAGCGATCCTGGCGGTGGAGCGTAGTCGGCAAACAGTTCCAGAGTGTACCATGAAGTAACTTTGCCCGTTGGCGGCAAGAAAGAAATTAACTGTCAAGCGATCATACATCATTTGCGATGTAAATCTGGTAAGATGAGCCAAAAAATAAATTAAAAATTAAAAATTAAAAATTAAAAATTGTATGGCTGTGAGTAATTTTTTAAAGTGTAGTGAATTAAGTATGGGAACTTTGGAACTATAAACTAAAGACTTAAAGTTAAGCATACAGGTGTATTTAAGATGACATCGCCAGTTAACCCGTCCCCCACAGTTCTACAAGATTACCAAGGTACAGGAGTCCCAGAAGAAAGTGTGGGATTTATTTTGCAGCGGGGGGGTGAAGAATTAGCCCTCACGAAGGCAAGCGATCGCTTTACGGTACGTTTGTCCCCCCAAGCCACCACCTCTCAAAATTGGGAGTCGCAAATCCCAGGTACGCTGCACCGAACGCTGCCGCAAAATAATTTAGAAGAATTTACAGTCGATCCAGCGCAGCGGGACAAAGCGATGCAGACGGCTCGCGGTTTGGATAATGTAGCTTTTGCTAGCCACGTCTACTACCCCAACAATAATCCGGGTACGCTGTTTTATCTAACGGATCAAATTACGGTTCAATTTGCGGCGGGAGTGGAGGCGGCGGCACGGGAGGCGATCGCATCTTTTGTAGGAATAAAAATTATTCGCCCTATACCAGGCATTCCCAACGCTTTTGTCTGCGAAGTCACTAAAGAAGCGACAGAAAACCCGCTCAAAATCACCAACCGCCTCACGCGATACCGAGAAGTTTTACTCGCTGAACCTAATATCTCTGTACAAACTCAGCAACACTACACGCCCCGCGACCCACTTTATTCTCGGCAATGGTATCTAAATAATAAAGGCGGTAGCCAATTGAGTGCAGGTTCCCACATTTTTGCTGAGCAAGCTTGGGATATAACTCGCGGTACTCGTTCCATAATTATCGCGATCGCCGACGATTCAGTTGACATCAACCACCCAGACTTTAAAGGTTCAGGCAAAATCGTCTCCCCCTTAGACTTAAAAGATAACGACTTTTCCCCCCTACCCGTTGCCGAGTCGGACAATCACGGCACCTCTTGTGCTGGCGTAGCTACAGCCGAAGAAAACGGCATCGGCATCGTCGGTGTCGCCCCCGGTTGCGCCCTAATGCCCATCCGCACTACAGGCTATCTAGACGACGATTCTATCGAGCAGATATTTGACTGGGCTATCAACAAAGGAGCCGCCGTCGTTTCTTGCAGTTGGGGGCCCAGTGCCGTTTACTTCCCCCTCTCCCTACGCCAAAGTGCAGCCCTCACCAGAGCCGCCACCGAAGGGCGCAAGGGCAAAGGTTGCGTGATTCTCTTTGCTGCTGGCAATGCCAACCGTCCCGTCAACGGCACAATTAATGAGAAAGGTTGGCCGAAAAACATACTCAGCGGTCAAACTAAGTGGCTGGGCGGCTTCACTGTTCACCCAGACGTGATTACTGTTGCGGCTAGCACTTCCTTGGGCAAAAAAGCTGCTTACAGTAATTGGGGTAGCGGCATTTCTGTCTGTGCTCCCAGCAATAACGCGCCGCCGGGAATGTGGCTGCAAGAAACAGGTTTTGTAAGTACGCCTCCAGAGGTGACTAGCGCTCTGCCTGGTTTAGGGGTATTCACTACTGACCGAGTAGGGGCAGAGGGGTACGATCAAGGGGACTACACGGCTTATTTTGGTGGTACTTCCAGCGCGACTCCAGTGGTGGCTGGCGTTGCAGCTTTGGTGCTGTCGGCAAATCCTAACTTGACTGCACAGGAAGTGCGGACTATCCTCCAGCAAACGACTGATAAAATTGTGGATTCCGATCCTGACCCTCAGTTTGGCACTTACATGGGTGCTTACAATACTAGCGGTCGCTGTGACTGGTTTGGCTACGGTAAGGTGAATGCTTTTAAGGCTGTGCAGGCGGCTGTGAAAAAGGGCGGCGGTACTATGGCGGGAGGAGGGTTAAGCGATATCGGGGGACATTGGGCCCAGGCTTTTATTGAAGCGCTGATCGCTGCCAATATGATTACTGGGTTTCCTGATGGTACGTTTAAGCCGAATGACCTGTTAACTCGCGCTCAATATGCGTCGTTGTTGGCAAAGGCTTTTGATTTAACTCCGAGATTGCCTGCTACAAATTTTATTGATGTTTCTGCTACTTTTTGGGCGCGAGCGGCGATTTTAAAGGCTAATCAGGCGGGGTTTTTGGCTGGGTTTCCTGGGTTGAAGTTCCGACCGGATCAGAATTTAACTCGTGTTGAGGCGATTGTGTCTTTGGTGAATGGTTTGCAATTGACTGGGGGGAATCTAAATTCTTTGAATGTCTATAGCGATCGCAACCAGATTCCCTATTACGCTGATGGGCCGATAGCAACAGCGACTGACAAGAAAATCGTGGTTAATTATCCCGTTCGCACTCGGCTTTCGCCGCTGTTATCTATTAACCGTGCTGAGATTTCTGCTCTAATTTACCAGACTTTGGTAGCGACTAATCGGGCTAAGCCAATTAATTCTCAGTATATTGTCTAAGTAATTGTTAATGGTTAACTGTTAGCTATTAACGGTTAACTGTTAACAGGTATATAGTGACTTTATGAACGTCGAAATTAAATTTAGAGTTAGTGTTTTAGGCTTATTTGTTAATAATAATGATGTGCTGCTTCTGCATCAAACAACTCCACCTGAACCTGACTGTTGGGATTTACCGGGAGGAGGATTAGAACCGGGTGAAACATTGCTGGATGGGCTCACTAGAGAAGTTCAAGAGGAAACAGGCTTAGAACAGTTTCAAGTTGAAAAATTGTTGACAATTGTAGAAGGATTTTTCCCTTGGTCTAATGGCAAACTCATGCACAGCTTAAATATTGTTTACAAATGCGCTGTCAACCCTAAACCCCTAACCTTTATTAGCCACGATCCTGAAGTTGGTTCAAAAGGCATTCAGTGGTTGCCGATCGCCGAGTTAAGTTCAGCAACTTGTTCAACTCGTGCTTGGAAGGCCTTACAAGCTGCTGGCTTAGTTGCTCCATGAATTTGTCAGCAATTTAGCTAAGTTTTTTACCCAACCACAACAATCCTTTTTCTACTCAAAAATTGCCCCTTTTTCCATCAATTCTATTTTCAGATTCTCAGAAATACCTAAACTTGCCACAAATCGAGCATTTTTTACTATGGCATTTTTCAAATCGGCGCGGCTCAGATCGGCACTGTTTAAATTCGCATTGTTCAAATTAACTGCGGTTAAATCAGCATTTTTCAAATCAGCACCATTCAAATTTGCACTGCTTAAATTTGCATTCGGTAGATAAGCACTACTTAAATTTGCCCAACTTAAATTCGCACTGCTCAAATTCGCACGGGGCAATTTTGTCCGCAAATCCGCACCGCTCAAATTCGCACCAATTAGTTCCGCATCGCGCAAATTAGCGTTAGACAAACAAGCCTCAACTAAGTTGGCACCGCTGAGTAATGCACCGCTGAGATCGGCTAGGGTTAAGTCAACGGCGCTGAGGTTGGCATTCATCAAGTTGGCACCGCTTAAATCTGCATAGTGTAAGTCAATACCGCTCAAGTTAGCGCCAGCAAAATCGACACTAGGATTCAAATCTAGTATTTCAGCAATTTGCAGGAAGTCATGGCTTTTTTCTACTAAAAATAGTTGCCGTGCGATCGCGATTTGGTGGTGGCGATATTCTTCAGCTTTGCCATCATTTCCCAGGCGGTGAGAAGCAAATCTTAAATTTGTTAGGGCCTTTCCTTGAATGCGGAAGTCGTTATTTTCGCAGGCGATCGCGAATTGTTGCTGATAACACTCTATGGCGCAGGGAAAATCGCCTAGTGCATCGCAAGCTAAACCTAGATTTCCTAAAGCTTGTTCTTCAGATCGCCGATCTGCCATCTCTTGCGCGATCGCTAAACGCTGCTGTTGGTAGTCGGCGGCGCGGGTAAAATCTTCTAGAGCATAGCAAGTATTTCCCAGATTTCCCAGAGCATTGGCTTCTCCAGTGCGATCGCCTATTTCCCTAGCGATCGCTAAATGCTGTTGATAGCAATCCTTAGCTTTAGCATAGTCTCCTAGAGCTTCCCAAGCTACGCCCAGATTTCCCAGTGCCGCGCCTTCCCGCCGCTTTTCGCCTATAGTTCGATAAATCGCGATCGCCCCTTGCCAAGACTCCAAGGCAGCTTCAAATTGACGCGCCTGATATTGCGAAATCCCTTGTTTGAGTAGTTGGTCAGCTTTTTCAGTCATGTCGCCGAAATCCTTAGAGTCTTTCGATCTAAAATTTTAGGCTCTTGAGAGTCCCAACCTACAAAAAAGAAAAAGAGAGAGCCACCTTAGCGGCTCTCCCTGCCATCAGGGTGCATCTACATAACATAAT
>DATGYA010000358.1:0-3822 GCA_035298405.1 Kamptonema sp. | reverse complement strand
AGCGAATATGAATTAGAAGCAGTTTTATTTGAGAGATGTCAAAAACTGTTAAATCTCAAACAGTTAATCAGTGGTTTGACTCATTTCTATTGGTGGCCGGAGGCAAAAGCTTAATCATGGTCAATCGATCGGACATGATATCAGTGTTTTTAAGCGATGAATTAATACTGATATTGCAGCAGTATTATTCAGAATTATCTGAAATAGAAAAACAGGCGATCGCGCAACTCAGCAACGAAAATTAACCTATTTTACTTACTCAATTAATACCCAAACATCAATGCTCACGCCCTGACTTATTCAAGGCAACACAATCTTTATAAAGACTGGTAACGATTGAAAAATTGATCTTTGAAGCTGAAACCGTTTTCATGAGTCCACCTGTGTTAAAACAATATGTTACAATAGTTGGTGCATAGCAGACGTAGGGACTTATGCTGTAGTTGTAGGGGTGCGTCAGACCTTAATTTTCTAGCGATCCGATCGGGGTTTTGGGACTGACCCACCCTACTAATTATAATTATACTAATTGTGTAAGTCCTGAAAAGGTCAACGAGAACCTAATTAGCAAAGAGGCATTATGGGATTGACCATTCACTATTCTCTTAAGCTTGATTCTCTCAGTATAGAATTAGCAAAAGAAAAGTTGACAGCGTTGCATGAAGTGGCTGTAGATTTGCCATTTGCTCAGGTAGGCGAAATAGTTGAGTTTGAAGGTGAAGATTGTCATTTTGACCGCGATAATCGGGATGATAGGCTAAACTTCCTAAAACTTCACGCTTATAAGTATGTTCGTGACGGCGATTCTTATTCTAGTGTAGCAGCATCACGGGCGATCGCGTTCTGTACTTGGCCAGGTCAAGGATGCGAAGCTGCTACTTTTGGTTTGGCGCTTCACCCGAAGCAAACCGCAACTGATTTAACAGGCTGGTCTTGGTCGAGTTTTTGCAAGACTCAGTATGCGAGTAATCCTGAATATGGAGGAATTGAACACTTTTTAAAGTGCCATTTGTTGGTGATTAAGATGCTCGATTCAGCTCAAGAGTTGGGAATTCTCAATCGAGTTTCAGATGAAGGTAAATACTGGGAAAATCGCAATAATATTCAAGAGTTGGCTGAATGTGTGGGTAATTACAATGCTTTGGTTGCGGCTGTGGTGGGGAGAATTAGCAATTTGTTTGGAGAGGGGAGTAAAGAAAGGACATATTCTCCGATATCTGACTACCCAAATTTTGAATATTTGGAAGCTGAAGGAAGTCAGAAAATAGATGAGGGCAATTTACCGAATTGAGTTGAGAAATTGAGGGCGATCTGCTACTTTTGAATATCAATATTTGAATATCAATACTATGATAGAATTTTTATGGCACAATTGAGGATAAAACAATTTACCCGACAGCACCACAAGCACTTATGTGCTTAATCATTTGCCAATCGTTGTCCGATTTATATAGGGACATCTACTTATTCCGTTTTGATAGTACAACGCGAGAGGTGTACATTCTTGCAAGGGATAATATTCAAATTATCGTACCCCATTCTGGAAATTGGAGATTTATTGAATGAAACCTAATTTTGAAACAATGAGCCTACCTGACTTAAGAGCATACGTCTTGGAAAATCGGGATGATATTGAGGCTATTCGTGTGCTATTTCATCACCCTACTCTCAAATGGAAAACCATGCCTCCATTATGTACTCCAGATGGTGTGCCAATAGAAGAAAATATTCGCATAGCAGAGGATGCGATCGCGCAGAAAGTTGAGCAAGCAAATCAAAAACAGAAAAACTCTCAGAGTTGAGAGTAGGAAACACAAAGCGATCGCTCTCATTCAATATCCTTATACAACTAAGTAAAAATTGATGGTAAAACTATTAATTAGCAACGACGACGGCATCTTCGCCCAAGGCATTCGTTCTCTGGCCAACACCCTCGCCGCCGCAGGTCACGATGTGAGTGTAGTTTGTCCCGACAGAGAACGTTCCGCTACCGGACACGGCCTGACTCTCCACCAACCAATCCGGGCCGAAATCGTCGATTCCATCTTCGATCCAGCCGTGAAAGCTTGGGCTTGTTCCGGTACGCCTGCCGATTGCGTTAAACTCGCTTTGTGGGCATTACTTGACAAACCTCCTGACTTTGTGTTGTCCGGCATCAATCATGGCCCCAATTTGGGAACAGACATCCTTTACTCCGGCACAGTTTCCGCTGCAATGGAAGGGATCATTGAAGGTATTCCCAGCATAGCTTTTAGCCTTGCCAGCTACACTTCGCGAGAATTTCAAGCAGGAGTTAACTTTGCTCAAACTTTAGTAGCAAACTTGATCGAAAATCCAATGCCAGAAGCGATGTTGCTGAATGTTAACATACCTGCTGTCAAACAGGCAGAAATTGCAGGAGTTGCGATCGCGCGTCAAGGAGTCCGCCGCTATTTCGATATATTTCAAAAACGAGTAGATCCTCGCGGCAAAAGTTATTATTGGCTTGCCGGAGAGTTATTAGAAGAAGTTGAAGAAACAACAGAACCGCCTCTGCCTCATGATATACCAACTGACGTACAAGCAATTCGCCAAAACTATATTACTCTCACCCCACTGCAATACAACCTTACTTATGGGGCGGGACTGCATTGCTTGCCAGAGTGGAAATTTGCAGGTTTTGGAGTATGTTGAGCGACTATTAATCTGAGAGGAGCGGTAAACTAGAAAATAGGATATGTGCATCTCCAGGCTTATGCCGTAGGCGTTAACACAGGGTCGCAATTGGTCGTTGGTCTCGCAAACTACAACTAAAACAGTTATGAACGCTCCCACTTATAACAGTCATTCCGTCACCTGCCCTATTTGTAATCATTCCAGCATCGTTGGCCCAGTTGGGATGTTCAGCGGTTTGTTCACTTGCCCGCACTGCCAATCTCATTTAGTAATTAGCTGGAGTGGTCATTACGTTCGCGACCCCTTTACGATTAGGCAGCTAACGGTAGGAAGGATGCTCAGAAGGCAGAGTCGCCCCCTGGCACGCATCCAGCGAGACTTCGGCTTTGCCAAACATTTGCCGCTACTTGCCATTCTCGGCAGTGCGGTATTTTTTGGCTTTACGATCGCGACCACCGATCCATCCCACAAACAGCCACAACCTTTCCAAGATTTGTGGGAGTGGGTAAACGGTTCTGGGGAATCAAACGATGCTTCGCGTTAACTGTTAACTGTTAACTGTTAACTGTTAACTGTTAACAATTAACAGGTAATTTTACCTAAAAATTGTCCGCAGCCGAGACTGATAGCGTTCATCTCGTGTAACTAGCAGCCAATCGCCAGCAGTGTTCACAACCTTGACATTTTCTAAAGCCAATTTGTTTAAGGCAGAACGATGGAGTAGAAAATAAGGTTGAGGAGATATTTGCCATTCCTGTTTTAGTTTTTTAGCTTTAGCAGGGATGACACGGCGATCGCTATAAAAATTGAGCGAGGGGCGAGGGTAGCGATGAGATGTCAAAACTTCCTGACCAAAGGTTGTACCTTCGCGGACAATTTCGGCTACCGGCTTAACGGGATAATCCTCCGCCAATTCCCAAACCCAGTTATCTGACATCACAAACAGCAGCAGGGACAAGTAAGTTCCCCAAAACAAAATCAAGATAAACTGCCGATCTTGCTGCCGCAAAAGCACAGCCGCGATCGCCAGAGTTAAGCCAAAAGCAGTTAACATCAACTGCAAATCTCGCTCAATTGGCCCAAAATTTTCCCCTAATTTTACCCAACCGCTGAAGTACAGGCAACCCGCCCAAGCAACAGCAGACAACAGTGCAAAAATAGGCCATA
>DATGYA010000357.1:0-6330 GCA_035298405.1 Kamptonema sp. | reverse complement strand
ATCTCCAAAACTAAACCCCCGACAAACTCCTGTAATGGGAACGGCAGGCTGATCTAATTTGCTTGCTACTAAATTTAGGTAAGCGATGGTGCGTGCATCGGCAACACCGGTCTGGGGAAGGCTATAATTTCGCTGAAATTGTCTGATACCATTTTGGGTAAGTGTGCCGTAGTAACCAGTCATGTTACCAGAACTCAAATATCCGATCTTAATCAAATTTCGCTGGATATTTGATACCTCTGGGCCACTGCTATTAAAACCAATTGATCTGGTAGCTGCACTTATGCCTGGAGAGGGATTAAAAACTTGGGTTGTTCCCCTTAAGCCAAGGGCAGCAAGGGTAGAAGACCCGGCAATTCCATCTACTCTTAGTCCCTGATCGCGTTGAAAGTTTCTAACAGCAGTCTCGGTGATGGAGCCAAAGTTACCAGTTATGCCTGTATTAAAATAGCCACGCGATCGCAACTCTCGCTGGAGGGCTTGTACTTCTGTACCACGATCGCCCCTCTGAAGTGCCTGTGCTGAAGCTGCTACACTCAAAACTGACAATACTAGAGCCACAGACAACAGGCGAATGTAAGTCTGGCTAGAAAGCTTTTTCCAATTTAATCCTTCAAGCAATTTCGGCTCCGTTGGGGCTTCCCAGACTAGAGCTAGTTCAAGGTAAGCGCATAAATCCATAAAATTTTCGTGCAAAAATTTGGCTAGAGAATATCTATCTGCTCAAAAGTAAATATTTTGAGCTGCTATTTATCTGTCAGTGTTTTGCCTTGCCTTTTTATGCAGTAGGTGGGTTTTTGTAAAAAAACTTTACAAAAATAACTGAGCAGAAAGTTATTGCCGTACATAGAAAGGGGTAAAACCTCTAGGGGGTATTGGCTAATATTTTATTGGCTTACGGTTGAAAATCTTATAAATTAATTTTGAAAGTACCGCCCTTGGGCGTTCTTTGTACGTCACCAACGTCAGGGCGGGGAGGTAAAAAATCACCAGAGGTGTGAAAGTTTAAATCAAGCCAATGCGATCGCAAATTAAAGCCACTACTGCCGCAAACGCTGTAATCCCCAGGGCTACAAGCGGGTGTTGACCTTGACTTACCGCAAATGATGTGACGATGCCAGCTCCCAATGCAGCAGTGACAGCAGCTTTTAACAAATCTTCATCAGAACGCTTACCGTACATATTTTTAATCCAGGGTAGAGTTTTTTATCGTTTGATTTACTGCCATCAAACCTACCACCCAGCTCGTGACTACGATTGAAATTGCTAATTATTGCAATTAAGCTTTAAATTTATCTAACTTTCTTAACAAAATAGGATGTTGATATAACAAACAATTTTTAGTTTTAGTTTTAATTTTAGTTTTAATTTTTAATTTTTAATTTTTAATTTCTATTCTGCGTCTAGCTAAGGCATAATAGATCAAAGTGATGAAGCTCAATTTTGAGCAAAATCAGCCACAACTTTTATATAGTCCTTGACTGGTGTCCTATGGTTATATCTCAGTCCTCCAATTACCTAATTACAAGCTCTAACAACTTTGAGGTATCCGCCGTTAGCCCCAGTAGCGTCGTGCCAATGGTACTCGAACAGTCGGGGATGGGGGAGCGTGCTTTTGACATCTACTCGCGTCTGCTGCGGGAGCGGATTGTATTTCTGGGAACGCCTGTTGACGATCAAGTAGCTGACTCAATAGTAGCTCAGCTATTGTTCCTAGATGCCGAAGACCCAGAGAAAGACATCCAGTTGTACATCAACTCCCCTGGTGGCTCGGTGACAGCAGGTATGGCAATTTATGACACGATGCAGCAAGTGCGCCCTGATGTAGTGACAATTTGCTACGGTTTAGCTGCTAGCATGGGGGCATTTCTCATGGCTGCCGGCGCTGCTGGCAAGCGGATGTCTCTTCCTAGTTCCAGAATTATGATCCACCAACCTTTGGGGGGTGCTCAAGGCCAAGCTGTAGATATTGAGATTCAAGCCAAAGAAATCCTCTATCATAAGCGTAAGTTGAATGAATTGCTGGCGCACCACACGGGTCAACCGCTAGAAAGAATTGAGGCTGATACTGAGCGCGACTTTTTCATGTCAGCGGCCGAGGCCAAAGATTACGGCTTAATCGATCAGGTGATCGCTAAGCAGAATCTTCCGACACCGGGAGAAAATGTCACCGCACTGAAATAAGAGGCAGTTATGTCTAAGTACGACTCCCATCTAAAATGTTCTTTTTGTGGCAAATCTCAGGAGCAGGTTCGCAAGTTGATAGCAGGGCCAGGAGTCTATATCTGCGATGAATGCGTGGATTTGTGTAATGAAATTTTAGATGAGGAGTTATTTGACGCTGGCGCGGTAGCGCAACAAGTAGCACCGCGCCCTGAACCTACGCCAACTAAGCGCCGCGCCACATCTGGTAAGAGTCTAGGGTTGGGCCAAATTCCTAAGCCGAGGGAAATTAAGAATTTTCTAGACGAGCACGTGATCGGTCAGGATGAGGCGAAAAAGGTGCTGTCGGTGGCGGTTTACAACCACTACAAGCGTCTGAGTTTTGTCACAGCAAAGGGCAGCACTAAGCCACCAGTGGACGATGTAGAACTGCAAAAGTCAAATATTCTACTGATCGGCCCTACGGGTTGCGGCAAGACACTACTGGCTCAGACTTTAGCAGAGATGTTGGATGTGCCTTTTGCTGTGGCAGATGCAACGACGCTAACTGAAGCTGGTTATGTTGGCGAAGATGTGGAAAATATCTTGCTCCGGCTGTTACAAGTGGCTGATTTAGATGTGGAAGAGGCGCAGCGGGGAATCATCTATATTGATGAAATTGACAAGATTGCCCGCAAGAGCGAAAATCCTTCGATTACGCGGGATGTGTCGGGGGAAGGGGTACAGCAGGCTTTGTTGAAGATGTTGGAGGGGACGATCGCGAATGTGCCTCCTCAAGGTGGGCGCAAACATCCCTACCAAGATTGCATTCAAATTGATACGAGCAATATCTTGTTTATTTGCGGTGGCGCTTTTGGTGGTTTGGATAAAGTAGTGGAGCAGAGAACTGGCAAAAAGTCAATGGGTTTTGTGCAGCCAGGGGATCTTCAGCCGAAGGAAAAGCGGACAGCAGATACGCTCAAGCAATTGACACCGGACGATTTGGTAAAATTTGGGATGATTCCAGAGTTTATTGGGCGGATACCGATGGTGGCGGTGGTGGAACCGCTGGATGAGGAAACGTTGATGGCGATTTTGACTGAACCTAAAAATGCACTGGTGAAGCAGTATCAAAAACTGCTGAAGATGGATAACGTGCAGTTAGATTTCAAGTCAGAGGCAATTCGGGCGATCGCGCAGGAGGCTTATCGGCGTAAAACTGGTGCGCGGGCATTACGGGGAATTGTAGAAGAATTAATGTTAGACGTGATGTACGAGTTGCCTTCTCGTAAGGATGTTGCACGTTGCACGATCACTAAGGAAATGGTGGAGAAACGCTCGACGGCTGAGCTATTAGTATTGCCATCTTCGCTACCTAAGCCGGAATCTGCATAGGAATGTTAACAGTTAACAGTTAACCCTTAACTGTTAACTGTATTTAGTTTGAAGTGTCAAAATTAAGGAAAATCAAATGACACAAGAATTAATCGATTAATCATCCAGGAGATTAGAAATCGCGCCTACACAATCAAAATCCGCCTGCACGGACTAATACCACTTCTCTAAAAGTTTGCTACAGTTTGGGTAGGGGCGGGTTCGCGATCGAATTTGCCACCCACAAATCACATTAATAAACCCGCCCCAAGACTGTAGCATTAATTTAGAGAATTGGTATAAAAAATAGAAATCTATTAAGTCGTGTACTCTGCGTTAATCTTCACATAGTCGTAGCTCAAATCACAGCCCCAAGCCTTCCCACTACCATTGCCATTACCAACACTCACCTGAATTAAAACAGTATCTCCCTTCAAATATTCACCCGCCGCCGCCGCTTTCATATAATTACTTGCAGCTACGCGATCGAATGGCAAAGGTTGACCATTTTCCATCATCAAGAAATCGCCTAATTGAATCCGCAAATTTTCCTGATCGAAGGCTACACCCGCACGTCCCGCCGCCGCCGCAATCCTTCCCCAATTTGGATCGCGACCAAAGATTGCTGACTTCACCAAAGAAGAACCAACTATTGTTTTGGCAATTTTACTGGCAGATGCTTCATCAGGTGCGCCGCTAACTTGTACTTCAATTAAACAAGTTGCACCTTCCCCATCACGGGCAATTGACTTAGCTAAATATATACAAACCTCTGTCAACATTGCCTCTAATTTTTCTGCATCTGGCCCCATTTCCGTAATTGCGGGCGTGCGAGATTGGCCATTCGCTAAAGCAATCAAAGAATCATTGGTACTTGTATCACCATCAACGGTAATTTGATTGAAACTTCTGTCAGCGGCGCGACTTAACATTTCTTGCCACAAATGCGGAGATACTGCTGCGTCGCAAGTAACAAATGCTAGCAAAGTTGCTATATTTGGATGAATCATTCCCGAACCTTTGCAGATTCCGCCGATCCGAACCGCGCGATCGCCAAACATAGTTTCTAAAGCTATGGTTTTCGGCACTAAATCTGTCGTACAAATCGCCTTAGCCGCCGCATCGGAACCTGTTTCAGAAGCAGCAGCTACCAATTGGGGAATCGCAGCTTTCAGGGGTTCCATCTTAATCCGCTGTCCAATGACTCCAGTGGAAGCGATCAGAATTAAGTCGGGAGAAATATTCAGCACTTCTGCCAAAACCTGGGCACTTTCGATCGCATCGGCCCTGCCTTGTTCGCCAGTAGCAGCATTAGCTTGGCCCGCATTGCACAAAATCGCTTTCGCACTCGGTTTATCTTGCAACCGCCCTCGGCAGTAGTCCACACAAGCTGCTCGCACAACAGAAGTAGTGAAAACACCTGCTGCGATCGCGTCTACCTCTGACAAAATTAAAGTTAAATCCGGTGCACCCGAAGGTTTCAACCCCGCCACTATACCCGCTGCTTTATAGCCTCTTGGAGCCGTTACCCCGCCACTAATTACTTGCCAGTCCGACATAATTACCTCGCTACATCCGCGATCTGCTGAGAGCGGATTATATCATCAATATAATATGGCAGTCGCGGCTTCCTCTTTTACAGAATTAATCTGGGGAGGAAGTCGCGACTTTTTTGTAAATTGCATTTTTATAGGCGAAGAATTTATTTGCGATCGCCAATCATCTGGGTTTTATCGAGACCAACTTCCTCAGCACTGCGGGAAAGCAGAGTTTGTTGACGATTCTTGACGAGGTGTTGATGGCGATTCATCAAAGCGCGTGCTTGATCTTGAGTAGACATGGCTAATTTCTCCAATTTTAATAGGTAGGGGTGATTGACAGGTAAATAAGTGAATAGCTCGTTGAGAATGAGCCTGTTATTTGCGATCGCTAATCATGCGGGTTGCATCCAGTCCCACTTCCTCAGCAGTACGCGACAGTAAGCTTTGTTGGCGATTCTTGACTTGATGCTGGTGGCGATTCATTAGAGCCCGTGCTTGGTTTTCAGTAGACATGATTGGTTACTCCAAATTTTTTGTATAAAGTTCGTTCGTCGGCAAATAGAGAAAATTAGCTGTTTCTAGCTCATCGTTGCATTGCTGCGGTCATAGCTAGCTTGGAAACTAGATTGCGCCTTGCCTTGAATATGACCCCGGTAGCTAGCATCTTCAAGACCTACTTCGGCTGCGGTACGGGAGAGCAGAGACTGCTGTCGGTTCTTGACTAAATGGTGGTGACGCATCATCAAAGCGCGGGCTTGATCTTCGGTAGACATATCTGGTTCCTCTCTATTGTTGGAGTAATGTTTAACTTTTTTCCTTTCTTTTATGACTATAACAGATAATTCTGTATTCAAATTTACAGAATGGTATTTTTTACAAAAATTTACATAATATATTTCCCTCATACCAAATCCGCGACCCTAACGCCTCTGACTTGGGGCAACTTTTGGTTATGGGAACAAATGGCGAAGGGCGATCGCGTCCAACTCATCTTGTAGAGGCTGAGTTTGCTTTGTTGGCAAGCGAAGTCTATTCTTGTTCTTTCAAGTGAGCGATCGCAATATTCCTTTCCTGCTCGCCTGACTTCCGTAATCTTTGTGACTAATATAGATAGGTCATAGTAGCGATCGCCGACATAAAACCAAAAGACAGATTAAACGCCTTTCGTGGACATACTTGACATCGTAGACAGATGTCGTTACTATCAGAAGTGTTTCCGCTGTAAGAGTTATGCCGTATGTCACACCAAGGGAAGCAGCTAACGCTTTGGGGG
>DATGYA010000356.1:0-4267 GCA_035298405.1 Kamptonema sp. | reverse complement strand
AATCGAGAGCGATAGAATAGCTGCCGCAAAATGGGCGAAAAAAAAGTTAAAAAAAAACAATTGGATAATTGCCAACGTCAAGGCAGCAGTCTCTAATGATACTGAAATTGCAGAAATAGCTATTGTAAATCATCAAGGTATAGTATTGATTGATACTTTCGTTAAATTAACGACATTCGTTCCCAATAATGTTACACAAGTCTATGATGTCGGCAATGAAATAGCGATAAATTTGCCTTCTTTTTCTGAAGTTTATTTGCAAATAGTAGAAGCAATTGAAGGCAAGCAGATATTAGTTTACGATTTGCCGTTTACTACCCAAGTCTTAAATAGCAGTTGTCGGCTTCATGGTCTGCCGATTTTGAAGCTAACAAAGTGTGCTTATTGTTTGATGGATAGGTATGCTCAGTGGAAGGGGGATTGGAACTATGTATCTGAAAGCTATCGTTCGTATCCGCTAAGTGTTAATCACAGAGCTTTGGATAACTGCTTAATTATGTTGGAAAAATTAAAAAGCATGGCTGATGGCAATAGGCATTTGCTTTTCAGTAAAAACTAATACTTAGCGCTTCTTAATTTTACTTTTGTTCAAAAAAAACAAAACCCGCAGTCTCTCAAGTTGCGGGTTCTGTTTTCGGTCGGTTGAATTTATCGCTTGTCAGCCCAATCGTATTGTAGCGCCGATTAACCTAATCTAGGAGGTTTGTTGCGTTATCTAGTGAGCTATTGCCGTTACCTATGGAGCTTTTCCCATTATCTAGTGAGCAGCTTGTCAAAAAATCTGAGCATCACTTGCCCATCCAGTCGTCAAGCTCAACCCCATACCGCGTTTTAAACTTCTTCCGCACAGCCGCCAGCCACTTATCATATTCACTCTGTGCTGGCACATCTAACTTATGCGCCTCCTCATCCTGAAACGGATTAAGCTCAATCCGAAAAATCAACTCCCGGAAGTCCTTAGAAAAAATAAAAGCTTGGTTAATGCCGAGCTTTTTTGACTCTTCATTTGTAAAAGTATTCCACGTCGCCATCAATACCCATCGGCTTTCCCATTCTCGATTACCGAGGTCGGGAACTTGGATCTGTTCGGTCTTGACTAATTCCTCCCGATCGCCCGTTATATCGTCTGGCGGGCGGTGTTTTAGTTCGATTTCAAAGGTGCGCGTCGGGACTCGAACTTGCTGAAATCCTTTTGTGGGCATAGAGCTTGCTAATTTTAGTTAATGTTCAGTGATTGATGTTCAGTGATAAAATATGTTTAATAGTTGTTGTCAATTATAGCAAATGAATACTGATATTATTGCTTGGGAATATTGGGACGCAGAATCAAAAAACCAATCCAAAAAACGGCTAACAGGACTGGAAAAAGCTATTGCCGAAACAGGGGCAATTATCACCGATCGGCACGAAGACAAATATTTTGAGGGTAAGCTGAAGTGGCGGAACCCATTGCTCTTAAAAATTAAATTACCCAAAGGCAAACGCTGGCAATTTATTTTGGCTTCTAAATGTACAATCTGGCTTGCTCACCCGCCACGGGTTCAATTAGGTTTGCAAGATATGGGGAGATTTAACGGCACAAGGTATTGGGATTCTCCGCCCATACCGCTGCGAGGAAACCACGATAATGCAAAAATTCGGCGACGATATCGACTACACCCAGAACACGCGGCATATATCGCTGACTACAAGCCGGAATTGAACGGAGGATATGAGCTAATTGAAGGAATTGACATCGTGTCGGCAGTGCTAGACGGAAATTTGGATCTGTTGCTCTAGCTCAAAGTTATGCTATTATTAGTTTTGATTAGGAGATTGACCGAGTGGATGAGGTGGCAAACTCATAATTTGTTTTAGATGGGTTCGATTCCCATATCTCCGATTTTACTGGCAGATGTTGCCGAGTACGTGCCCCGCCATAGGGGCCAAATATTCAACAAAACAGCCATCTATTGAAAGATGGCTGAAGCGCAAGAATTGTGGGGTGGGTGTAACACAGCGCTGCTAATCTCATAAAGCAACGCCACGCCTATGCTAGCATCTGGCTATATTTACAGCAAAATCTGCAACTATGCGAATTATCAACGAGCAAGGGTTAGCACTAATCAAAGAGTTCGAGGGTTGCCAATTGGAGGCTTATTTATGCCCTGCGGGTGTACCGACGATCGGCTACGGACACACTCGATCGGTTGCAATAGGGCAAGTGATTACCGAAGCTAAAGCTGACGCGCTCTTGCGGGAAGATTTAAGGGATGTTGAAGAAGCGGTTAATCAACTGGTTACTGCGCCAATTAACGACAACCAGTTTTCGGCGTTGACCTCGTTTGTTTTCAATGTTGGTTCGGGTGCTTTTGGGCGATCGACAATGCTTTCAATGCTCAACGCAAACGCTCAAACCGATATTGTCGCTGCTCAGTTTTTGCGTTGGAATAAAGCCAATAGTGAAGAGTTGCCAGGGTTAACCCGTCGCCGTCACGCTGAGCGGGCGCTGTTTTTAGGTAAAGATTGGAAGCTTTGCTTGTTTTAATTCGATCGATCAAAATCCAAATCCCTAAAAGTTGTTGCCGTTAAAATCGCCGTAGACAAAGCGCCGATCGTTGGCGCTAATTCCTTAGAAATAACTCGTTCAGCCCAAATTAACAAATTGTAATTAAAAACCAAAATTACAGTAGTAGTGGCTAAACCCATCAAAACATAATCTACAGTTGATTGCTTTGGTGGCAATAGCGCATCAGATTGTAGTTTGTTTTTTAAAGTTGTTGCAGCAAAAGCTCCGGTAACTAAAGAGCTGATTAATGTAGTCATTTCTGGTGGAATAGTTTTAATAGTCCAAGTTAATCCTATATAGCTAGTAAGTAAAATTATTGCCGATACTGCAACACAAATAATCACATAATTAGCAAGTAAAGAGGCTTTCATATTAAATACCTTCGTAATAATCGTCATCATCAATTCGTTGAGCTTTTTTTTCTTCGGCCCATTTCACCCGTTGCCTTAGTTCTTCTATGACAATATTAGAGTCTATTCCGTCCTTCTCACTGCGGATTAAATTGCTAACACTCAACACTTCTCCTAACCATTGATGCACTTGATTCATCTGTTGTCGCAAACAAGTAATTTCATCGGCATTAGATTGGATAACTTGAAGAATTCGTGAAATTGTAGTATGAAATATGGTATTTTCCGATTTGATTTTTCTATTTTCCCGTTTTATTAGTTTATTTTCGGACTGCAAAAGATTAACAGCCTTAAACAGGAAAACTATTAGAATTATTGCTATAACCAACCCCAGTCCTAATATTAATATAATTAAGTCGGCATATTTCTCAAGCATTGAAAAAAAGGGGTTAACTGTGCGAAATCAGCCTTTGCTTGCGTGTACATAGCATTAGCTATAATGTTGAACAATTTTTTACACAAGCCAAAACAGTACAAAATGCCAGTTGATTTTATTGTTGTGTAACGCTAATTAATAGAAACAAACCCCTATACTTCTCAAATTCTAGCAATTTTCAAAGATCCCGATCCAAAATTTCTGCTAAATATTTGATCCTCAGCGCCATCGGCACCGCTTGCATTGGAGTGCAGGCTGCACCGTAATGATTGATACAGTCCCGCCTCCCTTTTATTCGCTTGCCGTCAATTCCGGCGCGATCGGGTGGGGGATTGTCGAGCCACCATCCCGATCGTCCAATCCCAGCAAGCCAATCTGGGGCATCAGCACCGACTCCGCCCAGTTCGGCGGGAATCCCATCATCCATCCCCATACTTGAGGATTTGCTGACTGTCCGGGCAAGATCGATGGTAGTAAATTGTCTGCCAATGTCGCACTCGCTCCCGTCTTTTTCGTCGGCGAGGCTTCTTTGAAATCTCGTGCTGCGGGAGTTGCCAACCGATCGCTCTTCAGAAACTTTTGCAATGTTGCGCCGTTGGCATTCTGCGGTGTTGGTAGTTTCAAGTAGCCTGTTAAGTTCATCCCCCCAGTTTTCCCCGTGTTGTACCCCTGTAATCCGTCGTTGGCTCTGGAAGTAGGTATAGTTGCGCGCGATCGCAATGTACTCTCCAATTTGTTCCTCCCAGCCGGTGAAACTTTCCCGTTCCCGGAGGGATAAGTCGTTGCGGTGGGCAACGATAAAGATTCGCTTTCGCAAGTGTGGCGCTCCGAGTTCCGCCGCCGATACGACAATCGGGCCTTCAACTTGGTATCCGACCATTCGGAGGCTGGCAGCCACTTCTCTAGCTCCGCGATCGAGCGCGCCTTCAACAT
>DATGYA010000355.1:0-7584 GCA_035298405.1 Kamptonema sp. | reverse complement strand
GCTATGTTGGCAGAACCAGCCACCCAAAGTACATTCGACTTTGCACCCTCGGTAGTTCCATCGGCAATCCGAGTCGCTTCCAACGTGATTCCCTTCCTGCAAATCCATGCAGGACAAGCATACTCGTTCAAAGAACAAGGTTTAGAGACAGGGTACAAACTAGCCGAAGTTGAAGCAGTGTTAGGAAAAGCCGAATTCATCCGCTGGCTCAAGCACCACTTTGCTCCCCCAATTGTGAGGTATTTCCGCAACCTCACAAAACAAGCAAGACTAATAGAAAAATATCCCGAATTGCGCTCGCGCATTCTATCCCTCCCCCTGTGTCACTCAGCCGCACTCATGGCTGGAACCGAGCAACAAATTGAAGAAATCCTCACAGCCGAAACCAAGTGGACAGTAGCGCTCATTAAGGAAAAACTGACACCCAAAAAAATCACCCCAGGTGCAATCGCATCAGACGCAGATTGGAAAATTGTCAAAGCGATTTTTAGAATAGGTGATACCGATATTGAATCCTTGAAAGAACAAGCAAGCATCAGAGCAGCAGTTGCACCAATATCCACAGACCACATCTTGGAAGTATTGACAGACTTTGGCTACGACACAGCAAAAGTGCGAGCTTTACCAAAACAGCCGAAATTCACCGCCACCCAAGTACAACAACAGGTGCAAGCCGCCTTGGAATTTGCAACACCCGAACTATCCGATCCAAAATTGGTGGAACTGGTAAAAGCTTTGCGCTCACGCACATCATTACAACAAGAATTTAACAACTGTGCAGTTGAAAGCGAAGCTAAAAGCTACCTCCGCCAGCAATTGAACCAAACTAAAAGGAAAATAGCGGCTATAGCCAGTGAATTATTTATAGATGAGTCGCCATTGGAGCCTAAAGCCGAGGAATCGCAATCGGAGCCTAAAGCCGCCGTACCCGACTTGGAAACCATCCGCACCCAAATTGAAGCAGAAGTAAGTGCTCACTACGAAAATTCAATAACTCAATTAGTTGAGAAAGTGCAACAACTCGAAGCAGAGTTAGCAGCAAGCTTAAAGCAGAAGTCGTCTGAGGGTAATAGTGCAGCCTCAACGAACTCGACGGTCGAGAAAAACTTAAGAACCCCAGTTAATGCGATCGCCACCAGTACCGAAAAGCCCAAAATTGAAATAAATAGCGTCGTCCGAGTTATTGGTGGGGGACGAGGCGATTACAAAGGTCGAATGGGGCGAGTAGTAAGGTTTGAGAAAGTAGTATCCATCACCGGCTCATCCGGCGAAGCTGCAATAGTAGCCTTCGATGAAGGAACTTCTCACAAAACAGAAGTGCCAATTTATAATCCCCAGCAAAACTTAGCATACATCAACATCTCCCCAGAAGAAGTGGAGCGCATCGCCATCGGCTTTCACAGCGCTCGCGAGCTTAAGGAATTACGAGCAGAAAAAGAGAGCTTGAAACAAGTCTATTCAGGAGAGGCGATAGCCAAAGATTTGGGGAAAGCCCTAACACCAGCAATCGGCAAAGAAAAAGTGCAAGAAATGATAGCAGAGGGTAAAAACGGATTGTCTGCCCTGGGACGTTATCTGTGCGAATTAATTCTCGACTATGCCACCATTTTTTAAGGGAGGGGGAAGGGGAAGGGGAAGGGGAAGGAAGGATAGATTTTAGCTTTCCTTTCTTTAAAAAAAGCTAAAACAATAATTGGGATTTTCCCATTCGGCAGAGCTCACGGCAAAGCCTTCCCTTTCCCCTCTTCCCCTTCCCCCTCCCCTTCCCCTTCGATTTAACCCTCCCCTTCGATAAAATTATGAAATCACAACAACAATTTATAATTCCTGAACCAGTAACACCAGATAGATTTTGTGATTTTTGGATACCTAAATTGTTAACTAATGGCAAGTATAGGTCAGAATTTCGCTTACTGGGATTGTCAGAATCCGAAGCAGGTTATAAAGCGGAACGAGTGAGGTTTTTACAGAGGTTGATTGAGGGCAAAAAGAACTCAACTATATACAAGTGGTTGAACAACCCTAGCGGATGTCCTTTGGAAGTATGCCTCTTTTTAGGGGCACTGCACATTACCTGGAATCAAACTATTACTCGAAATTAGCGAACACAATAAACTAAAGTGTCTAATTCTCCCTATTATTCATTGAGTTGGGAGCAATTTTGTTGTGACTACTTTTTGAATAAAAATACACGACTTACGCAGAAACAACATATACAGTAGATTGCAGGTTTATGGATGACAGTCAATTTAGTAAGCTTTGGTTCCGCTAATTGAATTACTTACATTAGTTTATTCTATTTACTGGAAATTTGCTGTAGCTAGGTATTAAGAGACTTTAGCTTTTATCATAAAAATCCACACGATCGAATTGTTTTCTCAAATTTTCCACATTGAAAATTTGAGAAAACAATTTGCTAATCTCAGGGTAATCTTTTAACCTCAAGTTATCGGACAAATTAAACAAACATCCGATCACTTAAAACAAATCGCAAAAATGTCAGATGAAACTCCCGAATGCCTTCCCCAGTAATTCCCCGACTAATCGACATTACCGATTACTCAGAAACCAGCGTTTTATTAGACCAAGACGAGTGGCAAGATGGAAACGTAATTACACTAAACCGCAATGATTTAATCCGCATTGCAGTTGATAGTAACGAGCGCGAAGTAAGGCAGCAAGATTTGCTCCAACTAATTTCTATTAGCCGGGATACTTTCCACCGCCATCACACGCAATTACGCCTATATTGCCATTCGTACCGCGCTCATTACCGCAATCAAAGAACATTAAAAAGGAGGTTGTGGTACAGCCCTTTTCAACAATGGTGCCACCGTTTGTTAAACGCCCTTTACCAATACAAATGTAACGGGCGAGTGACATACAACAAAATCACACAGTTTCTCAAAAGTCAACAGGGAAAACAAATATTTAGCGAGGAAACATTCAACTATGTCCTACACCAAATCTCAATTGAGTCAAGAATGGAACCTCCCCATTGAAGACATCCTAGATGCGATGGCCGATATCGAAATTGACCCCAATCTTGACCAACTTTCAGAAGAACAAGTAGATAAAATATTTGCCCAGTTAGCAAGTGCAACACCGTCACAACCACAAATAAATCTACCTCCGACTCCACCTACCTCAAAAACCGAATCGAAACCCTCCGTAGGAAGCCTTACCAATAAAAGCGATGAAAACATCGAATCATCAGCAAATACAATTGCTGACGATTTAAAAGCAGCTTCCGCCCAAAACTCCACACTAGATGAAGTATTGCGGGAACAAGCCGCAGTAGTAGGGGCAATTAAAGGCGAACAACTTGTCACAGTCTATGCCGATAGTTGTTTGAGAACCCTTCAGCAAGGTAAGCAAAACTTTACTGAATGGCTAATAGCAGCAAATCATAAAGAAATCGTGGCAGATAGTGAAAGTTTTGACCCTTCTAAGTATGCAACCAGCTTGGGTGTGCCACTCCCAAACGAGATTTACAGCAGTGCGGCAACTGTCAACATCAACAGCTCAAAAGAACTGCTGGACAAGTACAAATCATCAGCAGAGAAAGTGCGGAAATCGACGCTCTTAGAAAGCGAGTTGGTGAGTTAGAGAGGCGGTTGAAAGAAGAGAGGCGTACTCCTAGTTATTTGGCTAGATTAGCTGGTAAGTTGACGGCTCGTGCTCTCTCTAAAAACATCAAGCCTGGGCTAAGCGACCACTATAATTACGGAGAAGAACTTGCTCAAATTATGCGGCTTGGTTGAGTAAAGTTCATTAATTTCACAGGAGGATACTATGGTGCAAATTGTTGATGTTTCCGCTGTAATAGTAGAAGTGAAAACAGTCGAAACTGTTTGGCAGAAACTGAGAAAAGCTTGCCGTTCTATGCTTCGGCAACCCTTCGACAAGCTCAGGGCGAGACGCTCAGCAAGCGTTTTCACAATATGGGAGGCTAAAAGCACAATTTCTATGTGGGAGGAACTCAGTTTTTTAATGAGATTGGGGTAAATCTATGACCAATTTTCTGGAAGCGTTTTTTGCCAAACTACTGCTTGAAACTTTATTAAGAGTTGGACGCAGTGAGAGTAAACAAGACTTAAGTTCCGATAGTACCACACAAGACTGGTTGTTAAATATTTGGGTGGCTATTCTGGTTGCTTGTTCCAGCCTAGTGATGATTGCGGGCACTCTATACCTCTGCTCATTCTCATACCAGCAAATAACTGAGTTCAACCATATTTTACATCCAGAAGATGGAGGTGATAAATAATGTGTTTTGGGACAAAAAGACTGAACTTAGGCATCGAGTAGTAGTTGAAACTGAGGAAATTACCACTCACAAATTCAATGGTTATAAATTTGCCTCATTTTTACTCGGAGCATTTCTGTTACTAAGCCTGGTATTTAACAGAGGACATTCCTCTAATAATTACCAGCCAATAGATGCTAACCCATCTGTTATCGAAGATACAAACAACATTCAAATCGAAGAGGAAATTCAATGAACAATCCCTTTAAGAACGAAGACACGCTCAAAACTGGGTTTTCCTTTCAACAGGAACAAAGAACTCAGAGCACTTCATCCTTTGGCATTTTTGCTGGTGCAGCTTTATTTTTACTAGCTTTAGGAGCTATTGGCTTTCTGCAAGTGGGCGATGGTTCTGGTGGCGGTAATCGTAATGGCAATCGCCAACCCGTAGAGTCCTCTTTTGCTCCCTCTAATTACGTCAAAAGCTAACCATGCGACCACATTTATTGTGTTGGGTTGCTGTTACTTGTATTGTGGCAGCAATCCTCCCCAAACAACCTGATTTTTACCAGTTTTACCAACCGTACCATGAAATATCTCGCGCCGATTGTCTTTCTAGGATTAGCTTTTTACCTTTTATCAACAGCTAATCCCTCACCCCAAAAGTTAGCTCACGCAAACCCATTTTCTGATTTTTTTAGTCGAATCTTTGGGGGTGAAAATGCCCAAAATCAGAAGGGTAGTATCCGGCAATGATTAGCAAAACACTCACATCACCGCAAGTTGTGTATCTTGCCTTGATGTGGGCAATACAGATAGCGAATGAGGAAATATATGCCGGGGAATTGAGAAGGTTTGGGCTGTACACAGGTGTAGGAGGAATCTACTTAGTTGGGATTATCACTTGCCCTTTCCTTCACGCAGGTTGGTTCCACCTAATCGGCAACACTTTTGCTTACCTTCCTCTGTCTGTTCTCTGTTGGAAAAACTTCCCTTTTGTATTTTGGTTTTGTGTAATTCTGGGGGGTTTAATTGCTTGGGCGATTACCCCGCCTGGAACAGTAGCAGTCGGTGCTTCCGGTGTTATTTACGGGCTTTGGTCTTACTTGATTATTCGGACATTACCTGTCTTATTTTCCACTTTTAAGCAACCGTCAGCTAAGGGGTTTTGGCAGTTTCTGCTTGTAGCTATCACCTCTTATTTAACAGTGAAAATGTGGGGAGAGTTATGGCCAGGGATGATTCCGGGACTTGTACCTAAAGGTATTTCTTGGCAAGGGCATTTAGGGGGAGCAATTGCCGGTGTTGTAGCAGCATTTGTTAAACCGTTCAATCAACAAAATCTGGAGGAATAATTTAATGGGAATTGGCAACCGAGTTTTAAACATAATCAAAGCTAAAGTTGGGAGCTTTTTAACCGCTCACGAAGACCCAGAATTGATGCTGAATCAGACAATTGAACAGATGCAGCGTGAGTTAATTCAGCACAAGAATGCGATTGCAAATGTTGGTGCTGCTTACATGGAAACTCAAGACAAGTTAGCTGCTGTAAATAAAGAGATTTCGGTATGGCATCAGCGAGGTTTATTGGCAGTGCAGGCACGTAATATTCAGCTTGCTCAACACGCGGCTATGAAAAAACAGGAAGCGATTGTACTGCAACAGAGTTTATCTAATTCTCTGGCAATAATAGCTCCCAAATTTGAGGAATATCGGGTGCGGTACGAAGATTTGTCGGCTAAAGTCAGCCAGTATAAAAATCAAAAAACTGAGTTGACGATGCGGGTGCGGGCTGCAAAAACTCAGCAGGAATTGGATAAGGCTTTGTCTGGGGAATTTGGGACTGCTTTTGGTCAGTTTGATGAGTTAGCGAATCGGATTAAGCAGTTTGAATATCAAACTCTTGCTGCTGGGTTGCTCAATGAAAATAGCATTAATGAGCGCGATTTTTTACGATTGGAAGTATACAGTACAACGCAACAGCAATTAGCTGAATGGGAAACTCGCCACTCTTTACCGCCAGCCACTAGCATTCCTTCAAAATACACTCGTACTGTTGTTTCCAATAGCTCAGTTAATGTGATTCCTCCTATTGCTCCTATTGCACCCATTGCTCCTATTCCTCCCATTTCTCCAACTGATTTTGAAGAGCAATTTCGCCAGCTTGAACTGAATTTTAGGTAGTAATGGCTAGGTGTCAACTTACAAAGAAAGCAATCAGGAATTGTATGAGATACAAAATCAGACTCACTAAGGAAAACATAGATTTTGTCAAGAGCATTGTAGAATCTGCCGAATACAATGCAGAGTTGAATAGCGATTCGGATTTAGGGACTGAAATTGGTAAGTTATGGCACGCAATATACGGCTATCGCAGTGACTATGACACATTTTTTGCAATGGGAACAACCATCATGTTTCTGCTAATTCAGTTACGGGAAAATCGACCACATGAAGATATTGCTAGCTGTTTGTATGAAACAAGTTTATTAGCAACTTGAATAAGTTTAGGTAAGTTGCATCAATGGATAACAAGATATCAAATTGGTTAGTTTTGCTGCTAATAGCAGCAAGTGGAGTAGCGTTATGCTACACCCTTGGAAAAATGCGCTCGCTACCAGATTCGCCGAATAATTCATCGACTAATTTCATTGAGAGGAAATAGCATGAAAGTCTGGATGTTTGTTTTAGTCTTTGGTCTATCTGTTGGCACTTGGTCTGGTTGGGAAATCCGAGGAAAGCTTGAAAATAACCTCGTTGCGGCGGCTACAAAGGCAACGAAAAATTGGATTGCTCAATTTAATCCTCAATCTAAGTCAAATCATCCTAAATCAAGCAATGCTAAGTCAAAAAATGTTAATTCAAGTGATGGTAGAAAAGATTGCCAATGACAAGCCAACAATTTGTACAGAGCATTAGAAATGGATTGGCTTTAGTAGGAGCAGGTTTCATTTTAATGAAAATAGCAACAGTTATTATGCCGCCGTCTCCACTAATTTTTCCAAATAATCCAGTGTCAACTAAAACTTTGAAGGTGTGAAAATGAAAAAAACAGCGTTAATATCAGCATCAGCAATGCTCTTATTGATAACTGGCTGCGAGCTAACTCGTGTTTCAGAACGAGTACGTAGTGAAATAACACACTCAAACCTAAAATCGCACTCGGAGAAATCAGCAAAATTAAGCACAATCAAAGAAAGTGTTGTCTGGCTGACTAATAATTACCGGAGCAATAAAGGCAAAGACGAATTATTCGTTAATCCTCGGTTGTCAGCGCTAGCAAGAAAGCATAGTGAAGATATGGCATTAGGACGAGTTGGGTTTGGTCACGGCGG
>DATGYA010000354.1:0-3154 GCA_035298405.1 Kamptonema sp. | reverse complement strand
TCATCAAAATAGGTTTTGGAACCTAAATGGAGACTCCCGAACTCCATCGCCATTACGTCCGATTGTTTCAAACTATTTGAGAGTAGCGACCGTGTGTTTGATGATTCTGAATCCGTTTTTAAACTCGATGGTGAAAATGCTTGCAATATTGAGTAAAAAGTAGATCTAAAATTGAAGTTTGTCGCACAACTCTACAAAATAAGCTTATCCCGATCGCCCGCAACCCGACTGCGTTAATTTATGAAATGGTGTTTTTGTCACGAAAGTAACGACTGTGATTTTTATTGTGTTGATGGTTTAGGGAAGCGATCTAAACAGCATCAAATGTCAGGTGTCAATGGATTGTCTCAAAACAGTATATGTAAAGATGTACAAAACCTTCTTGATACTAAAGAAGTTTATGAAGTGACAATCCACTACGACGTTAACAATAATTGTTATGATTTAAAGTTTAAGACGTTACCCACAACTTGTGCCAGCAAACTTTGTTACTACTTGTTTTTTGGGGAAAGTTAATCTGTTACGTGTTGGGCGCGATCATGTTAAACGACGTAGTCGTATCTATCATTACTAGAATATTTTAGGGAGCAAACACAATGTTTAATTTAAACTCAGAACCATCTGAATACACGATTAAAGATTTTGCTGTTCCCGATCGCACCCCAGAGCAAGAACAGCAGAAAACTCAGTTGCTGGCCGAGATACAGCAAGAATTCGAGCGGTTGGGTGTCGATCGGGAATTTCAAGAAATGCTGAGTTATCAAACCACAGGGCACACTCAAATAGGGACAGTTGAGTCTAATTTCGATTTGATGTTGTTTCGGGATTACTTGGGGCGGTTGGAAAGTAGAAGTATTTTGGATGAGTAGAAACCTTTGCCAATCAACCTGCTGCGACAACACCGTCCGGCTGTCAGACTTGCGTGGAAAGCCGATCGAATTCCGCCGTTTCCATACTGACCCCCCGCACATCGGTACGCGCTGGAATTGCCCGACTTGCGGTACCGCATACTTTGCCATTTGGCGAGATGCCGAGTGGTTTTTCAACGATAAAAAAATGGCGCTAGCTCGCGGTTTTGTGATTGATTTGAGTTATTACGAGTCATTTAATGACGAACCGGGCGAGCTTTCAGAGATGGAAAATCCGAGGCATTTGTGCTTAGATAATGCAGAAGATATTCAAGAAATTTGGTAAACTCTAATCAATGAGACGATACTGGGGAAGGTTTGTCTCGCCAATACCTAAAATCCAAAAGCGCTAACAGCCGTGTTCTGCTAGCGCTTTTTTGATGCGGAGGTATAGCTTGCCATTTTCAGCACCGGGGTTACAACCACCCGACAGACGCCCCGAAGGGCGTTTCGGCATTATTTACCTTTAAGTTTTAGATTCCATACAATCTGTAGCTACCATCAAACAGTTGCTCTGCTGAGCAGCCTCTGAGTGGCTCTGGTAAACCTACCGCAGCACCGAATTCCTCTTTCATGATTTCTTCTTCCGAAACGACAATCCAATTCAAATTCTCGCTATTCTTTGTTAGCCAATTTTTTTTGGCTTCTGTTTTTACTAGCAATGCTTCTTTGAGGTACTCCATTCTTGTATTTTTCAAGCAATCCACTGACTCAATTTTTTCCCATTTCAACCCCATCCAGGCGATTTTATTTGCTACTTCTTTTGTTCTGTTCGTGTAGAAAAGTTTCATTTTGTTTGCTCTCTTCAGTACCGGGGCTACAACCACCCGGCAGACGCCCTTCGGGGCGTTTCGGCATTGTTACTTTTACAGAGAATTTCCTTCGGCTTGACTATCCAATTTTTCTAATTCTTCAAGCGTTTTGTCTATCTTCTTTTCTTTTTCAAGTTGGCGAGCAAGTTTTTTGCATTCAAAAATTACTTGCTCAACCTTGTCCTTGTCTGTGAAAATTACATTTGTCGCGCGTGGGCTGGTTTCCTCAATCCGTTTGTCAATTGCTAACCGACACAAATGCTGAGCAAAAAGCCGGGCATGATAAGGAGGGTAATCAAATTCAGTTAGCCAATTAACTAATTCTTTTTCAATCCGAGACTTTAAATCTGCTGGAAAACGATTCTGGGGCTTAAGGATAGCGTCGTTATTCTCAAATATGCTCTTTTTCTTTTTTACTGGCTGCAACATTTGTTCGCTCCTTGCTTGTTTGATTTCAACCATGTCATAATCATACATAGCCTATTTGATTGTGTCAAGGTCAAAATCAAAATAAATGAAACATAGTTCTGATGCCTTAACTGGTAAGGGTTCCACGAAAAAGCCAAGAGGAAGAAACGGAGGGCGAGTACCTTTGCCGGAGGAAGAAAAAGCCGAAGCATTTTATGTGTCACTCCCCAGGTGGCTACTGGAAGCCTTCAAGAAGCTTGTGCCACGAGGTATAGATCGGAGTAAATTAGTCATCAATTGGGTGCGGACTTACACGATCGCTGGCGGCGAGAGCGATCGCCTCCTAGCGCAATCCCCGCTAGCAGCAGAGCTAATGGCTTACCTTGAAGCGACGGACGCGCCAGAACATCTGCGCGATCGGCTGGAATCGTTAATTGTGCAGCGAGCGTCGGATGAGGTCAAAATTGCCGACGGGGTAATTAAAACTAAGGGCGGGGCGCACATAGTTTAGTCATTAGTCATTAGTCATTAGTCATCAGCTCGTCAAAACCGGGCTGATTTTTCGTGCTATTGATCCCCATAAATAAACGCGCACAGTGTGGGAAACCTCTTGTATTTTTAGTAAAAGCACCGCCAGTTTAATCTTGGCGGTGCTTTTACTAAAGTCGCACTACTTTAATGGAAACAAATCCTTTTTACTGCGAGATATGCTTCTTACGTCTTTCTTTTTTAGAAAAAGCCATAACGCACTTTGACAGTATTCGGCAATTTCGCAGTGCAGTGTATAAGACCAATTTGAGTAACCAACAACGGCTCGACTATTTCGATATGTTGCTATTTTCTTTGAAAGAACAAGAGCCGCATTGTCCTCAACCCCTAAGTGCACCGTTCCTTTGCACAGAACTTTTGCAAACTGTACAATACGATCTTTCTCTGTTGGTACATTGTAGTAAGCTTTTGCTATTACAGATAAAACGCTTGACAAGCTTACTGGATTGTGTTGTCCGACCGTTTCAACGGCAAAAC
>DATGYA010000353.1:0-3742 GCA_035298405.1 Kamptonema sp. | reverse complement strand
CGACCCCACCTATATTGTGGTGGACAAAGAACAAAGTCTGGCTGAATACGGAATCAACGCAGTTTGTACTCATTTGGGCTGCGTAGTGCCTTGGAATGCCAGCGAGAACAAGTTTATTTGTCCTTGTCATGGTTCTCAGTACAACAACGAAGGCAAAGTTGTACGCGGCCCTGCGCCTTTGTCTTTAGCATTGGCTCACGCCACTGTAGTAGATGATAAGCTGAGCTTAACCCCTTGGAAAGAAACAGACTTCCGCACCGGCGAGGCCCCTTGGTGGTCTTAATAAGTTTTGAATTTTGAGTTTTGAGTTTTGAAATTGTCAGTTCAAAATTCAAAATCTAACATTGACTGACTGTGACTGACTGTTTGACCTTTGAGATCGAATACTCTGATGCCAAAAATTGATTTATCAGCGATATTATGCCGCAGCGTTGGGGCGATCGCTAAGACGACGCTAGTTGCGATCGCAACCCTAGCATTTTTCATCACCAGCGACATCGCACTGCCTCAAGCAGCATCCGCCTATCCCTTCTGGGCACAACAAACAGCACCCGCAACACCCCGCGAAGCAACTGGGCGAATTGTTTGCGCTAACTGTCACCTCGGAGCTAAACCTACCGAAGTTGAAGTCCCTCAGTCTGTTTTACCAGATACCGTTTTTGAAGCCGTTGTCAAGATTCCTTATGACACCAACGTACAGCAAGTAATCGCTGACGGTAGCAAAGGCGGCCTAAATGTCGGCGCTGTATTAATGTTGCCAGAAGGTTTCAAAATTGCTCCTCCCGAAAGAATTCCAGAGGAGATGAAGGAAAAAGTTGGCGAACTTTATTTCCAACCCTATAGCGAAACCCAAGAAAACATTGTAATTATTGGGCCGTTACCGGGCGAACAATATCAGGAAATTGTATTCCCGGTTTTGTCTCCCAATCCCGCAACTGATAAGTCAGTTCACTTTGGTAAATACCAAATTCACGTAGGCGGAAATCGGGGACGCGGACAAGTTTACCCTGCTGGTAATAAGAGCAATAATACTGTTTACAATGCTTCTATTGCTGGCACGATTTCTAAGATTGCTAAATTGGAAGACGGCGGCTATGAAGTCACCATTCAACCCGCAGAAGGCGCGGCAGTTGTCGATACAATTCCCGCCGGCCCCGAACTGATTGTCTCAGAAGGACAAGAAGTGAAAGCAGCCGAACTCTTGACTAATAACCCGAATGTGGGCGGATTTGGTCAAAAAGATGTTGAAATTGTGCTGCAAAGTGCAGATCGCATTAAATGGCTGCTGGCATTTTTTGTGCTCGTTATGCTAGCTCAAATTTTGCTAGTTCTGAAGAAGAAACAAGTCGAGAAAGTACAAGCTGCCGAAATGAATTTCTAAGTGCAGCCGCATCAATTCCGTAGGGCGTGTACTTCACGCCCTACAACTCTATTACATAAGAAATAAAAACAGTGTCACTTGATAAACAGATAATTAAAGTTGGAAATCTTGAATGGTTTTATCGGGAAGCAAATCCGGTTAACGAATCTGACCAGCCGCCAGTAATACTCTTGCATGGTTTGCCTTCTCAGAGTCACACTTGGACTGCTGTAATGCCGGATTTAGCGGCACAAGGGTTTCGCGCGATCGCGCCAGACTGGATCGGTTTTGGGGCCTCGGCAAAACCTGACAAGGGCGACTTTGCTTATACGCCCGATGCCTTTGCTAAAGCCTTTGCCGAATTTATTGAAGCCTTAAAAATTGAGCGATTTTACTTAGTTGTCCAAGGGTTTTTAGCTTCTGTAGGTTTGCAATATGCCTTGCGTCATCCCGATAAAATTGAGCGTTTAGCTATCCTCAATACACCTATTTCTGCGGAGGCAAAGTTGCCTTGGAAAATTCAACAGTTGGGACTACCTTTTGTAGGCGATATGATGGTGCAAGACCCCCTGTTAGTTGACAGAACTTTAGAAAAAGGTTGCCGTTACCCGATATCTGATGGAGATTTAGATGTCTATCGCCGCCCTTTTTTGAGAAGTTCCGAAGCGGGGCGATCGCTATTAGCAACTATCCGCAATCTCCAGTTACCAGAGTCAATGGCAGAAATTGAAACGGGATTAAAAAGTTGGACGCGACCAACTTTGATTTTATGGGGAGTAGGCGATCCTTGGCTCAATTTTGACCAAGCAAAAAATTTAGCTAAATCTCTACAAAATGGAGAGTTAGTTAAACTGGATGGAGCATCACACTATCCTCAAGAACACTGGTCTGAAAAAGTTAGCAATGCTTTGTTACCTTTTTTGCGGCGAAAAGAGATTTAGAACTTAAAAAACCATAATTTCTCTAGGGGCGGGTGCTGTAGGGGCGGGTTTAGCAGATAACCTTTGTAACAAACAAATAACCTCAAAACAAAACCCGCCCCGGCCTTTGTAATAAACAAATAACCTCAAAAAAACCCGCCCCGGCTTTAGCAATTAGCAATTAGCCAAATCTAAATTTAAAAATTAATGAGTCAAGTTATAATTATTGGCTGCGGTGTAATTGGGGCGACAATTGCCTATGAACTCAGCCAAGTTCCAGAACTAAAAATCACAGTTTTGGACAAACAATTACCCGCCAAAGCTGCTACAGGGGCCGCCCTTGGCGTGTTAATGGGTGTTGTTAGCCAGAAAGTTAAGGGCAGAAATTGGAATTTAAGGGAAAATAGCATTAAGCGTTATGAAACGCTGATTCCGGAGTTAGAGGAAATTCTAGGAGAGAAAATTCCTTTTAATAGAGATGGAATTTTAATGCTTTGTCGGGAAGGGGAAGATTTAAGTAATTGGGAAAAGTTGGCGGCAACTCGTAAGTCTCAAGGTTGGGAGTTGGAAATTTGGGATGTAGAAAAAGTGCGCGATCGCACTCCTCAACTAAAACTAGATAATATTATAGCAGCTATTTATTCCCCTCAAGATCGGCAACTCGATCCAACAGCCTTAACTTTAGCATTAGTTGCAGCCGCTAAGCAAAAAGGCGTTAACTTTCAATTTGATACTACTGTTTTAGATGTACGGATTTCTTCTACAGGTTCCTACCAGATTCAAACAACAACAGAAAGTCTAGAATGCGACTGGTTAATTATTGCGGCGGGTTTAGGTTCTACTGCTGTGACAGCATCATTAAAACAGCCGATTGATATTCGCCCAGTATTAGGGCAAGCGTTGCATTTACGCTTAGAAAATACTTTAGGTTATCCCGATTTTCAGCCAGTAGTTACTTGCGATGATATTCATATTGTCCCTGTGGGAAAAGGGGAATATTGGGTAGGGGCGACAGTTGAGTTTCCTGTAGGTGAGGGTGAAATTGTAGCGGATGGCGGTAAGCTGGATGAGGTTTTGGAAAAGGCGATCGCATTTTGTCCTACTTTAGCCGAAGCTAATATTATCAATACATGGTCAGGCTTGCGACCGCGCCCAGAAGGTCAGGTTGCACCAATTATCGGTAAACTTCCTGGTTATAATAATGTAATTATAGCTTCCGGCCACTACCGAAACGGGGTGTTATTAGCCCCTGCAACCGCTCAAGAAATTTATCAAATTATTGCAGGGTAAATAGCGGTGTTTCTATCACTCCCTAGCCGACTATAGCGGTTCTCAATTATATGAGGTACAAAAAATACCCCCCCTAGCCCCCCCTTGCAAAGGGGAGGAACCGGAAAAGCCCCCTTTCTAAGGGGGTTGGGGGTAGAGTTATTGTACCTCACCAGACAGAGAAACGCTATAT
>DATGYA010000352.1:0-14848 GCA_035298405.1 Kamptonema sp. | reverse complement strand
AGATTGCCTTGAAATAGCCCATTATAAAACTGTTGACCCAGGGCGGCCAAATTAAGTCGAGGGGCAGTGCTGAGCGAGTGGCCAGTAATTCCTGCCGCCGCTTTCCCCTCCAGCAAGCCGAGCAAAGGATCGTTCATTAGTTGACGGGCAAGGGCAAGCCACTCTTCTACTGGCCAAGTCACCAGTTCTTCCGCAAGCAGCACACCGGGTGCAACCCTTTCCGTCCGCACGAGATATTCGTCTTCCCCAACTGGGGTAACAGATAATAAAAATTCTTGGGTCACAGATTTAGTGCCCTCCTGGTCAAGTCCTCGATCGCCCCTGTTTTTGCGGCCTGCATTAGCAATTGCTAAGCCTCTCTAATACTAATCTTTAACTCCGGGGTAAAGTCTCTTTAAGGAGATTGCCCACCGGATTTTTAGTGTTCTCCAAAGGAATTCAGTGATTTGCTACCCTCTTCAGGGTAATTTCATTTACCAGTGAGGTAAAGCATGAGTGCGATTGAGGTGTAACGGATTTTTAGTAGTTGGCTATAACATAAAGTTAGCATAAACTTCTCTAATCTACCTCTAGATTGATGACTTTTTGCCCAAATTAGCCAGCGCGGGGTTTAAATTTTCTAGTGAGATTAAATTTATCTAAGTTTATAAAATTACGATTTGATTTTGGTGAGAGTTTTTGATTGCAGTAGGAGATGTTATTTTTGGGCTCAAGGTGGGTATGCTTTGATCATAGCAACCATAAAGTAGCTGAAAAAGGGTGCAGTTGAGAGTCATTAAGTGAGTTCGCTCTCACTATTTTAGGAGTGGAAAAGCTAAGTGAGATAGAGGGCAGGAAAAAGCGCTGCGATCGCGATAACTTTATTCAGGTGAGATCGTGCATCAATTACCTTGGCGATCGCAGCATCGAAATACAATTTAATACTTAACCTAACCTCAGAATACCTATTCCTGAAGCTTAAATAATCTCCAGGTCAAACAGACTCTTCTTGCTTCAATTTGAAGACAGGAAAATTTCGTTTGCAGCGATAGAATCTCATTTAATCTCGCTCCCCTTGTTCTAGAATCATAGTAAATAAAATTAGGGTGTAAACGCTATAAGCCTTATATTGCAAGCTATAGCGCACATCAAATATTTATCCTGTATCGCCAAGTTATAAATTTTTACTAGAATTACTTGCGGATCAAAAAAAATCAGGCTTTAATAGAATTAATACCCTGCGGATTGACCTAAACTCGATGGCGTTCAATAATCTACTCTGTTTTCTGGAAAGACCACAATGGCAGACGAAATATTAGCAGATAGTTTTGTAGAAACACCTACTCTCACAGCAGGTATTGCTACAATTCCCGGCATTAATTCAATCACTCCAACGACTACCTCAAATCAGGTAACTTTTCCTGAAGAGGGTAGTAATGATAATATCGATGATGCCATCATCGAGGGTACCAATAAAAATGACCTGATAGTAGGCGGTAGCGGCGGGGAAACCATATTCGGCAAGGAAGGTAACGATACCCTGCAAGCTGGAAGCGGTGGAAATACCCTCTACGGCGGCAAAGACGATGACAATTGTATCGGCGGCGACGGCAACGACAAAGCCAGGGGCGACTCCGGCAATGACGCAGTAATGGGTAATGCCGGTGATGACGAAGTTGAGGGGGGTAAAGGAAATGACACCACCTTTGGCGGCAAAGGCAAAGATACCTGTCTTGGTGGTGATGGAGCTGACTTAGTATATGGCAACGAAGGCGATGACAAAGTTAGCGGTGGCGAAGGCGATGATGCCGTCTACGGCGGTAAAGGCAATGATGAGTGCGATGGCGATCGCGGCAATGACACCTGCATCGGCGGCGAGGGCAACGACAAAGCCAGCGGCGGCGAAGGCAATGACAGTCTAGTTGGAGGCGTGGGCAACGACTCTCTGAGCGGTGGCGATGGCAACGACGCTTGTGACGGTGGCGCAGGTGACGATAGCATCGGTGGCGACTCAGGTGACGACTCTCTGATGGGTGGCGCAGGCAACGATGCTTGTGACGGTGGCGCGGGTGACGACTCTCTCAGCGGCGACTCAGGCAGCGACTCTCTGATGGGTGGTACAGGCAACGATAGCATTAGCGGTGGAACTGGCAGCGACAGCATCATCGCCGGTGATGGCAACGATGTTTGTCTGGGAGATGACGGCGATGACAGCATCATCGGTGGAGGCGGCGACGACTCGCTGATAGGTGGTGATGGCAACGATAGCGTTACAGCCGGTTCAGGCAACAACACCCTCGAAGGCGGTGCTGGCGATGATAGCTTAGAAGGTGGCGACGGTGACAACAGCCTCTCTGGGGGTGAAGGTAATGACACCTTAATCGGCGGCACAGGCAACCACACCTGTACCGGCGGTGCGGGTAGCGATTCCTTTATTATCAAGAACGTTAGCAGCGGTGGCAAATCTGTACTCGCAGACTATACAGACAGCCTCGACAAATTCCTGCTAGACGGTTTGAGCTTTAGCAGCTTATCCTTTGTGCAAGTCGGTCTCAATACCGAGATTCGCGGCAGCAATAGCTTTGTACTCGCAGTGCTTTTGAACATCAGCGCGACGGTACTAGAAGTCAGCGACTTCTTGCAGATGGGCAATAGCACTACAGCACCTATAACTCCATCCAACACGCCCCCCGTATTGGAAGCTAATAAAAGCTTCGATGTTGCCGCAGGGGGAGAGCAAGTAATTACCTTGGATTTTCTGCGGTTCTTCGATAAAGAGGGAGGTGTCAAAGCTGTCACCTATAAGCTGACAGAACTGCCAGATCCGAAAGTAGGGCAGCTATTCTACAATGGGCAAGCCATTACATCTGTCAATTTCACCTTCACTCAACTCGATATCAGCCTCCAATTGCTGACATTCAAAGCTGCGGCTGGGTTTACAGGCGATGCCAGCTTTGGTTTTGAAGTCACTGACGGAGAAACTACGATCGGCGGTCAAAAGTTCGCCCTGAAAGTCTTCAATACGAGCTTTGATTTTGTTGGCAATACAACTCCTCAAGTTATTGTCGGCTCCCCATTGGGTGATGATATCAAAGCTGGCGACGGCGGCGATGACATCAAAGGCGGCTTGGGTAAAGACAAAATCACAGGCGGTTTAGGCAACGACAAAATCGAAGGTGGTGAGGGCGATGATGAAATTGAAGGCGGCGAAGGTAAAAACACCCTGACGGGAGGCTTAGGTCGCGATCGCTTTGTCTACAAGAAAGCACGTGAAGGTGTAATTAAGATCGAAGATGCCGATCTAATTACAGATTTTAATCCCCAGGAAGACACCTTAGAATTATCTACTGCGGCCTTCGGCAATATCAGCATTAGCAGCTTCAAAAAACTGAAGATTACTGTCAATATCGTCACGATCGATGAGTCCTCAAACCTGCTCGACTTCAGCGATGATGACAGCGTCTTCGATATTGAATCCTTGAAAAAGCGGTTCAAAGGCTTTGGTCGTAATGACAACAAAGGCCGGTTCTGCCAATTCACCGATCGCGCCACTGGCAAAACCGTATTAGTCTTCTCTCTTGGTATTCGCTTTGAGATTGTTGCGGTTTTCTCAACCAAGATCGTCCTCGACATCAACAACTTCCTGTTTACTGGCCCGGTTCTATCCATTCCTACGGGTACTGATGGCGCGGATCTAGTGGACTTCAGCGGATATCCCGCCCCTGTTACTTATGACGGCTTGGGTGGTAATGACACCATCAAAGGTAGCAAATTTGATGATGAATTAATCGGTGGCGATGGCGACGATGCGATCGCAGGTGCTGGTGGCAAAGACTTGCTCAAAGGCAGTGCTGGTGCCGATATTTTCTCTTACACTTCTACCAAAGAAGGCGGCGATAAGATTGTTGACTTCACTTCTGGGACGGATAAATTCCAATTCGTTTCTTCTACCTTCGGCAATCTCAACAGCTCTAACTTTGACTTGGTGAACATTACCAGCTCTACCACTGACATTACAGGGAAAGAGTTGCTGATTTTCTCCGGTACTTACGCCAGTTTAGCCGCAGTACAAACGAAATTTGCATCACTGTCAGGAGCAGGTACTAACCCTGTGTTCTCTCTCTTCCAGAATGCTGCTGGCGAAGGCGTTTTGGTCTTCGATGTCGATGGTATTGGGCCAGCTCCTGCCGTAGAAATTGCCAACTTAGGCACGGGTGTTACCAGTCTGGGCACAGGCGATTTCTTATTCAATGGCACGATCGCACCACCACCACCTCCTCCTGTTGCTACCAACAGCATTGTCGATTTGACCGCCGCAGGCAATACTTATCCGAGCGGTGCTAACAATTTCGGCTCTGGTGTCGGTGGTTATGGCTTTAGCGGGCCTGTGTTATTCATTGGCAATGGCAATGCTAACAGCGTTACAGGTACAGCTTTTGCTGACATCCTGACAGGTGCAGGCGGTGCCGACTTCCTGACTGGCGGCGGCGGTGCCGATATCTTTGCTTACAAAGCTCCAATTGATGGCGGCGATACGATCTCTGACTTTATCGGTGGAGTTGACAAATTCCAGTTTGTAAGTGCTGCGTTCGGCAATTTGACTACAGCTAACTTTGATGGTGTCAGCGGTGTTTCCCCTGACATTACTGGCAAAGAATTAGTCATCTTTACTGGCGGTACTTACGCTAATTTTGAGGACGCACAAGCTAAGGCAATTGGGGGTTCTACAACTCCTGGTTTCTTTGTCTTTACTAATGCTGCTAACGAGACGCAGTTGGTATTTGACTCTAACGGTACTACGGCTGGCGGTTTCACCACTGTTGCTAATCTGGGGACTACCCCTGTGAGCTTGGGTACTGCTGATTTTGTCTTCACTGGTTCTCAAGCACCGTTAACTCCGCCTCCTCCTGTAAACAGCGTTGTCGATCTAACTAACCCTGGTACTTATCCAACTGCTGTTAACAATTTCGGCACTGGTGCTGGTGGTTACGGCTTTAGCGGCCCCGTGTTATTCATTGGCAATGGCGATGCTAACAGCGTTACAGGTACGGCTTTTGCTGACATCTTAACTGGTGGCGGCGGTGCCGACTTCCTAACTGGTGGTTCTGGTGCTGATATCTTCAAGTATAAGGCTCCCATTGATGGTCCCGATACTATCACTGACTTTGTGGTAGGAGTTGACAAATTCGAGTTTGTCGCCGCTAATTTTGGTAATTTGACTACGGCTAACTTTGATGGTGTCAGCGGTGTTTCCCCTGATATCACAGGTAAAGAATTAGTCATCTTTACTGGCGGTACTTACGCTAATTTTGAAGACGCACAAGCTAAAGCAATTGGGGGTTCTACAACTCCTGGTTTCTTTGTCTTTACTAATGCTGCTAACGAGACGCAGCTAGTTTTTGACTCTAATGGTACTACGGCTGGCGGTTTCACCACTGTAGCGACTATCGGGACTGGCGCTGTGAATTTGGGGACAGCCGATTTTGTCTTCAGCGGCACGATCGCACCCCCAGCTTCTCCTACTGCTCCTAATAGCATTGTCGATCTAACAAGCGCAGGCAATACTTATCCAACTGCTGTTAATGATTTCAGCACTGGTGTTGGCGGTTACGGCTTTAGCGGGCCGTTACAATTCACTGGCAATGCTAGCAATAATACTGTGCTGGGTACAGCGTTCACTGACACCCTTTTCGGTGGCGATGGTGATGACTGTCTCTCTGGCGGTAATGGATCTGATTCCCTCTTTGGCGGTAATGGTAATGACACGCTGATCGGCGGTTTGGGAACGGATACGCTCAATGGCGGTGCTGGTTTGGATGTCTTTGTTTTCAATGGCACTGAAGTCGGTGGCAGCGATTTTCTGACCAATTACAATACTACTGACGATCTAATTCGCCTTGACAGCACTGGCTTTACTGGGTTGGGAACAGGGCCGCTGGCTTCTAGTTTCTACGTTTACAATAGCACTGGTTCGACTGTGACTCAAATTGAGACAACTCTCACGAGTCCGGCGATTATTGCTGTTTACGATGGCGCGGTTTCTAAACTTTACTATGACTCTAATGGTTCTACTGTTGGAGGTAATAGTTTGTTCGCAACTGTTGATGCTAACTTTGGTATTTCTGGTAACTCGAAGTTGGTCTTGTTCTAGAACAAGTTAGCTATTTTGTAGTAGGGTGAGCAAAGCTCACCCTATTCTGTTTGAGCGGGACTAAACATCTCGCAGACTTCATTTCTCCAATGTATAGCAGAAGGAAGAAGGATGAGGTAATAATAGCAAGGGTTTCGGCAATCAAGATAGTCCTAACGGCCTTGGCGGTTGCTATATTGCCGTTCCACAACCTCTGTAAAATTAAAACTTTTTCGGTGTCCTGAATCATCAACGATCGGGCTAAATTCTCGATTAATATGGGTTTGCCTACACTGATTCATTACCTCCAGACGGCGTTGATTCAGTTTCATTATATGGTTGAAGTCGTACAGTTAATCTCCAGGGATTCTACTCAAAACTTAATAATTTAAGCTTCCTCTATCTCGGTCGCCCCAATGTGGTGATGTAAAGAACCGCTTCATCAGCGGGAATACCTAGAACTTCGTTCACGTGGTCATCGAAGAAACCGCCGATACCACTGACTCCTAAACGTAAGTGAATGGCCGCAAGATTTAGTCTTTGCCCTAAATGACCAGCATCTAAATGTAGGTATCGATAAACGCGATCGCCATATTTTGCTACAGCTTTCTTTAAGTCCGCTGTATGGAACAACACCGCCCCTGCATCCCGTCCCAATTCTTGTCCCAAACATAAAAAATGTAGTTCGCGCCGAAAATTTTTAAACCGAATTTGTCGCAATTCTTGAGCTTTGGGAGCGTAATAGTAACAGCCTTCTTCCAACCCGGTCACGCCAGAAACAGCGATAAATGTTTCAATTAAACTCAGATCGAAATAATCTGGTGAACCGTCTAAACCTTGGTCGATATAGTGGTGGGGTTGGTAAGTAAAATCTAGCAAAGCTAGCAGTTCCCCTAAACTCAAACTAGCACCAGTATAAGCGCGGGTTGAACGCCGTTTGAAAATGGTACTTTCCAGGGATTCTAAGTTCGCGCCCCAAGGTATGGAAGGAGTAACGGCGGAAACTTTTGTGCAGAAAGGAAAGTTGTATTTATCTTCTAGCTGCCCCTCACTTTCATCAGCTTTCCAACCACCAGTTCCCGATGTATCTGATTCGATGATAGTAGCTTGGTGCAGGAATGTTAGCAGTTGACCGTCGGGAATTTTGGGATAGTTAGTCTGCGTTGGCCCCGGCAAAGCAGTTCGGGTTCTAGGCAGGTTTTGTTCTATTTCTAGTAAGTCTGCTAAGGGCGCGATCGCAACTGTTCCTTCTAATTCTGAGTTGAGGTAAAGCAACTCATTGACTGCCGCATCTGCGAATCCCCCAATTAGGTGCGGTCGGTAGTCATTCAGAGCACAAGCTAACTCGATATTACCTAACAAATGACCCGTATCTAAATAAATTCGCCTGTATGCTCTATCTTCATAACGCCAAGCTGAACGGAAGAAAACTGCTGTAATTGCGATCGCGAGTTTCGTCTCCTCCAAAGCTGGATGCCAGAAACAAGCAGCTTGCAGACCTGGCCAAACCTGACTATCCCAAAAGTGAAGTAAAGAATGAGTTCTAACTTGATAATTGTAAAGTCCCGCAGGCAAAAACCCAGTGCCACGAGAAATTATATAAATCTCTGCTGGATACAACCCACCCGCAGAAGGCGACGATCTCAAATACAGCGGAGCCCCCCCCATTGTCGGCACTTTAGCAGTTAAACCATAACTACACAGCAGCAACCGAGATAATCGCTGCCACCAATTGATCTCAGGCTCGATAGCCAACCCTTCTGATTTCTCTCTCAGATATGGCTTGAGGTCAAAAGTTGCCCCAATTTTATATTCCTTAAAGGGAACTGGTTGCTGTTCCCAATCTAGTTGTTTGTTCTTAGCTGCTATGGTTTGAGGGTCATATTTTGTCCGCTCGTGGTAGTGCTGAGCAATGGATATGGGAAGTTCTGGCATAGGTCAGTTGAGTAACAACTCTGATGAAAGTTTTATCGGTCTTAGCATTGTTGGCTCGAAAAATGTCTGGAGTCAGCGATCGGGACGGGGAGGGACAATGTTTATCAGCCAACTAAATAACTTCTATTTTACAAATAAATCTGGTTTTTGGACAAAATTACCGATTTAATTCCAATTGTTAACTCTAATAGAAATTTATAAATCTAAAAAAGTAGTATAGAAAATTCACTATTTGTTATCAAGAGATAAACATAAAAATAAATATTTAAGCATAAAAGCGATCGACGAAATCCCTTAGCTATTTAGTGGTTATTGATTGCTAAATCTGTAATTAATGGTAGGTGATCGGAACCAATTTTGCGACCCGCCCTAATATTCAATACCTGAATTTCTTTACTAACTAAGCAGTGATCTATCGGAATGTAGAACAGTGGTTTATCAGTTGGCCAAGTTGGTAAAATGCCAAAGCTAGCTCGCGCATTTCGCAATCCCCCTGTCTTTATCATATTCTTGTAAAACGGCGACCACATCGTGACATTAAAATCTCCAATAACCATCACAGGGTTTTTGAGCATGGCGACATAATTACCAATAGCTGCTAACTGCCTATTTCTGTCAAGAAAACTTTTTTGTTTCGTGGGAACCGGTGGATGAGCAGCAAGAATGGAAATAACCTTACTTTGAATTATCACCTCTGCATATACAACTTTTCTTCCCCATGAAAATGTTTTAAGCGATGTATTTTCCAGAGGAAACTTACTATAGATTACCATACCAAATTGCTCTGAATCTTGATTGCCGAAAGAGTAAGGTAGTAAATCCTTTAAAACTGCTAACTCTTTTGCCCAAGTAGACTGGGTGACTTCTACAAAAACTGCAATATCAGGTTTTTCTTCCCTAACCAAAGATATAACATCTGCATAACGGCGATTACCTGTCAAAACATTGCTCTGGAAAATTCGCAACTTTTGTCCGGCAATTTCTGCCGCAATTGCCCGCTGAGGAAAATACCAGGGCAAAATTTCAGCAAAATTAACCAATACACATAAAATGCTAACAAATAACCATAGCTTTTTTGTGCGGGTAATCTTGAAAAAAATGCAGCAACTGAAAGCCACAATTAGATATTGTAGTCTAAAATGAGAACTCAATTCAAAAAATCTATTGTTTCCTCCTAAGTAGCTAGACACAGACAATAGTCCAGAAAGAATTGCGGCAATAATGAAACTCCTTGAGATTATATCTTTAAACTGCGGTTGACGATGGTTTTGAGGGTGAGTAATAGTCCATTTCAGTTTAATTTTGAGGTCTTCAGAAAGTAGCAATTTGTCAATTTCTATTAGCAATTTTTCTAGTGGTTCTGACTGCTGCCGCTGTTGATAAAATCTCACTAGCAGACCATCTACGAGATAGCGGCTAAAATAACTAGCAGCTAATCCGACAATAACTAATATGGCCAAACCCATCAGCAAACCTAAAGGACTGCCAAGCTTTTCTAAAGATTTCGCGATTGCAGATTCCCCTGTTTTACCTGTAGTATCTGCGACTTTGAAGAGAAGTAAGGCGGGGAAGCCAAGAGTAATGATTTTTCTGATTACATCATCCATTAATTTTATATCGCCATCTAATTTCTTTGAAATTGCTGCATTAACCAAGCACCGATTTGAGTTTGATCTTCCTCGCGACTGCGTGACAAAGCAGTTTCTAATAAACTAATTGCTAATCCTGGCAAAACTAGGGATTCACTAATGCGACGACTCCCGCCATCGCCAACGGCAAATGCTCTCACCACTGCTGCTTGTACATCCACAACCCAATATTCTCTAACGGGTACTTCTTCATAAAGCAGGCGTTTATTACCTAAATCGTCAGATAGCGTACTGTCGGAAACTTCGATAGCTAAATCCGGTGGGGAATATTGATTTAAGTCTACAATTTTAGTGCCTCTGGGGATAGATTGGGCGCGATCGCCAATATAATAAGCTATATCTGGCTGACACTCCCACAACCCTGCTTTCCGAAAGCTGCAACTAATCAACCCATTGACGGGAATGCTTTTAACAATGCAGTACAAGTTGACAGCCAAGTAAATAATTCCGTTGTCGCAAGAATGGTCGTATCCAGTTCCCATAGCTTCAATGAGCATTTTTCCATGATAATAATAACCCTTAGCGTGTTGCAAAGCTGGATCGTCAGCAGCCTGTATAAATTCATCCCAAGTTGCGACCACCCAAGTATCTTTAGGTAATTTTGTCTGCGTATTTTTCATCTTGCATTAACCCCAGCGCTTCTGATATCATGGCTATGCTAACATCTCTGAGAAAGAGTAAGTTAACGCCTATATTTATATTTCTTTAATCTATACTTCTACATTTGTGGTGAAATAGTCGCGAATTTTGATAAGATGAAAGTTTTGCAGTCATCACAACGCTCGCGCAGCAGGAGATAATCACTATGGCCCGTATGTACTACGATGCCGACGCTAACTTAGACCTCTTAGCCAACAAAACCATAGCGATCGTCGGCTATGGTTCCCAAGGTCACGCTCACGCCCTCAACCTTAAGGATAGCGGCATGAACGTCATTATCGGCTTATATCCCGGCAGTAAATCTGCAACGAAAGCAACCGAGGCAGGCCTGACAGTTCACCCCGTTGACAAAGCAGCCGAGGCCGCTGATTTCATTATGATCCTGCTTCCCGATGAAGTGCAAAAAACTGTTTATAAGCAGGAAATTGAGCCGCATTTGACAGAGGGAAAAGTGTTAGCTTTCGCTCACGGCTTTAACATTCACTTTGGCCAAGTTGTCCCCCCTGCTAATGTAGATGTGGTGATGGTTGCGCCTAAAGGCCCCGGACATTTGGTGCGGCGGACTTACGAACAGGGTGAAGGTGTTCCCAGTTTATTTGCAGTTTATCAAGACGCTTCCGGTCAAGCACGCGATCGCGCCATGGCCTACGCTAAAGGCATTGGTGGCACTCGCGCCGGCATCCTCGAAACCAGCTTCCGCGAAGAAACGGAAACTGACCTCTTCGGCGAACAAGTTGTGCTTTGCGGCGGCTTAAGCGCGTTAATTAAAGCCGGATTTGAAACATTAGTTGCAGCGGGATATCAGCCAGAATTAGCATACTTTGAATGCCTCCACGAAGTTAAACTAATTGTTGATTTAGTAGTAGAAGGCGGTCTTGCTAAAATGCGTGACAGCATTTCCAATACAGCAGAATACGGCGATTTAACTCGCGGCCCTCGTATTGTTACTGACCAAACCCGCGCTGAAATGCGTAAAATTCTGAGTGAAATTCAATCAGGTCAATTTGCCCGTGAATTTGTGCTAGAAAATCAAGCTGGCAAACCCGGATTTACTTCGATGCGTCGTCAGGAAGCTGAGCATCCTATTGAAGAAGTAGGTAAAGATTTGCGAGCAATGTTTAGCTGGTTGAAAAAGCAAGCTTAATGGGAACGGTTAACAGTTAACGGTTAACTGTTAACGGTTAACTGTTAACTTTTAAGCTGTCAAGACAGCCTCGATCTCCCTTCCCCACTGCATAACTTCCCGTGATAGAGATATATTTTGGCTCAGGCGATCTATGTGACAGAGGAAGCAAAGGCGATGAAACTGCGAACCATTGGCTCGACGCTACTTTTTTCACTTCTAGCCGCGCTGAGCAGATATTATTTCCTCCTCAAGGACTCGGACTTGACTTTTGATCTAAATTTTCTATATCCTTTTCTCTTTCCTTATTGGTATCTCTCGGTTTCAACCACTTTGGCCACAATCCCACTACGAAGGTTCGACTTTTCACGCTGGCCTCCTTTACTGGTTTGGGCAGAAAAGCAAAGCTATCGCCAAAGGCGATAAATGCGATCGCTACGATAATGAAAAATGGAAGTAGTTTTTTTGCTGCCATAATTAGGTTTAGGGTGGAGTTTGTTAACGATTAGTTATGGAGATTAATTTTCCTTAAGAAAACTTTGGACGATCGCATCAGCTTCAGGGGGAATCTCTTTCACAAGCCGCACTGGAATTGCCGATGTAGAGGCAAATTGTGCATATTCTGGTGTTAGAAATACTGCATATTTCTCAGCATCGGGAGTGAGTTGAGCGGCCATTGCCAAACTAATAGCTTTAATGTAGTTACGAACGCTAACGGCGCGAACACCGACGACTTCATCCCCTGTCACTGCTGTACTCGGTTTGCCTACCTGATCTAAAGTCGCGCTAGGATCTTTTACGCTTAAGTGCGTGCCACCAACAAAACCGACTAGCCATTTAGGAGAGGGAATTTTGGAAAATCCTGCGATTTGTTCGATTAAGGCGGGAGTGGTTTTGTCGGCGGAACCGGCAACTACGAGGGTGGGAACTGCGATCGCGCTCAATCCTGTTTCACCAAATAGTAAAGATGTGGTAGGATTCATGGCGATCGCTCTTTTAATCCGGGGATCGCGTAGTTGATAGCTATCTTGTGGAAGTCCAGCCGCCGCGCACTGAATGCCTTCTCCTAAACTGAATGTAATTAATTTGCTTTGACACCGTTGTTTGAGTCTTGTCAATTGCATCTCTGCGCCTGCGAGCGATAGTGCAGTTGCTCCGCCAAAGGAATATCCAATCACCATTGCTTTATCTGTCGCCAGTTTACCGCGTACAGAAGCCTCGGTTTGATTGATTTTTGCGAGTTCGTCGAGGACAAAACTGATGTCTTTGGGGCGATCTAAAAATTCTTGTGGTTCTAGGATTAGGCCTTTACCCGCGATCGCAGCATTAGTATGATCCGCATTACTACCAGGATGTTCTAAGGCTGCGACTGCGTAGCCGTAAGAGGCTAAATGTTCTGCTAAATACTGTAAGTCGGTACGGATAGAACCCAAGCCATGAGAAAAGACGATAACTGGTTTGTCAGTGGTTGTCGCTGCTGACGAGTAGACATCGACAGGAATACGGCGATTGCGTTGAGCGTCATACAGGTTAAGTTTGAGTACCTGTACCGCGTTGGGGCCTGTTTGGGTCGGATCGAAGGGAATTTTAATATTAGGGTTTGTAGGGGCTAATTTCGGCGCGATCGCGGCCATAAATCGCTGCGTCTGCCAAAAACCACTATTCAAGTTTTGCAACACTGCAAAAGCGCGATCCAAATCGACTACGATCCGTTGACCCGGATAAGCTTCAATAAAGCTCAATACCGACAAACCACCGGGAGCCGTAGAACCCAACACCATTGCCGCTCGCAGCGCTTCTACACCTGCCCCAGAACGCCTCGGCGTTACCGTAGCGAGATCGGCAAGGATGGCAGTACCAATTTGAGTATTGAGTAAGTTACTAACGGTGACGACGCTGAGGGGAACTTGCGTTTTCAGAGCTCCGTAGATTTGGGCACGCTGTTGAGGAGAAAGCGCCGCCGCGTAGTTTTGCAAGCTTTCTGGGAGTTTTCCGGTTTCCACAAGCGATCGCAAATCTGCCACTGCGATCGACGACTCAAAAATTCCTTTGCGGACGACAAGAGTTTCAGCAGCTTGTACGGGAGTTGCGATCGCAGGCGCTACCACGCTGGCTATACCTACTAATAACGACAGCAATTGAAATTTTGGTCGCATCATCATCTTTAACTCGGTCTGACTATATATAGAGATATATCATCATACTGCCAAAAGTTTTTCATTTCGGGTAAACTTCCGTGAAGCGAATAAATGTCGGAGCGAAGCAGAAACCCAAAAATGCGATCGCGCTTTCATAGTCTCTTCAATTAGCATAAATAATTATTTTTTTACCTATGAGTCAGATCCGAGATAAATAATTCAAGTTCATCTACAGAATATTGCGTTAATCCCTTAGTACCCAAATAGTAGGTGAATCTATTCGATATAGAGGCAAAAGTAAATGCTGGTTTATACTGTCGTTCTAGGTCTTTTCGTTTCTTTTTGCGCTCTGCTTTCAGTAGATTGTGTATTTCGCTACGAAACTTTAGTAATTGATACTCATACTCTGCTTCTGACTTAATGAAGGTATTTGAATCTTGTCGCAATTGTTCAATAAACCTGAATTGAGCTTGAAATAGTTCATGTAATTGTGCATCATTGACCATAAAATCAGCTAGCACATTGATAATTGCCCACCGAGTCATGTAAACTTGGCTACTGATCGTAGACTCAAGAAGTGCGCCGAAGTTTTCGGTTCCAAGCCAACCCATCTCACCGATTAGTATTGGTAACAGGATTGGGTCAGTGTCCCGCCATACAATAAAGGCTTGATTCAACGCTTGGATACTGCCGTAGCTGCAAGTCTTGCCTAATGTATAAACTGCTTCCTTACGCACAAAATGATTTGGAGAAAAAAGAAGCTTTTCGAGAGTTTTGACAATCGCAGACTCTGAATAACCTTCCACAAATTTCTTACAATCAGGATGCTGAGAGCTAAAAAGCACTAAATCTCGAATGAAAAGGCAAGTTGAACTAACTATTTCATTGTCTTCTGATTGCAAAAGTTCGTTGATGATTTTGCATAGTTCTACGGAAGATACCGAGTTAACAATTGTAGCCAAATAATCAACATCTTGTAGGCGATCGAGGTAGTACAAGATGCTGGTTACGACCATTTTCATGTCAGTTGCCCAATCAATCCAAATACTATTTCTGTATCATTGGGAAAAATCCAAAACTGGAAAAGGTTTCGCCGCTTCAATTTGAGCCCCTAAAGCAATTAAAGTAGCCTCCGCCCCCGGCCGCCCGATAATTTGAATTCCCAAGGGCAAACCATTAGTATCTAAACCAGTAGGCAGCGCGATCGCAGGTTGACCGCTAGCATTAAAAGGTG
>DATGYA010000351.1:0-10428 GCA_035298405.1 Kamptonema sp. | reverse complement strand
GTCTCCAAGTTGGTTTCAAAGATCAACAACTTCTATTAAAAGTATTGGGTGTGACTGCTACATAAGATTGACATCAAATCCGATCTCACTTTCTACCTTCAAGTTTGGCGATTCGGCAATTCTATATCCAACAAAGCTTCCAGTTGAGAAAGTAGTGCCTGAGCTTGCGTCCAACGCTGAGGGTCTTCCCATAACTTAGCCTTCAACAGTCGTCTATGAACATTTGTAACGAGAACTTGAGGAGATTGAAGCTCTGGCTTCTTGGGTTTGAGGACTTTAATAGCGGCTCGAATTTGATTGAGAGAAAGGTTATTTTCAATGGCTTGATTGAGAAGTGTCTGACGTTGAGTTTCGTCTTTAACGCGCGCGATCGCCAGAGCTTTGGTATAGGCAATTTTGCCACAACGAATAGCATCTATAATTTCCTGGGGCAAGTTGAGCAAAGGCAGCCGATTGCACGTAAAGGAGAGCCAGCTCATTAGCCCTAAATCTTGAAAAACAGACTGAATTTCTTGCTCTCGCTCGGAGCCAGAATTAGGAATAACGTTATTCCTGGCATCAACCTCCTTTTCCAGGGTATTTTTCATTTGATATAGCAAGGCTGGAATTGCCTGTACGGGCATCTGCAACCTGAAAGCGAGAAGTTGTAAAACTCCTTCTGTTTCTTCGATTGGATTTAAGTCTTCCCGGTGCAGGTTTTCGATTAAGGCTAATTGAATCGCCTCTTCATCACTCAGTTGCCGAATCACAACTGGCACTTCGGAAAGACCGAGTGTGAGAGCAGCCCGAAAACGTCTTTCGCCTGCCACCAGTTCATACTGATTAGTCTTCAAAGGGCGCACCAACAATGGCTCTAAAATGCCATGCTGTGCGATCGATCGCACCAACTGCTCTAGCTTTTCTGGGTCAAAGTAATGACGTGGCTGTTCGCGAGTCTTGATAGACATCAATGAAACCCATTCAGCCACATTCGTAGTTTCTCGAATACGGGATTGCATCGGTATTGCCTCCAGCAGGCCGATCGAACTGAATTATGAACAAAAAGATCGCGCTCCGCACCACCAATAACGTTACCGTAGTATTTATATACCAAGACTGAGAAAGGTTAACTACTACATCTGTAAAGAGACTCACGCATTGGCGCAGGAATTTGTTCCATCAGCAATTCCCCTGTGATTAAATTAATAAAACGACATTGTGTACCTTCTTTGCTTATAACAGATCCTTTTAAGTGAGTCACCCTATTGCATTCCCAAAGAAGCCGATCGGGTCTATTAATGATGTACTCAGTCGCTCAAGCTGTTATATATAGTGAATTTAGACCCAACTTTAGTGCAGGGTATAGGTATTTCCTGACCAGGGAATGAGTCTTTGTGGGTAAGGGGGCTAGCATTTTTAAGGGAAATTTCAGCTTAAGTTAGGCAGAGAAACCTATATCATAGGTATCAGCAGCTAAAAATTACTAAAAAAAGCAATAAAAACGTTATTAATTGTCAAACTAATTAATTTTAATTAAATTAAAATTGAGGGCAATTAGGGTCAATTATTAAGAAATTATTTTATGTTAATCCTGAACAAAAACAAAACTATTTATAGGCTATTAATAGTTTTAAGTCAGCAGATTTTTAGGCAACTAAACTAGATAGAAAGACCTTAGATTTCAATTCCAATACTAACTCTGAGGCGAGGGAAATCATATCATGACTTATACCATTACAAGCCTTTGCAATCAGTGTAATGACTGCTTACCATTGTGTCCTACAGGAGCCATCAAACAGGACGATGAGAAGCTTTGGATCGATCCGATGTTGTGCAATAACTGTGAGGGATTTTATGAGAAACCCTTATGTGCTTCGATTTGCTTAAGCGATGCTCCAGTGCCATTGCAAGCAAAGAAGGGTCGATGTAAGGTTGATGCTAAAGTTAATACGAACCCTCGGCTATTTTCCAATGGCAAGACTAACTTATTTGCTTCTGCAATAGTGGTTTGGGAAGCTTGTAATGTATTAGCACAGCGGCAATCTTTGCCTTGGCAGCCGGACGAGTTTGGCAATCTCTGCCATCGGCGGCAGGTTAGCGGTGGTAGGGGAGAGGTTACGGTTTGCGTTACGGATAAATCGACTCCAGATTTACCAATTGTTCTGGAAGTAGAAGCGGCTCAAGAGGCGATCGCATCTTGGGATATACGGGCAGCGTGCCTGCATTTGATGTATGCTGCTTATGCAACTTCCCTGGAGCGGCCTTGGGAACAGACGTTTACAGTAAGCGATCGAGAAATTTCTGATTATCTGGGGTTAGGCAAGCGCAAAGACCTCAGTAAACTGGCGAAACTAACCTTAATCAAAAACCTGGCAGAACAACCCTGCAAACTGTTAGTAACTGTTGACTGGTCGCCGATGGGCAAATTCAGAAAGATTACGATTCCTCAAAGTCACTTGTGGCACTTGATCGAAACTCAGCATCACTTTCAGGAAGACGATCGAGGATGTAAGCATCTAACTGGATTAACCTTTACAGTTAAAGCAGGGCATTGGGCGCAGTTCTTCCTCAATCGAGAGGGAGCCAAAGAAGGAACAACCTTTTATCAATACGGCACATTACCGAAATCTCTGTTAACGAATGTGATGAGTATCTGGCAGCAGCATGAAGGGGTGGCTCGAATGATGCTGTGGTTACTATTTAAAACTCGGATGGGAATTGAACAACGGATCGCAGTGCCTACATTGATGCGGATTGCTTACGGAGAACAAAGGTTACTCAAAGCATCCTCCCAGCGAGAGGAGCGCAAGCGATTGCTGCGATCGTTTGAGAGCGATTTGGAAGTGCTCGATCGCTATGGACTTAAACCGATATTCGATCCGATCACCTACCCCTCCGACATTCAACCTCTGTGGGTCAAGCTGGCAGACTTACCCGATGATGCTGAAGCAGCACTGGAATTTTGGATCAATGATGGCAGCAACGATCGTCGCCTAACTGATGCTGCTCCCCGTGACAAGTGGAATCGGTTGATGCAAGCACGATTTTTATATTTCGAGTTGCCTGAAGAGTGGGAAGCTAGATCGACCCAAGCCACACCCAAAAAAATACGCAAATCTCAACACCAAGAAAAGACCGAGCGGCGATCGTTGCTTTCGGGTCAGCAAATTGTCACCGCTAGAAAAAGTCTGCAATTAAGCCAGAGAAGTTTAGCAACTCATATCGGTAAAAGCCAAAGTTGGGTTCGCGATATTGAGAGTGGTCGTCTCCAAGTTGGTTTCAAAGATCAACAACTGCTGTTACAAGTATTGGGTGTAATACCAATGTCTGGATCTTAGGATTGACAAAATCAAGGGTAGTTGCCCGCAACAAATTAACTCTATTTTTGTTAACTATTAACTGTTAACATTTTTTCTCCCAATTAGTAAATAAGTAATCATCTCCCCTTTCCCCTTAACATTAACAACACCTCGATCTTCAAACACATACCGATCCCGCAATAACTCATAAGTATCTGCACTAACTTGAATACTTCCCACAATTCCGTGAGATTCCATCCTACTAGCGGTATTTACAGCATCACCCCACAAATCGTAAATAAACTTCTTAGTACCAATTACTCCCGCTACTACCGGCCCGCTATTAATCCCAATGCGGATCTTAAACTCCTCTCCCCTTTCGGCACTAAATTGATTAATTTCCTCTAACATCTCCAGAGCCATTTCTGCGATCGCCTCTGCATGATCTTCTCTAGGAGTGGGAATTCCACCCGCCACCATATAAGCATCTCCAATCGTTTTAATTTTCTCCAAACCGTACTTTTCAGTCAGCTTGTCAAACGCTGAAAACATTTCATTTAGCAAATAAACCAACTCTGTTGCCGTCTTCCGCGTCGAAAGCTGCGTAAAATTCACCAAATCGGCAAACAAAATCGTCGCCTCATCAAAGCGATCGGCAATCAAAACTGGTTCCTTTCTCAACCTATCGGCAATTACTTTCGGTAAAATATTGAGCAGCAAACCCTCAGTTTTTTTCTGTTCCAAATTCAAAGCCGCTTGCATCTGTTTGCGACTTGTAATATCGTGGAAAAAAATAGAAATGCCGTCGTAAGAAGCAAAAGCTCTGACTTCAAACCATCGTCTTAAAGGAGTGTAAAACTCTTCAAAAGTCATACCAACTTGTTGAGCTACAGCTTTGCGAGCTTCTTGGTAAAAAGTTGAACCCACAAATTCAGGAAACTCTTCCCATATATTTTTGCCAAAAACTTCTTCCGGCGATCGCTTTAAAATTTCTGCTGCTTTATAATTCACGTAAGTAAAGCGCCACTGCCGATCTAAAGCAAAAAAAGCATCGGCTATGCCTTCTAAAAGATTGACAATTTGCTCATCATTAGCCCGCAATTTATCCTCCGCTTGTTTATGCCTAATGCGAGTACGCTCTAAGTTAGCTAAATTAATCCGCAATTCCATTTGATTAATTACTTGGCGACCCAAAACTCGCAGCGCTTCAAGTTGTTCGGGAGTAAGATTGCGAGGTATTGTATCGATCGCGCACAAAGTTCCAATGGGAAAACCATCAGCCGTAACCAGCGGAGTTCCAGCATAAAATCTAATATTAGGATCGGATGTTACTAGGGGATTGCCAGCGAAGCGCTCATCTTCTGTCGCATTTGGTACTACTAACAATTCATTCGGCTGCAAAATAGCATGAGCACAAAATGCCAAATCTCTTGGAGTTTCCTCTGCTTCCAAGCCTACCTTTGATTTAAACCACTGCCTGTTAGCATCAACTAAACTAACTAAAGCAATAGGAGTGCCACAAATATATGATGCTAAAGATGTCAGATCGTCAAAGGCTTCTTCAGCGGGAGTATCAAGAACATTATATCGCTCAAGAGCTTTTAGCCGCTCTTTTTCATTACTAGGTAACGGTGCCGATCGCATTGGCAATGGTGAAGAAATGCGCTTACTAAAAATTCGCGAAATTATCCTTCTCCTAATCCCCCGGAGTTGTTTCAATAAAATTTGTAACAGTTTCCAAATCCTCTTTTTCCAACTTTTGTGCATATTTTTACTATAACTACTCAGATTAGAGCTTGGTAACTCTGGGAATGTTGCCTGGGATGCACCCTGTCCAGCCGCAAAAATTCTCTTGTACACCATAGCAAAAACGTGGTATCCTTAAAGCTTGTGTCCAATTAAGGCCAGTCCATGCCGAAATTAAAAACTCGCAAAGCCGCTGCTAGGCGCTTTAGAGCCACTGGCAGCGGGAAAATTGTGCGGCGGAAAGCTTACAAAAGCCACTTACTACAGCACAAGAGCTCCAATCGCAAGCGCACTCTCTCTCAAATGGTCGTCCTCGATCCAACTAATGAAGAGAATGTACGCCTGATGCTTCCATACTTGTAAAGTTTAACGGAAATAAACGATGACACGGGTAAAACGCGGTAACGTCGCTAGAGAACGCCGCAAAAAAATTCTCAAACTAGCTAAGGGATTCCGAGGCGCACAGTCAAAACAGTTTCGCACAGCTAACCAGCGGGTGATGCAGGCGCTTCGCAACGCCTATCGCGATCGCCGCAAACGCAAGCGCGACTTCCGCCGCCTCTGGATTGCGCGGATCAATGCAGCAGCTCGCTTGCATGGAACTAGCTACAGCCGACTCATCGGCAATATGAAAAAAGCCAATATCGAAATCAACCGCAAGATGCTGGCACAAATGGCAGTCATTGACCCTGCAACTTTCGGCAAAGTGGTTGAATTGGCAAATCAAGCACAAGGTTAAATGTGGGAGCGATCCTTCACTCACTCGGCACTAATCCCACACTGAATCAAAAATTACGGTGTGGGGTTTACCCGTCTAATAGCTAAAAATAAATCAAACTTTGAGTCTACCTATTTAAGCAGCATGGATAGCGATTTGCCCATTGTTTATCTATTAGTATTGCTGGCGATACTCGCTAGCGCTGGTTGGTTCATTCTGCGCCAAATTATCAAAACTCGCAAGATTGAAACTACCATCTTTCGACTAGAAGGCAAACTTGGCAATGAAAAAGGAACAGCTCAGGAATATTACGAGTTGGGCAGTATTTATTTAGATAAAAAGCTTTACGCCCAAGCAACTTCACTGTTTCAAAAAGCCCTCAAAGCTAAAGATTTAGAAGTTGAAGAAGATGCAGCCGTTGTTTATAATGCCCTGGGTTTCGCACATTTCGGCCAAGAACAATACGATATGGCGATCCGCCAATACAAAGAAGCTATCAGGTTAAGACCTGATTATGTGACTGCATTTAATAATCTCGCTCACGCTTACGAGCGCAAAAAGCTAACAGCTCAAGCGTTAGAAATGTATGAGGAAGCTCTCAAGCGGGAACCTAAAAATAGTACTGCTAAAACCCGCGCTGAATCTCTGCGGAAACGGTTGGCTACTCTTGCATAGAAAAAATGTTTTGCTTACCAAATAAGTGCAGATTTGTCAATTAATTTAAGGATAGATTTGTGAGAATAAGATTGAGGTAAGCTTTGAAAATTATAGCGATCGCATTCATTAATAAAACTCTCAACTCCGAAGAGATTTGGTTTGTTCTCTTCAGTTAGCGTAAAGTTTGCGATCGCTATAGCATTCAAGTAAGAAAAAGCGGGTAATAAACCCAGATTTGGTATCAGCATAACCACCCGACTTTTCCACACACCTTTTACAACTGCAAACTCTCCATCTACACAACAGGTTTTGACAACTAACTTTACAAACCAACTCAAAAATCATTCCGCAGCCGCAGCCCGCCGCTGGGCTATAGCAAGATTTGACTGATACTCTGCTGCCTTTTGCTGAGCTTTTTCATAATTCGGACTTGATGGCGGAACAGCTTTCATGAGCTCAACTGCTTTCTGCCACTCACTGGCCACTTGCTCCCACTCACCTTTTGATATTGATGTCTGAGCGAGGTTTGCCGCATTTTGAGCTTTATTCACCCATGCCCTCCAAGAGTCAGGCTTAGGTGTAGCGGGTTTGGGTTTAGGTGTAGCAGCTTTTGGTGAAGCTGATGCCACTGGAGTAGGCGTTGCAGCTTTCGGTGAAGCCGATGCCGCTGGAGCGGGCGTTGCAGCTTTTGGTGAAGCTGATGCCGCTGGAGCAGGTGAAGTCACCTTACTAGCATTGGGAGCCGCAGCCGTAGCGGGTGAAGCTGACGGTTTCGGCTTAGGAGATGCAGCTTTAGATGGTACAGGAGAAGGAGTTACGGGTGGAGGAGCCGAACTGTTAAGGAAGGGCAAATTCCCTGTCAAGAAAAGCCCCGCGAGTGCCGCTAGGGGTACAAAGACAATACCGGCAATTATTGCCAATTTGGGGATATTCTTCTTTTGAGACGGAGCTTCGTCTAGCTCTTCCTCTTCTTCCTCTACTTCCTCATCAGGATCGTACTCTTCCTCGCGATCGTAGTTTTCGGTTTCGCGATCGGCATCATCTACAGGTTTTTTAGGCATTTCACCCTCATCTGCATAAAACATTGGATCGGCTGGCATCAGCTCAATCTCGTCTTCCCAGGCCGGTAAGTCTTCACCTACCTGACGCCCGTAAACCTTCACAATGTGAATTGATTCGACTCCCAAGTTCATCATCCCCTTGCGGATAAAATCCATAAGGGCTGGTTGACTGGGAACTTGATCTGACTCCAGCATTACCTGGAGACAGTCATTATCCCGTGCAACTTGGGCGTTGATGCCCTTGGGTTGGAGTGTACGGTTGATTACAGACGCAATCACTTTTGGATCGCCCTGCTTAGCAAGTTCCCGCAGGTTCTGTTGTGTCATAGGTAGCGCTCTTTAGGGGATGGAGAGCAGGTAATAATATTAACCGATCAGCTTAGGCAGTGGATAAATATTTATCTATCACCTTAGCTCTCTCTGGCATTTTCTTACCATTTATTTGAGTAATTTTTAGAACTGGTAACAAAAGGCTGGGACTTGGGAAGACAAATAAGGATAGGAAAGACCCAGCCTACCGCTCAAGAACCCCTGCCCGCTGTCTATGTCATTGACAGCTAATTTCAATAACGGTTAAGGATTGTAAACTAAATAAGCTACTCAATTTTTCCAATAGACATCTTGTGAAAAGCAAGTGAAATGCAGGCAAGATGCCTGCCCCACAACGTTTATTGGAGATTTCTAAATAGACTCGAAGTGTGCGTGCGGCTTTTTACGTAGATGAATTACTCGATCGCGATTGACTATCTCAAGGATTCCGATCCCATCCTGGGACAACTCATTGACCGAATTGGTGCGTGTCAATTAAATCAGCACGAGTTGGAGGGAGACTTGTTCTCTTGCCTCTCCCGGTCAATTCTCTATCAACAACTTTCTACTAAGGTAGCTAAAGTCATCCATGCTAGATTTCTTCAGCTTTACCCAGATACTCAGTTGACTCTACCCCAAGATGTCCTCGACACGCCGGATGAAGTGCTTCGTCAGGTGGGTATTTCGCGCCCTAAAATTTCTTACCTCAAAGATTTAGCGCGTCATGCGATCGAGGGATTGCCGACGATTGAGGAGTTGGAAATCATGGATGATGAATCGATTATTAAGAATCTAACGCGAGTGAAAGGTATCGGTCGCTGGAGTGTTCAGATGTTTTTAATTTTCCGTCTCAATCGGTGGGATGTTTTACCTGTGGATGATTTGGGTATACGTTCAGGGATTCGGAAACTCTATGGTCTTGATGCACTTCCCGATCGCAAGACTACAGAACGTTTAGGGCAAAAGTGGAAGCCTTATTGTAGTATTGCTTCGTGGTACTTGTGGCGCAGTTTGGAGCCTTTGCCGTTAGTTTGAGGATTGTTAGAATAAGGGGGAAGATGCGATCGCTCTGTTAATCCTCCATCTAGAGTGTGCGATCGCTCATACGTTAAGATGTGAGTGAGCAGTAGCCGAAAGACTTGTTATGAGCAAAGTACAAGCTAAACTATAAGCAATACTTGGGTGAGTGCCTCTTAAGACAAATACCTTCGGCACTCAGAGAGCCTATCTACGAATAGGCAGGAACTTATTGTTAAGAGGTATGAATGGATTCTATTAGAGTGGAAAGATTACGATGTCTCGCTGACACTGGCTATATTAAATTAAAGCCTATAACTGTTCTTCTTGGGCAAAATAGTTCAGGCAAGAGTAGTTTTCTGCGTATTCTTCCTCTATTAAAACAAAGCATAGAATCCAGAACAACTGGGCCAATACTTTGGTCAGGTCGCCTAGTTGACTTTGGTAATTTTGATGATGCCCATCAAACTGGAGCAGAAGACAACATTGCATTTTCTTTCAACTTCAAACTCGAATCAAAAAATTATCCCTCTACTAGAAACTTTTCCTACATTTTTGTTTCGGAAGAAGCGAAAATTTTCAACAATGTTGATATAAAATTGACGCTTCAGGTATCAGAAAATAAACAGAAAGAAACTACAAGGATTAGTAGAATTTCTTTGCAAATAGAAGATTCAAAAATTGAACTGGAGTTTGGTGAAGATGATTATCTAACGGATTTTTTTGTGAATTCACTTAATGTGTTGAATTTTGGTAATAAATATGTTTCCAGGAAATTTGATAAGAGTTCGCTTTTACCAACTATCACTGAAAGTGAGCAAAGAAAAGAGTATGAATTTGAAAAATTATCTTCAATATCTCCTGGTCTTATTAGATATCGTTCTCGCTTTAGAGCGTTATTTCAAGCTTTGATAGAAAAAACTAAGCAGACAGCTCATCATGCAACTAAGTTAGAGACTATTATTAAAATGGCACTCTACTTTGGTTTAGGCAGTTCAGAAAATATGCTAAAAGATATTCAAGAAAATAATTTTGATAGCAAATACTGGAAAACTAAAACAAAAAATTGGACAATAGAGACAAATGATTTTAAAGAGCTAAGGGATCTTATTATCGCAAATGCGATACCTTTTATTCTTGAAAAATGTAATGATACACTTGCAAACTTCTCAAATAATATTAGCTATATTGGACCAGTACGAGCTACAGCAGAGCGTTATTACCGAACTCAAGATTTAGCTGTTGATGAAGTGGATTACCAAGGAAATAACCTTGCAATGTTTTTGCGTAATCTAACTAATTCAGAAATGAACAGCTTTTCGGCTTGGACTTTAGATAACTTTGGATTTAAGCCATCAATTAAATCGAGTCAAGGTCATATTTCAGTAACAATATCTTCTAAGGATTCGGATAAAGACCTTAATGTTGCTGATACAGGGTTTGGTTTTTCTCAAATTCTTCCTGTTATTACTCAATTATGGCTGCTAAGTTCATTTCCGGCTCCTCGAGTAAGCAGAGGAACAATAACCTACGCTATTGAGCAACCTGAGTTACATCTTCATCCCCGTCTGCAAGGCACTTTAACAGATTCATAGGTAAAGTCAATCAAAGCAGCTAAGGATAAAAATATTGATCTACGTTT
>DATGYA010000350.1:0-14816 GCA_035298405.1 Kamptonema sp. | reverse complement strand
GCTATTAACATTACAAGCTTAACTATAATTAACTCAATTGCGGGAGTAAACTTATGACCATCAGCGAACTACTGCCATTATTAAGTAGACTAAACCGTGCTGAAAAATTACACATAGTACAATGTCTAGTATCAGAATTAGTACAAGAAGAATCAGACTTACTCAGACAGGGAATGTCATATCCTGTGTCTTCACCCTACGATGCTTTTGAGGCAGCAAATATTATGCTAAAAGTGTTGGCAAGAGAAAATAGCTACAACAATTAGGTATAAACTTGGTATAACTAAAGTGTACCAACTACTTAAGGAATCTAGTCGTGAAAACTGCTATTTCTCTTCCAGACCCAATTTTTGCAGAAGCCGAGGCACTTGCTCAACGTTTAGGAATATCTCGGAGCGAATTATATACCGAAGCCTTAAAAGCATATTTGCGGCGACATAACCGAGAGCGGATTTTATTGAAACTGAATGAGGTTTACTCTCAAGAATCTTCAAATTTAGATCCAGTTATGGCAACAATGCAATTTATGTCTCTACCACAGGAGGATTGGTAGTGTATCGCGGTGAAATTTGGTGGGCACACCTACCCAATCCAGTAGGTTCAGAACCAGGTTATCGTAGACCTGTACTAATTATTCAGGATGATACATTCATACAAAGTCGTATCAGGACAGTGATTGTTGTCATTATCACTTCCAATATCGAACTTGCCAACGCACCTGGCAATGTTTTGTTACCCAGTGAAGAGACGGGTTTACCTAGAAATTCAGTTGTCAATGTTTCCCAAATATTTACTGTGGACAAAGCATTTTTGACTGAGCGAATTGGTGCAGTACCACTAAGTTTGCAAGAAGAAGTAGATGAAGGTTTACGGGCAGTTCTCTATCTTTGAGGATTAACGATCGCGATCGCTCTTTTTATTATAATATTGCCCAATATCCTTAAAATCACAGGAGTCATCAACATGACCGCAAAGAAAATATTAATGCTAGTTGGCGACTACGTAGAAGACTACGAAATAATGGTGCCCTTCCAAGCACTACAAATGGTCGGCCACGCAGTCCATGCAGTTTGCCCCGGCAAAACCGCAGGTCAAACTATTCGCACAGCCATCCACGACTTTGAAGGCGATCAAACTTATAGCGAAAAACCCGGTCACAACTTCACTTTAAACGCCAATTTTGATGACATCAATGCCTCTGACTACGATGCTTTAATCATACCCGGAGGCCGCGCCCCCGAATACATTCGCCTCAACGATAAAGTGCTGCAAATTACCCGCTACTTTGCTAATAATAACAAGCCGATCGCATCGATCTGTCACGGATTACAAGTCTTAGCCGCCGCTGGGGTTTTGGAAGGCAAACGCTGCACAGCTTACCCCGCTTGCAGTCCCGATGTTCTTCGCGCTGGGGGTAAATATACCGAAGTTCCCGTCACCGATGCCGTAGTTGATGGCAACCTCGTCACCGCCCCCGCCTGGCCCGCCCATCCTAGCTGGTTGGCTGAATTCCTCAAAGTTTTGGGAACCCGAATCGAACACGCAGAAATGGTAGCCGCCTGAGTTGAAAATGCGATCGCGAAATGGGAAGAAATTTTTCATCTTCCCTCGCTACTATAGATATATCTCTCTACGCTTGCAGCAGATTATTACTTAATATCACCGCTATGTCCCCAAAACTATACAACAGCCTAACTCGTCGGCTAGAACCATTGCAAACCATAGAACCGGGAAAAGTGCGGATGTATTGCTGCGGCGTGACAGTGTACGATAATTGCCATCTCGGTCATGCCCGTTCTTATATTGCTTGGGATGTTGTGCGGCGATATTTGACGTGGCGTGGATACAGTGTGCGCTACGTTCAAAATTTTACTGATATTGACGACAAAATCCTCAATCGAGCTCGAAAAGAGGGTTCCTCAATGGAGGCAGTAGCGGAACGCTACACTCAAACTTATTTTGAGGACATGAAGCGTTTAAACGTTTTGGAAGCCGACGAATATCCCCGCGCCACACATACAATGGATGGCATTAAACGGCTGATTCACGAGTTAGAAAATAAAGGCTTTGCTTATGCGTCATCAGGCGATGTTTATTATAAAGTTAGAGAATTTTCTGAATACGGAAAGCTTTCTGGCCGCAAGTTTGACGAAATGCAAGCTGGCGCTAGCGGTAGAGTAGAATCAGAGGATTTAGAGGCTCAAAAAAAGAAAGATCCCTTTGATTTTGCTTTATGGAAGGGGGCGAAACTGGGGGAACCGGCATGGGATTCGCCTTGGGGTTCGGGTCGGCCTGGGTGGCACATTGAGTGCTCAGCAATGGTACGTCAAAGTTTTGGCGATACGATTGATATTCATGGCGGCGGTTCCGATTTAATTTTTCCTCACCATGAGAATGAAATTGCCCAATCTGAGGCGGTGACTGGTCAGCCACTCGCTAATTATTGGTTGCATAATGGCATGGTCAAAGTGAATGGCGAGAAGATGTCTAAGTCTTTGGGGAATTTCATTACCATTCGTGAGTTGTTGGATAAACCAACTGACCCGATGGCGGTGCGATTGTTTGTTTTGACGGCACAATATCGCAAACCAATTGATTTTACAGAGGACGCGATCGCATCTGCTCAAAATGGCTGGAATACGATTAAGGAAGGGATGCTTTTTGGTTATGAACACGGTTCTCAGTTCGGTTGGGATTTAGATAAAATTCAGGAATTGCCCCTAGAAGATAGCGAGGCTGTACAGCAATTTCGAGCAGCGATGGATGATGATTTTAATACTCCTAATGCTTTGGCTGTTGTGTTTGAATTAGCGAAGGAATTGCGGCGCGAACACAATATAATTGTACATCAAGGGAAAACGGAAACGCCTTCGGAAGTATTGCAGCAAAAGTGGCAGACTCTTGTTAGGTTGGCAAAAGTTTTAGGATTTCCCAATAGCGTCCCAATAAGTGTAAATTTTTATCTTGGTCAATTTTCAGGTAGTCTTACACTTGAAGTTATTAGGGCATTAACTGATAAGGATATTGAGGTTTTGATTCAGCAACGGTTAGAGGCAAGGAAAGCTAAGAATTTTGCTGAAGGCGATCGCATTCGTAATGAACTTAAAGATCGAGGTATTACTTTAATCGATCAAAAGGATGGTACAACTATCTGGCATCGAAATTAAGGTTTTTATAAGTGGCGATCGCATTTACAGAAACAAAGCGCGTAGGCGACAGCCAGCCGCGTAGGTATCGCTTATTTTATACTTCTCATCAGCGATCTACTGTCAGTATATCGCTCGGCTTTTGCATGGAAATCTCAGCTTTCCTACCATTAGGTAGCTTCATAGAGTAAGATTATTACCTCTTAGATACATAACATATTATCATACCTTTTCAAACATGGAAAAACCTTCTAACTTATTACTAAAACTAAGTCGCAGCCTATTTCCAGAAACCACAGAACAAGAAAAATTTATTCAAGCGATCGCCAATCCCCAACCCTTTAATCCTTGCATACTTTGGCTGAATCAAAAACCAACCAACCACCCATTTACTGTAGAAAATCCCGCACCTTGGCAACCCGAATTTGTAGATAGGCTTGCGATCGATACCAAGCCAGGAAAACATCCTCTCCATGACAACGGACATTACTATTGCCTCGACTTTTCCTCCACCTTTGCCGCCTCCACATTATTAACTCTATCCTCACCAATTCAACTAATTTTAGATATGTGCGCTGCCCCCGGAGGAAAAAGTACATTTGCCTGGAAAACATTAAACCCAGAATTACTTTTGTGCAACGAAGTCATCGGCAAACGCATAGGAATGTTATTGTCTAACCTAAAACGCTGCCAAATCACCCCATCCGTTGTGATGAGCCGAGATTCACAAATATTAGCAGAAACCATACCTGCAACTGCTAACATAGTCATAGTAGACGCACCCTGTACAGGTCAATCCTTAATCGCCAAAGGAGAAAAAGCCCCAGGATGCTTTCATCCTGTTACCATCAATAATAATGCTAATCGTCAAAAGAGAATCTTAGCCAACTCCGCTAAAATAGTAGCACCTCAAGGATATCTTGCCTACATGACTTGTACTTACTCACTAGCAGAAAATGAACAAGTTAGTGAATGGTTTGCCAGCAAATTTCCTCAATTTGTGGCCGTAGAGATTCCTCATTTAGCAGCCCATCAATCTCATTTAACAAATCTACCTTGCTATCGGATGTGGCCGCAAGATCGACTAGGTGCAGGTGCTTTTACAGTTTTGTTTCAAAATCAAGATGAAGGACAGAGAAATCAACTGCCAACTGACTTCTTAAATTCTCCTGGCTTCAAACTAACCAATTTGTTAACGGTTAACGGTTAACGGTTAACGGTTAACTGTTAAAATTGTGAGGGGCGTTCGCTTAAACTCTATATCCCTATGAAAATATTGTTTTTTGCGACGATAAAATGCCCTCCAAATGAAACCTGTATTCAAAAATAAAAATGATATTATCCAGAATTAGTCAGGCATTTATATCTCCAATTATTCGCCAATGGCGAAAACATTGGAAACCGATCGCATCCGTCTTTATGACTCTGAGTTTACTGGTTTTAGGCGGTTGCCAAAACTCACAAAATCCCCTTTCTAAAAGCAGCGAAATCATTCATCTCACCTTGTGGCATGGGATTAATCCGCCGCCAAACCGCGACATATTTCAATCTCTAGTAGACAAATTTAACAAAAATCACCCCAACATTCAAGTCGAAGCATTTTACATCGGTCAACCCGACCAACAAATGCCAAAAATATTAACCTCAGTAGTAGGTAACTCGCCACCAGATTTACTGTGGTATATTCCTATGTTCGCAGGTCAACTAGCAGAACTGGATGCAATTATACCCTTAGAAGATTGGTTAAACAAATCTCCTTTGAAAGCCGAAATTGAGCCAGCTTTATTTGAGTCAATGGAACTCAAGGGTCATACTTGGTCAATTCCCTTGGGAACTAATAATGCTGCCATTTTTTATCGCCCTAGCTTATTTAAAGCAGCAGGTATCAAGAAACTGCCCGAAACTTGGCAAGAATTTAAACAGGCAGCGATCGCACTCACTAAAGATAACAATCAAGATGGGCGCATCGATCGACACGGCTTGCTACTATCGCTAGGAAAAGGAGAATGGACAGTTTTTACCTGGTTGCCTTTTATGTTCAGTGCAGGGGGTGAACTTGTAGAATCAGTAGACAATTCTCAGCCAGCAACTCCTAGAATAGATAATCCGGGGGCGATCGCAGCCTTACAATTGTGGCAAGACATTCTTAAAACAGGATCGGCAATACTTTCCGCGCCAGAAAGAGGTTATGAACTCGATAACTTCATCGCGGGCAAAGTCGCTATGCAAATCACCGGCCCTTGGACGCTAACACAATTAGAGCAAAGCGGCATAGATTATGGCGTTTTGCCTATTCCCATCCTCAAACGTCCAGCAGCCGTCGCTGGAGGAGAAAACCTCTATGTGATGAAAACGACCCCCCAAAAAGAACAAGCTGCTTGGGAATTTTTAGAGTACGTTCTCAGCGAAGAATTTCAAACAGCTTGGGCATTAGGCACAGGATACCTGCCAATTAATCTAAAATCAAGGCAAAGCCCAACTTACCAGAAATTTGTTGAAAAAAATCCGATTTTGCGAGTTTTCCTCGAACAAATGAAATCAGCGCGATCGCGACCTATTATTCTCGGCTACCCCCGTGTTTCCGAAAACTTAGGTCGTGCTATAGAAGCAACCCTTCTGGGCCGTCGTCCCGAAGATGCTCTTAAAGAATCTCAACAGCGCTTAGACTTAATTTTCGATACCAGCCATCGATCGCCTACCATCAGCTATAGAAGTATTGTCTTACCTGTAGACCCCTCACAGCTATCGATGTCCCATTCACGATTTACCCCTGCCACAAACCCCAATGGAGACAAAGTTCCTTAACTCGATTAAAGGAAAAACCGGGCGATACCTCCTCACAGTAGCCGCGATCGCCACTCTCTACTTTGTGACCGCGAAATTTGCAATATCCAGCTTGATGCTGAGTTCAGAAGTCTCTCCCATGTGGCCAGCAGCGGGAGTTGCCGAAGCCGCACTGTTGATATTTGGGCCTTCCTTCTGGCCAGGAGTAGCAATCGGAGGCTTTCTATTCTCGATCTCCGAGCAACCTGAATACTTGATAATGGCATTGATTTCCGCCTGCGGCAGAACCTTGCAACCCCTCTTCGGAGTCGCCCTCCTACACCGCATCGGTTTCTCTGCTAAACTCGATCGCCTTAGAGACGTTTTGGGACTCGTAATCTTAGGAGCCTTCAGTTCCGCGCTCGTTAATTCCACCATCGGCACCTTCAACGAATGCCTGTTTGGTTTGTCAAAATGGAGCGATTTTACTGGCACTTGGGGAACGTGGTGGCTGGGAGACTCTATGGGAATTTTACTCATCACCCCCGTAATATTGACCTGGCAAAAATTACCTTCACTCCCCAAAAAACCCAGACACGCTCTGGAAGCAGTAGTTTTATTTCTATTAATAATAGCCATCTGCTGGCTAGTTTTCTGTTCCCGAACTAGAGCCGCCTACGCACGCTATCCCCTTGAATACCTACCCTTTCCCTTAATAGTATGGGCCGCATTCCGCTTCGGTCAACGCAGCACCACCCTCGCCAACCTGATCCTCTCATCCTATGCTATTTGGGGCGTTGCGCGGGGTTCGGGCCCCTTTCTCAAACACGCCAGCAACATCCCCCAGGCGATTTTATCTCTGCAAGCCTTCATTACTGTCATCGCCGTTACCGCCCTCGTCTTAGCTGCTACCGTAGCCGAACGTCAACAAGCAGAGGCCTCCCTGCGAATGAATGAAGCCAGTCTCGCCAACGCCCAACGCATCGCTCAGCTAGGCAACTGGGACTTAGATATCGCCGTAGGGCAATTGCGCTGGTCAGATGAAATTTACCGGATTATTGGAGAACATCCAGGGGCTTTTGAACCTAGCCAAGAAAAATTTTTGCAGTACGTTCACCCCGAAGATCGAGAATTAGTCAGGCAATCCATCGATCGCGCCCTCAGAGAGAAAAAGCCTTATAGAATAGACTATCGACTAATTCTGCCCGATGGCAGCGATCGCATAGTTTGCGAACAAGCCGTCATTAGTAACTCCCGCTTCGCCAGCACCGTCCAAGATATTACAGACCAAAAACTAGCAGAAGCCGCTTTGCGATCGAGCGAAGAAAGATTTTCCAAAGCCTTTCACTCCAGTCCCGTCGGCATCAGCATCAGCACTCTCCACGACGGCCGTTTCTTAGATGCCAATGACAGCTTTTTGCGACAATTAGGCTGGCATCGCCAAGAATTCATTGGTCGCACTTGGACAGATATAGGAATGTGGGTTAATGCCCAAGACTGCGAGGCGATCGCTCAACAATTACAACAACAAAACTCCGCTAGCAACCTTGAAGTTAACGTTTACACAAAATCTGGTGAAATTCGCAACTGGCTAATGTCAGTAGAACCGATCGACATCGGCAGACAAGAGTGCGTCTTAATCATGGCAAGCGACATCAGCGAACGCAAACGTGCCGATGAATTTCGCAGAGGCAAAGAAGCTGCCGAAGCTGCTAACCGCGCCAAAAGTGAGTTTTTAGCTAACATGAGCCACGAATTGCGAACGCCCCTCAACGCAATTATCGGCTATAGTGAATTGATGCGAGAAGATGCCCAAGAGCAAGGCCTTGAAGAATTTGTCTCCGACCTTTTGAGAGTTAACAACGCAGGTAAACATCTATTAGCAATTATTAAAGATATTCTCGACTTCTCAAAAATAGAAGCCGGAAAAATGAGCATCGATGCCGAAACCTTCAGCATCTCAAACCTAATTCAGGAAGTGGTAGCAACAGTCAAACCCCTAGTAGACAAAAACTCTAATATTTTGGAAGTAAAATGTGCTGAAGATATCGGCTATCTACACGCAGACTTAACCAAAGTTCGGCAATCCTTGCTCAACCTTCTCAGCAACTCTTCTAAGTTTACGAACTCTGGCATTATTACTCTTACCGTCACTCGCCTCCTAATTTCCGAAGGAATTGGGGAACTCGGAAAAATTCGCACTCCACAGTTAACAGTTAACAATCAACAGCCTACAGAATGGATCGTTTTTAGTGTCAATGATACTGGAATTGGCATGAATCCTGAACAGTTAGAAAGAGTATTCGATCCCTTTACCCAAGCAGACTCTTCAACTACTAAAAAATATGGCGGTACTGGCTTAGGACTCACAATCACCCACAAATTATGTCAGATGATGGGTGGAGATATTACTGTTAAGAGTGAGTTAAATCAAGGCTCGACTTTCACTATCTGGCTGCCAGCTATTATTGCTCAAACATCGACCTTTACTGACGAGTCAGAGGTGTCGCTATGAATTTATTATTTTCTAGTCTCCGCAATCTGGTTCTTTCAAAATTTACGCGATCGCAGCAGATAATACTTGCCGTCGGCAGTGTATTAATTTTTACTTTTATGTTTTTGAAGACCCAGGCAGTTAATTTTCAAGAAAATGATAGATTTACCAGAAATTTGCTCCATCTTAAGGAGTGGGATAAAGCTCTAAATCAGGACATACTTAAAGCTACTTATGGGCTTTTAAGCTACTACGATCCCATTGTTACCGATCTTAAGGAGCTCAAAAGGTTGCAAGCAAGTTTGAAGGAAGTACCTAGTTTTATTGATGCTAAGGGGAAACAGGAACTTAAGGAAATATTAGAATATCATGTGAAAACTTTGGAACAAAAAGAAAGGTTAGTAGAAGAAATAAAGAGCCGAAATTCTATTATCAGAAACTCCCTGAATTATTTTCCAATTTTCGCTACTGAACTCGCCGAAAAAATGACTAATTCTTCGGAAAATCAAGGCTTGGCAATTTCTATTGTTAACTTGCGCCGAGATGTGGTCATTTATTATATCAATCCTAATCCAAACAATTTAAAGACAATTGATGCTGAAATAGAAATCTTATCCAAAAACCAAGACCGTTACTATCCCTATTTAAGCAGTAGTCAACTAAATAGCTTATTGGCTCACGCGAAAGTGATTATAGAAAACAAACCTAAAATAGACTCCAGACTCGAAGAGTTAATTTCTTTGCCGACATCCCAACATAGCGAAAAACTATACCAAGCTTACAACCGCTACTACGAACAAGCGTTTAATAGAGCTAATGATTTCCGGTTGATACTCTATATTTGCTGTTTAATATTGTTGGTTTATATTGCTTATATGATTGTAAGATTAAAAAATACTACCCTGTCGCTCAATGCGGTGAATGAAAATTTGGAACACCGAGTTCAAGAGCGAACGGAAGCACTATTTAAGAGTAGTGAAGCTCTCACCGAAAGTGAAAACCGCTATCGCCGCTTAGTTGAATTTTCGCCGGAAACTATCGCTGTTCACAGAGAAGATAAATTTATCTACATTAATGCTGCGGGAGCAAAACTTTTGGGTGCGAACTTTCAGCATGATATCGTTGGCAAATCGATCTTTGATTTTATTCATCCAGACTATCAGCAATTTGTCACAGGGCTAGTTAGCTCCATCGCCGAAACAGAGAAAAAGGTAGAATTCGCTGAAGTTAAGCTCGTGCGTCTTTCTGGGGAAATAATAGATGTCGAAGCGATCGCAATCCGGATTATCTATCAAGGTCAAACCGCAATCCAGAGCATGATTCGAGACGTTACGGATCGCAAGCGCATACAACAAGAGTTAGAGTTAGCTAAAGAAGCCGCAATTGCCGCTAGCATCGCCAAAAGCCAATTCCTCGCCAATATGAGCCACGAACTACGAACACCCCTCAATGGCATTCTCGGCTATAGCGAACTACTCCAAGAAGAAGCCGCAGAATTAGGCTATAACAATTTTGTACGAGACTTAGGGCAAATTCGCACCGCAGGTGTTCACCTTTTGTCTCTAATCAATGACATCCTCGATATTTCTAAGATTGAAGCTGGCAAAATGGAGCTTTATCTCGAAAGCTTTGACATCGCGGCAATGATTCGAGATGTTGCTTCCACAGCTCAACCTTTAGTAGAGAAAAATAGCAATACTTTGGCAGTACAATGTGCTAGTGAACTTGGCACTATGTACGCCGACTCGACAAAAGTGCGGCAAGTCCTGCTAAATCTGCTGAGCAATGCTGCTAAATTCACGCTGGGAGGTGCGATCGCGCTTTCAGTGACTAAAAGACTAACAGAGAGAGAGACTGGGAGACTAGAAGAGGGGGAGAGAAGCGAGTCCTCAAAACTTCAAACTCAAAACTCAAAACTCAAAACTACCCAATCTTTTATCCCCCATTTGATAATTTTTGAAGTCAAGGACACCGGAATTGGCATGACCAGCGATCAATTGCAGCATATATTTCAACCATTTACCCAAGCTGATGCTTCCACTACCCGCAAGTATGGTGGTACCGGTCTGGGACTAGCTATTAGCCAACAATTTTGCAAAATGATGGGGGGTGAGATTACCGTTGAAAGCGAGGTAGGTGTTGGTTCTACTTTCACGGTTTGGCTTCCCGACTATGTGGGCGATCGCCAGATGCTTACTGACTAGCCATTAAACCTCAGCAGTCAAAAAGTTAACCAACGAAAGCTAGTATAGGTGGTATTGATTATCTTGTACTATTCCCAAGAATAGGCAAGATGCCTGTTCCTAAGAAGTAACTTTTCTTGTGGGGTGGTCATCCTGCCCGCCCTTAAGGGCTGATTGACAAGGATGCAATATCTGAATTTTAGAGATAAATCAGTTTTTTGGATAACTAACAACAACACTGGTATCTGCCCATAATCTTTGAAAGTTGCCCGAAAGCGTAACTAGAAATTATGCACCCCGATCTCAAACGCCAACTCCAACAGCTCGGTCTCAGTCTAGAGTCTCCTCCTCTGGGTAGACAGCAGTGGCAGGAATTTTTAGAGCTGGTGAGCGATCGCTATCAGGGCCAAGATCGGCAGCTAAGCGAGGTAGCAATTGGATCTCAAGGCTCTGAGGCTTCCTTAACTGCGGAAATTGAGGAGTGGCGATCGCTAATATACAGTTTAGGGGTGGGACTATGTACGTTGGATAGTAGAGGGTGTGCGATCTATCTCAATCTAGAAGCAGAACGACTGCTAGGCTGGGGGCTATCGGAACTTGCTGGTGAACCTCTACTGGCTCGTATTAGTGTAACAGTAGGGAGAGCGGGAACTTGGGGAGTTGGGGAGTTGGGGACAATACCCGAAGGAGAATTAGATAGCGATCGCCCAGGAATGGAAACTCAATTGCCTTTAAGAGAAGCGATCGCCGCAGGTCAAGCTTGCAACAACTTAGAAGCTCAATTCCTATGTCGGGATGGTAAGATTTTACCAGTTTCCTATTTTTTTAATCCAATTATCGGCGGCAACGGCAGTAGTGTTTTGGTGTTTTTTGACATCGCCGAGCGCCAGCGGGTGACGAGAGAGTTAGAGCGATCGCTTTCTATGCTGCAAGCAGTTTTTGAATCCACTGATGCTGGTATTCTAGCAGTAGATAGGCAGGGCAAAGTCTGCAATTTTAATCAAAAATTTGTGGCAATGTGGGGTTTGCACGATAATTCTATGTTAATGCAACCGGGCAAGGAACCACCCGCAGCCCTTCCCTTTGTGATCCGTCAATTGAAATCTCCACAAGCTTTTCTCAAAACTGCAATCAGATTGTCTGCGGAGCCGGATGCCCAGGTTAGGGATTTGTTAGAATTTAAAGATGGCAGAATTTTGGAGGTAAATTCCCATCCCTCAAAAGTTGGAAAAAAAATAGTTGGCAGAGTATGGAGTTTTCGGGACATAACCGCACGTAAACAAGTAGAAAAAGACTTGGAATACCGAATCGAATTCGATCGGGTAATTACCAGTTTGTCAACCCACTTTATCAGTTTATCTACAGAGGAGATAGATTCAGGGATTAAGAAAGCACTGGAAGCGATCGGCACATTAAGCGGCTTCGATCGCAGTTATATGTATCTGTTTTCTGAAGACAAAACACAACTGGAAAATATCTGTGAATGGTGTGCTGATGGGATTTCTGTAATCGGCGGGCTTAAAGAACTTAAAACTTCACAAATCCCCTCGCTCGCAGAGCAACTGAACAAGTTGGAAAACGTTCATATTCCAGATATCTGCAACCAACCACCTCTGATTATAGCTGAAGTGGCTTATTTGCGCGGTAGCACTCCCGGAGAATTCTGCTCCAATTCTCCATCCCACAATACTAAAGAAAATATTCAATCTGTGATTATGATTCCCCTAGTGTGTAGCAAAGCACTGGTAGGATTTCTCGGATTCGATGCTGTAGCCTCGCCAAAAACGCGATCGGCGGAAATATTAACTCTATTTAAAATGGTAGGAGAAATGCTTGCCAATGCCTTAGAGCGCAAGCGGGCAGAAGAAGCTCTGCGACAAGCAGAAATTAAATACCGCAGCATCTTTGAAAACGCAGTAGAAGGAATTTTCCAAAGTACCCGCGATGGACGCTACATCAGCGCTAACCCTGCCTTAGCTAATATTTACGGCTACAGTAGCCCCGAAGAAATGCTCGCAAATTTGACAGACATCGGCAGCCAACTTTATATAGAACCCAACCGCCGCGCTGAGTTTGTAGCGGCGATCGAGGCGAACCACGAAGTGTCAAGATTTGAATCCGAAGTGTACCGTCAGGATGGGAGTATTATTTGGATTTCGGAGAATGCGCGTATAGTTTGGGACGCGACAGGTGCGATCGCCTGCTACGAAGGCACAGTTGAAGACATCAGCGATCGCAAAAAAGCAGAATCATCCGTACAGTTAGCCCTAGAAGCCGCAGAATCCGCTAACCGAGCCAAAAGCACCTTTCTCGCCAACATGAGCCACGAGTTGCGAACCCCCCTAAATGCGATCATCGGTTACAGCGAAATGCTCAAAGAAGAAGCGGAAGAAATAGTCGCCCCAGATTTCATCCCCGACCTCGATAAAATCCGCACCGCCGGTAAACATTTACTCTCTTTGATCAACGATATCCTAGACATCTCTAAAATTGAAGCAGGGCGAATGGATCTCTATCTAGAAACCTTCGACATTCCCGCCTTAATTGATGGGGTTGTCGCTACCGCCCTGCCCCTAATCGAGAAAAACGGCAATACCTTAGAGGTGGAGTGTCCTAGCAGCATTGGCATCATGTCCGCAGACGTAACCAAAGTCCGGCAAGTGCTACTCAACCTACTCAGCAACGCCGCCAAGTTCACTCAGGAGGGTACGATTACGCTTACTGTCGAAAGAGTTAAAAATGAAAAATCCCCTGACTTTGCGACCAACACTCGCCTTGAAAAAAGTCAGGGAATATGGTCATTAATAATGAAAAACCCACAGGCACTTTCGCAATTTTTAATTTATAATTGCGATTCTTTAATTTTCCAAGTCACTGATACAGGCATTGGCATGACTGGGCAACAGTTGCAGCAGTTGTTCCAACCTTTTACTCAAGGGGACGCTTCTACCACCCGCAAGTATGGCGGTACTGGTTTGGGATTAGCGATTAGCCAGCGCTTCTGTCAAATGATGGGCGGCGATATTATCGTAGAAAGCGAGTTGGGAAAAGGCACCGTCTTTACTGTGGTTTTACCGAGCGAATTTAGCGAAGGGGAAGCCGAAAGCTTGGAATCGGAAAACACCTACGAAGCATCAACTAAGACTACTTCGGGAACAGTGCTGGTTGTAGATGATGACCAAATATCCCGCGATTTGATTTCGCGATCGCTCACCCACGAAGGACTACGAATAGAAGCTGCCAGTACAGGAGTTGAAGCTTTACGCCGTGCCAAAGAATTACGACCAGACGCGATCACCCTCGACGTGATGATGCCGGGAATGGACGGCTGGGCAGTACTTGCAGCCCTAAAAGCTGACCCCGATCTTGCCGATATTCCCGTCATCCTGCTATCCTTTGTTGGCAACAAAAGTCTCGGCTTTGCACTCGGTGCATCGGACTACCTCACCAAGCCTGTAGATGGCAAGCGCCTCGCTGCCCTTTTAAACAAATACCGACGCAGCCTAGATGTTGCCAGTAGCGGTTTAACTGGTCAGATTCTGATCGTAGAAGACGACGTTGCTACCCGCGATCTGCTGCGGCGCATACTAGAAAAAGAAGGCTGGGCAGTCAGAGAAGCCGATAGCGGTCGTGCTGCCCTTCAGCAGCTAGCCTTTGCCCCACCGAACCTGATCCTGCTCGATTTAATGCTGCCAGAAATGGATGGCTTTGAGTTGATTTCAGAAATTAGCAACTCCCAAAATGACGATCCGATACCGATCATCGTCATCACCGCTAAAGACCTCACCCCAGGCGAACGGCTGCACCTCAACGGTTACGTGGAGCAAATTCTACAGAAAGGAGTTTACAGTCGCGACGTTTTGCTGCGGGATGTCCGCGCTCTAGTAAATGCCAGCCTTGGCCGTAGGCACGGCACGCCCAGGAAGGAGGAAACTAATGGCTAAGATTTTGCTGGTTGAAGATAACGAAATGAATAGGGATATGCTCTCTAGGCGTTTAGCTCGCAAAGGACATGAGGTGTTAATTGCGGTTGATGGCGCTGAGGGAGTGGAGATGGCTCGGTCGAAGGTGCCAGACTTGATTCTCATGGATATGAGTTTACCCGTTTTGGACGGATGGCAAGCAACGCGGGAGATTAAGGCAACGCCGGAAACTCACACTATCCCTGTGATTGCTTTAACCGCTCATGCTATGGCGGGAGACAGGGAAAAGTGTCTAGCTGCTGGTTGC
>DATGYA010000349.1:0-5691 GCA_035298405.1 Kamptonema sp. | reverse complement strand
TCGGATAATCTGGCAATCGTAGCGTGCGCGAGAGCAATTGCGGTTGCCAGCTATGAAACTCATCAGGCAAACCAGGTTCCTCCGGGTTTTCACTAGGGAGATCGTACATTGTTGGCAACGTCTGCTTCGGCGGCAGAGGCGTTTCTGTCTGGGGAATTGGCGATCGCTGTTGGAGCATGACGATACCAGAGAAAGTCTTATTTCAGATTATATTATTAGGATATGGAGTAGGGGCGGGTTCGCCGATCGATTATGTCACCCACCAATAACCTTAATAAACCCGCCCCCACCCAACGAATAATCCCGAATAACTATCACTGAATAACCATTAAATTTAATTAATTGTTGATTTTTTCGTGGGGTGGGGCGGGTTTTTATGATTGTTCGATGGGTGTCAAATATTTCGGCGAACCCGCCCCTACAGGAATTACGGTCATTTAACCGGACATAATCTAAGTTATGACAAGTAAAATTAGCAGAAATTAGGCAATGAAAGCTGATTTTTTTTACTCCGCATTGCTTACATCCACATTGGTACAGGATTCAATTGATCCTCTAAAAGCGGTGCTGGCAACCAACCCAATTGCACGGGAACATCATAAAGTCTGCCTCCATCTAATCGCTTCCACATATGCCGCATACCAGGAATAATTACCTTAGCTACCCGCAGTCCAACATCAGGACGAGTTTGGTCTAAAACTAACATTTCCATGCCTTTGCTTTCCACTATTTGTTGACAAAGCTTGACATCATCTAGGAGATCGTTAGCTGCCATTACGGGATAATCTGCCCAAACTTTAGGAGTAGTATTTGGATCGGGGATTAAATAGGGTTGATTAGCCCTAGTAGCAGTTTTCCACCATTCTACAGCTAAAGGATCGGGAGAAGCCGGGTATTGGGTACTACCATCAGCTTGAGCAAATAAAACATTAGGTAGAATTTGATTGACTTCTGTTAAAGCGCGACTGAGAGCAATCTTGGGGTCAAAATGAGTGCCATAGCCGATTACAATGTCTTCTACTGCGCGATCGCACCTCCACGTCACCGCCGCAAAAGTGGGAATATTTAAGTCGCTAGTCAGGTCTAAAATCGTCAGTTCCCGATTGATACTTTGATAATATTGTCTCAAGTTTGGGAAATAAGGATCGTCAAAACTATCTAGATCGACTTGGGGTTTCTGAAGGCGATTGTACCACCACAAAGCCACAGCATCCCGCTCGACTAATTCCATGAAACCTTGCAGAATTGCTTCTTCAATGGTGTTACCCGCCGCACAACCATTAGAATCTGCCCAACAGTCAGGTTGATAGCCGGGATTGTAGCCATAATAGCAATAAGCTGTGGGCAAATATTTGAAGGTTTGGTGAGTCAAAGACCAAACAGGTGTCCAATCAATTTCTCTGTCTGGATCGAAGGGTTCGGGAACTTTTTGAAACCAACCTTGACATTCAGCATTCCATTGTTGCCGATGTTGATATTGCTGTTCGCTGAAGTTCATGCAGTCATTGGGATGAATGGCGCGATCGCCTAATTTATTGTAACTACTTTGTTCTCTAATTTCATCTCCCTGAAAAACTCCCGAATACCGTTCAATAGCCTCACAAAAACCGCTGGCTCTGGCTTGAGCATCGGTTTTTCCTTTACCAGAACTTCTACCGCCGAGATTTTTTTGTAGGTTTTCTAAATCGTCAAAAACTGTGAGAAAATGATGTTTAGCCACATAGGTATGATTGAGAGCATTAGTTTGAATCTTACTCAATCCCCGCACAACTCCCGTAATCGGGCTAATATGATGTTGATATTTTCTGAGGGTTTCTTCTGGAGAACAAAAACGGTGTCCGCCATCCTCTGTAAAGTTTTTCTTCCGATGTCCTAAAACTACGGGGCGAGGTTTCTTCGCTAATCCCTTAGCCATCTCTCCACAAGTAGGACATTGGGGACGTTTAACTAGGATGTGATCTTGAGTTTGGAGCGCGATCGCATCATAACTTACCAGAGTGCTAGTTAATCTGGGATTCTCTCCTTGGGCAATCCATTTAAACACTTCCGTCGCTGCCATGCTGAGGGCAGTTTGTTTAGTAGAATTGAGAGTAGCCAGGGGAGGATTGATGGGAGGAATGTCTTTATGCCTTTCGATAAAACTTTCTACAGGGTTGTTGTCTTGCAATCGTTTAGCTAAACACTGCCAGCAACCTGTTTTTTCTGGAGCAAATATGGGGCCGAGCCAAGGAGTTATCCCCAAGGGTTTAACTAACATCCAAGTAGATTGCGACTGCAAGGCTTTTTGGTTAAATTCCTCTAGTCTAGGATCGAGATAATTGTCCGCTAAAACTACGGTAATATCCCCTGTTTCTGCAACTTGAATATGTAGAGATTCCAGCAGATTAATCAAGGCTTCTGCCGGAACTGAACTGAATGATTTTACGGCTACTTTGGTCGATTGCAATCGCTGCTGCACATCAGCAGGGGCAATATTTAGATGATGACAGAAGATGGCTAAATCCGGCGGCAGAGGATTATCTTCTAACTGAATATAGCCCTGTTTCTCCATTTGAAACAGAGCGTATTGGGTTTTGATGCTGGTATTGAGAGCATCCTGAAAGAAAGCCGTATTTTCAGGGTCGGATTCTTGGTCTGCCAGTAACTCTAGAAGAATAGCATCAATAATTTGATCGCTGTCGCGATCGCCATCAATCAGACTAGCCAATTTCTGATATAGGCGATCGCGCAACCAACCAGCACCTTTTTCGGAGACAAAAAACACGCGATCGGGAGCCATCGATTCGACAGCGTAAGCAGGATTGAATTGAATGCGATTGAACATGGTGACTCTCTTAATAACTAGGGACTAGGGGTTAGGGACTAGGGGCAGAAGGGTTTAAAATTAATGGTTTCGGAAATTCAGAACGCCCTAACTGTCTTGGCAGTTGCTATAATACAAAAAGTAGCAACAGCAGGAGCACAGTCAGTACAAATAAAGGCGATCGCTTCAGTTACCCGATTGTAAATGGGCAAGCCGTAGATGTATAGAGAATTAAGAACCCAACTGGTGGAAAATGGCTGATTATTTGGGCAACAATAACCTTAATAATATCATCAATGCTGATTAATTTATTTTGCTAAATGCAACTTACACCTTAGTAAGGTGTAAGTTGCGATCGCCTGCTGGCAATATCAAGGTAATATCAATTAACAGCAACTAAGGAGGATATAGGGATAGGGAGGATGTACGAATTGCACCCCATCTGATGATTCGATACTTTCAGGATAGAAGGGGAATTTACCTTCATGTTCGTCGGCCTCTGCCCAAGCTTTAACTTGATCGGGTTTGACAGTAAATTCGCTTAACTCAGGCCGGGGGGGATAGGGCATCACTACTTCATAGTAAGGAGGCACGGGGTTATTTCCCGACTGGGGATAATCTGTCCTGTTTGCATAAAAAGTATCCCAAGATACTTTGAACGCATATTCATAGACAAGTTCATAATTGCTTAAAATTGGTTCGCAGATGCGAACATAAGTGTCAGAGCCAGGCTCTACTGGAGTATATACTAATCCTCCAAACAAAAGACTTAATTGTAGTCCTTGCTGGTTAAGGCGATCTGATTTAATGATGCAATCAGTTGTTTCCCCAGTAGTTGGAATCTCTGCCCATGAAGGCTCAAAATTATTTGGTCTCAGGTTGGCAGCCAAGAATATTTTTCGGGCTATCTCTGCTTTTTTGGCATCCAAATCGTTATCAAAGTAGTCTTTGGAAAGCCAGGTTTTAGCCATTAACTGCGATAGCTTTCGGCACTGGAATAGAAATCGAGCCGTAGAATATTTAGCCAGATTCTTGTGATTGAGACTGCCATCAAGATTTTTAATGGGGAGAAACTTTGGATCGAGTTGAACTCCATTAGAAGGCAAGCTGTCTGCGATGCTTCCAACAGTACCTCCTGCTTCCAAAACTTTCATATCCCTGAAGTCTTGCTTTTGTTTGGTGAGTAATGTTGTTTCAATACTCCCGTCTTCGTGTTGATTGACGATCAGCACTTGAAAATAATGTAGATCGTAATGGCTCTGTGATTTAGAGTTTTCCTCAATTTCGAGCAATTTAGTTAACAGGCCAGTGTCGGGAGATATCGCAGGCTTGGTCAGATTAGTAGCAATTGCCATATTTATAGATATCCTCAAATAGAAGTCTTTTGCCAGACTTTAGTGTGTGAATTTCGGGATTATATCATAGATTGTAGAATCGACAAGGGTTATCCCAAACAATTTTTTGGACTGTTGCCTTGGATAAACTGTCTTCAAGATCGATAATGCTATTAACAATGTCTCGACTGTGATCCCAGTGAGGATAGTCCGATCCAAATATCAGGTTATCAGTACCGATGTACTCGACAACTTCTGGTAAACAGGCTTCAGAAGGTTCGATAGAAACAAAACATTGGCGGCGGAAATACTCGGAGGGTTTGAGTTTAACATTATCCTTAACCTCCCAGTGTAACTTTTCGTACTCTTCATCTAATCGCCAAAGCCAGTAGAGAAGCCAACTACAGCCCGATTCTAAAAAACCAAATTTCAGTCGTGGATGTCTTTCTAACACCCCTCCTTCAATCAAGGCTAATAAAGCCATCATTTGTTCCATCGGATGAGAACAAGCGTGCATCGCAAATTGCGTGTTAAATCGATCTGCCCCAGTAGTAGGTAAACGACCATGACTGCCACATTCGTGTAATCCTACTGCTATCCCCAGTTGTTCGCATTCTGTCCAAAAAGCTTCATAGGCGCGATCGCTGAGTAATCTTCCCTTGACTGGGTTAGGATATAAAAAGACAGCCTTCCAGCCAAAATTGGCAATCCGATGTAATTCGCGGATCATATCTTCAGGAGCATGAAGATTAATTGCACCTACTCCTTGGAGCATGGCTGGATTATAGCTACAAAAATCTAGCAACCAATTATTGTAGGCACGGGTCAAAGCTCCTGCTACTTGAGGGGACATGGTATCAATGGTTAAAACCCATAATCCCAGACTAGGATAAAGAAACGCAATATCTGTCTGCATTTGTCCCATTGCCATGAGATGAGATTCTGGATCGAATCCATCGGAATAGGCTGAAGTGGGGTGATTTTGGGCAACTTTGCTAACTATAAATTCATGAATTTTACCAGGAATTTTGTGATAAATCTTCTCTCCCTTGATTGTCATATCTGGGGGAGATGGGGCAAATTGTTTAAATTGTGGTTCGAGATAGTTCACCCATAGATCGGCTGGTTCAAAAACGTGGCAATCTGCATCTATAATTCGATATCCGTTCAGCATAGGGATAATTAGGAAATGGGAAAAAATAAAGCTTACTTATTTTGGCAGAATTTACGCGCATATTAATAATATTTTTAATAGGTATAATTTTGGTGTGGCGATCGCAATCTAAACCTTGACTTAAGTTTAGACTGCGAACTGCTGGCAATATCAATTAAGTGCAACTAAGGAGGATATAGGGATAGGGAGGATGTACGAATTGCACCCCATCTGATGATTCGATACTCTCAGGATAGAAGGGGAATTTACCTTCATGTTCGTCAGCCTCTGCCCAAGCTTTAACTTGATCGGGTTTGACAGTAAATTCGCTTAACTCAGGCCGGGGGGGATAGGGCATCACTACTTCATAGTAAGGAGGCACGGGGTTATTTCCCGACTGG
>DATGYA010000348.1:0-22748 GCA_035298405.1 Kamptonema sp. | reverse complement strand
TCTCCTATTTTTATCACTGAGGGAACGGCTGTCTAAAACACATTACTTGTGCTTCTAGGTCGCCCCAATTTGTTGTTACTGGTGGTGCGATCGCATCAGTGGTAAAACGCTTCTATAGCAGTTTTCAATTAGTAGGTAGATACTAATTTTAATTAGCAAATACCCTGTAGCAGATAATGCCATTGAAAACCGCTATAAAATTCAGCATTTACTGCGCTGGGACTGCTGTTCTAGCTTCCGGCAAGCTAGTAAGATCGCGACCAGTTGCGCTGTTGTTATAGCCCTGGAATTCACGATATCTCTGTGCTTCTGACTCTGGTACTCTAATGCCTTCGGAGGGCGGCGTTACCCAGTGAGCTCGGTGTTCGGCATCGCGGTAGTAAACGCGACCGTTCTTAGAAAGATAGTATTGCCCTTGAGGCCCTTGTTCTTGTTTGTTTTTATGCTGGTTGTAGAGGTAGTAAAGCGCGGCAGCTCCGGCTAGAATTGCTACTTTCTGAGTATTTGACAATCCTCTCTTTACTTCGGGCGAACGGTTGGGATCTGAGACTGTTTGTCCACTGCGAGTATCGTCAACGGGAGGTGGTACAGAAGCTTGCCTGGAGCCGCAAGCAGTGACTAAGGGAAATGTTAGGAGCACTGTCAGCAGCAAAGCCATCCAGCGCGATTTTCTCCGACGAGTGAGGTTGATTGTGTTCATCGCATCTCCGAATTAATCAGGGTTACATAGACGGTGCTTTCTAGCCAGGTTTAGGAACCTGAGCTGCTACAAAAACAGTGTTTTTTCTAAAATAGTTTCTCTAAGCAATTGTGAGTTCAAGTAGTTGCCCAGAGTTTATAACAGCAGGTGCACAGCCTTTTGCTTTCTATTCAAGTGTGATATATTATTTAAGTAACTTCCTCAATCTTTAGATATAAAAAAATATATTTTTTTTCATACTAATGGCAGATAACTATTAGATTTTTTAGAAGAATGGGCAATTTGTTATAAAACTTAACCGCCGCCTGAGTCAGGCAGCGGTTAAAAATGAATCAGTTGTGAATTTTAGTGGGCAGAGCCGTTGCCGTGATAGTTATTGCTGTCGTAAAATCCGTTTTTTGTGCCGAAGAACAAGCAACCGATGGTGAAAACAACTGTTAAGGCTGCTAGAACCAACTTGACATCCATAAGTGAGCTTCCTCTATTCAATGAGTCAAAACACTCAGATTGTAGACTCTTCTTGGCTGGCACGTCCATCTCCTAGTGTCGCCCCTGATTTGTTGGGCTGTACGCTGGTGCGCCTGTTTCCTAATGGGGAGATGCTGCGGGGTGCGATCGTGGAGACGGAAGCTTATGCGCCGGGAGATCCAGCTTGTCACGCTTATGTGCGCCGCAGTCCTCGCAATGAGGCGATGTTTGGGCCTGCGGGGACGAGCTATATATACTTTATTTATGGTATGTACCACTGTTTGAATATTGTGACGGATTTGGAAGGGGTTGGCAGTGCGGTGTTGATTCGAGCTTTACAACTGGAGTCGGTACCGGAGGGATATCAACATTTGAAGCGCGATCGCATTGCTGCTGGGCCTGGAAAACTTTGCCGTGTACTTGAGATTAATTCTAGTTTGAATGGTTTGCCTTTATCTGTGGGTCAACCGTTGTGGTTGGAGCACCGGAGTGAGGAATTTCAAGAGGGTGTAGATGGAGGCGCGATCGCATTTATACAAACTACTCGGATTGGAATTTCTAAGGGTGTCGATCTGCCTTGGCGGTGGTATTTAAAAAATTGTGCGGCGGTGTCGAAGTTGTAGAGATCCTAGCGATTTAAAATCGTGGCTATAAAAATTATTTTTCGGTCTTAAAAATCAGTCAGCAGCCTAACTTTTCTCAATATAAATGTCAAAACTGTCTCTTGCGAAGCAATAATATCAGCTCTGCCTTCCATGCCTGATTGAATGGGCTACTGACGTGCAGTATAAGCCTTTTGTGTGCCCAAAAAAACACTATTCCTCGATTTATCTCGCACTAAATAAGCTTTTTCTGGCTGAATTGTCACCTCATAATATGCTTCACCACTGCTATAATTTTGAGGTGCGATCGCATCTGGTGAAATTGCACTTACTGTACCTTTTAAAGTTCCATAATCTGGATAAGGAAACGCAGAAATCCGAATTTGTACGGGTTGACTGAGTTTAACTTGACCGATATCTTGAGCCGCAACTCTAGCTTTGAGTACAAGGGGTACATCGCTGGGGACTATTTGCGCGATCGCGGCTCCTAACTGTACGGTTTGACCTGGATTTCGTAGTTCCATTTTGAGAATTGTTCCGTCTGTAGGCGCTTTAACTACGCTATTTTCCAATTTAAAGGCAATGCGATCTAGTTCTTTTTTCCCCTGAATTATTTGCTTTTGAATATCCGAGCGTTTAACCACCAAAGAGCGCCGATCGCGAGCAAGTTGTTGACTGAGATCCGGCATAGAACCTGCTAACTGTACTAGGGCAGATTCGACGGATTCCGAGGCAATTGCCGGAGTCTTATTTGGGGAAGATTTCGATTGTGCAGTGGCAAAAATTTGGTTCTCTAAATTATTAACTTGCTGATTTATTTGACTTAATTCTAATTCGCACTGCTGGATGTTGTCTTGCAATTGATTTTTTTGACTGCGAAGGTGAGAACTATCAATTTTCGCGATCGCATCTCCTTGTTTCACTATCTGGTTTTCATTCACCGCCACGCTTTCTACCGTTCCTTCAGTTCCAGCCTGGACAATTCGCACCTCTCCCGCCGGACGGACAATTGCTGCTGCTCTTATAGTCGAATGATACTTTGTAACGCTGGCAAGTGCGATCGCAGCCCCAAAAGTTCCCACCAGAAACAACCCCCCTAAAGTCATCCAGCGACTCATTGGAGGTAAAAACTCATCGCTTTGCAAAGGGTGAAGCGGTCTGGGTTGAGGAGTGCGAGACATTGTGACCTATCCCCTAATGATTTTGGCATATTTCTCCCAAGCTGTCCGGACGTGAAGGATCGCTTTAGAAGTTTGGATCAGAATTCACAGGGTAGAGTGAAAAATCCGCACAAATTCCTGAAATTTTTCAGGATTCAGTCTACTTAAAAGGAGGTAATTATGGAACAAACGGAAAATCAAGCACTCTTCAGCGAACTTACTACTGAAGAATCGGAGACAGTCAACGGTGCGTCTCACCGCCGCCGTCGTCATGGTTACGATAGCGACTATATCTATTACTATCCGCGTCGCAGCCACTATCAGGAGGAATACTCCCGCCGTCACAACTACAGACACTACCGAGGCACCATCGCAGTTAGTGCAGTAGTGCGATTTTACTAATTTTTCAGCCACTCAAATCAGAGGAATTTAATCATGCAAACACACAAAAACGACTCACTCTTCACAGAACTTACTGCTGAGGAATCTGCCACTGTTAACGGTGCTTATGGTAACTGCGGATACTATAATTCTGAGCGCCCCGTTTACAACAGGAACCAGTCCCCGCGCCAGCACTATATGTACTACCCGCGCCGAGAGCGTTCCTACAGAACAGTAGTGGTGTTGAGATACCGTTAAAGTTCACAAAGGCGGTGTTTAAACTTTAAATTAGATCGAGCGCCCTGAGTTTTATGGGTGCTTTTTTCTGATTTGGTAATTGGTGATAGGTAATGGTTAATGGTTAGTAGTTAGTTGTTCGTGGCTAGTGGTTGGTTGTTCAGGGTTAAGTAGGTGGACATAAATAAATGTAAGGTGGGCGATCGCCGCAAAAATCTTGTAACTAATAGCTAATATGGTTTCAGCGAGCGCCCACCCTACAAGCTATATCAGCGTTTATTTATGTCCACCTACTTAGTAGAAATAGCTAAAACATAATTAAATGTAAGCTGGTCATTGCCACTTGCAAAGTTTGTAATGAATACCCAGAGACAGTTGGTGGCAATGCCGACCGACAAAGACAACCAAGAATAATGACAATTCGGCAACGGATTATGTAACGTTGTCACCAAAAACTAACAACCAGCAACTAACAGCTAACAACTAACAACTAACAACTAACAACTAACAACTAACAATTACCAATGTTAGACTTGATTCCATTTTTTCAGGGTACGCCCTCCTATGGGCAAGTCAATCGTTTTATGAAATACCAAGTTGTTCTACAGCAGAGTGAAGAAGATTGTGGAGCGGCTTGTCTGGCTTCTATTGCTAAATATTACGGTCGAATTTTTACAATTAACCGACTGCGAGAAGCTGTAGGAACTGGTCAACAAGGGACGACTTTATTGGGGCTAAAACAGGGAGCTGAAACTATAGGTTTCAATGCGCGATCTGTACGAGCAGCACCTAATATTTTAGAACAGCTTGACGGCGCACCTTTACCTGCTATTATTCATTGGTACGGCAATCATTGGATAGTTTTGTACGGTAAGCGGGGGAAAAAATTTGCGATAGCAGATCCCGCAGTCGGCATCCGCTACATTTCTAAAGAAGAGTTAACAGAAGGGTGGACTGATTGGGTTTGTTTGCTCCTAGAACCCGATCCAAGTAGATTATTTACCCATAATTATGACCAGCAGCCTGCCAATTCTCTACAACGGTGGCTGAGGCAAGTTTGGACGTATCGCCAGATTTTAATTGAAGCGCTATTGCTAAATATTGTCTTGGGTTTGCTTTCCATTGCTTCGCCTTTCCTGATTCAAATACTTACAGATGATGTCCTGGTTCGCGGCGATACTCAACTGCTGGCAAGTGTTGCGATCGCAGTTGTAATTATGAACCTTTTCGGTAGCAGTTTGGAATTAGTACAGTCAAACTTAATTGCCCACTTTTCCCAACGCCTAGAACTCGGAATTGTAATGGAATTCGGCAGAAAATTTCTCCGCTTACCCTTAAGTTTCTACGAAGCTAGGCGCAGCGGTGAAATCATTAGCCGCTTAAAAGATATCCAAGAAATTAATCAATTAGTTTCCCAAGTATTTGTCAGCTTGCCTAGCCAATTTTTTATGGCGGCTGTCTCTTTAGCTTTCATGCTATTTTATAGCATACCCCTCACCCTAGCCGCTACTATTGTAGCAGCTTTAATGACCTTATCAACTATAGCTTTTCTCCCCGCTCTCCGCCAAAAAACTCGCAGTTTACTTGTCTTAGAAGCGGAAACCCAAGGTGTAATGGTGGAGACTTTCAAAGGCGCTTTAACCCTCAAGACTACTGCCAGCACCCAACAATTTTGGGAAGAATTACAAAGCCGCTTTGGTCGCCTAGCAAATCTTACATTCCGCACCCTTCAAATTGGCATTCTCAATAATATCTTTTCAGGGTTTGTGGGCAGTTCTGGCAGCATTGTGCTGCTGTGGCTAGGTAGTGGGCTAGTGATTAATAAAGAATTAAGTATTGGTCAATTGCTAGCTTTTATCAGCATGAATCAAAATGTTACAACTTGGGTGAATACATTGATAGGATTTGCCGATGAAATCACCCGCGTTCAGACGGCTACAAATCGCTTAGCAGAAGTCATAGATGCGACACCAGAAACTCAAGGCGATGCCGATAAGCCTTTTGTTCAAATTGGCAACCGCCCTGAGATTGTTTGTACAAGTATTAATTTTCACTATCCCGGTAGAGTTGACTTGTTGGAAGATTTCTCTGTTACTTTACCAGGAGGTCAAGCGATTGCTTTAATTGGGCCTTCTGGTTGCGGTAAAAGTACCTTAGCTAAACTTATTGCTGGCTTATATCCTTTGCAATCTGGGAATATTAGAATCGGTCTTTATAACTTGCAAGACCTTTCTCTCGACTGTCTCAGACAGCAGGTAGTATTAGTTCCCCAAGATGCTCATTTTTGGAGTCGGTCGATTTTAGAGAATTTCCGTCTGGGAAACCCTGAAGTTACTTTTGAGCAGATTGTTAAAGCTTGTAAAATTGCTGGTGCTGACGAATTTATTAGCAAATTACCTGAAAAATATCAAACTATTTTAGGGGAATTTGGGGCAAATATTTCTGGGGGTCAGCGGCAAAGATTAGCGATCGCGCGGGCAATTCTCAACAACCCGCCAGTTCTGATTTTGGATGAATCTACTGCTGGTTTAGATCCAGTCAGTGAAACTCAAGTCTTAGAACAATTATTATTGTACCGCTGGGGTAAAACTACGATTTTGATTAGCCACAGGCCGAGAGTAATTAATCGAGCTGATTGGATTGTAATGTTAGATCGAGGTCGTTTGAAATTAGAAGGATCGACAGCGAAGTTGCGATCTCTCCCCGGCGAACATTTAGATTTTTTGAATCCTTAAGCCAGCAATTTGTGTTAAAATAATTGTTCCCTCAAAAACAAAGCATAATCTTGAACGTCAGTAAGAATCAAATGAATACCGTCGTTAGTCCGCCACTCTCGCGCAGGCGGGGGCGATAACCACTCAAAAGTATCTGGCGGAAAAAGCTTTTTCATCAGCACCCCTACTTGCTTTCTCCTAATACCGCGATCTACTATTGGTTCTCTCGGCATATCAAATAAAACTAACCGCACGCTGCCATTTTTTTTGATTTCTGCAATTTGAGCTTTAATGTAATCGGATTCTGCGGCAATAATTTCTATGTCTTTTTCAGATAAAGACTTGCTTTCGCGATCTACTTCTGTTTGGATGCTATATTTTGACAGATCGGGATTAGTGTAGCGCATTTCTTGCCGATCTTGCTCCTCTCTCGTAAGTTTAATTATTGAATTTGACCGATTTTCTAGATAATCAATAAAAATACTGAGGGGGCGGTATTCTTCTCTAAGTATTGACAAAGAACCGCGCAACCAGTAAAAAAATGGGTGATATACAGAATCGATCAAATCTTTATCTATTTTCCTAGTAATAGTTTCATTGATTTCTACTAAGACTATCGTTGGTGTTAATTTTGTTCTTTTCAGTATCTCTAAACCAGTTTGACAAGCACCTTTGCCCAGAGCTAAACTACTTACTTCAGAGCCAATGTCTTTGGGATTAATAGTTTCAGCTATGGAACTTCCTACTATTGTCAATTTTAAACCTGGATTTTTTTCATAGACATATCTTTGAGCTTTGATCAGATTACTTTCGCTGATACTAACACCATCAGTAGGTAGTATCACTCCTCCACTAACTAAAGTCTGATAGAAAACCATTATAAATAGGCAAATTAACAAGGAACGCCAGATCGATCCGAACTGTAATTTAGAAAACATGGAACTCCTTCTAAAATTGAAAGTAAATAAATTCCTTAGAACTACCACTGTTCAAGAGTATAAGTGCTAGCATAATTCCTATAGCTATGTCTTGATAAATTCGACCTGCGTTATTGGCAAATTTACCTAAATTATCTTTTTTCATGATTTTTTGCCAAGTTGGAAAATGAGGAATGTGGTAAACTACTACTGGCAGCGAAAAAATGAGAACTGGAAGAATGTAGCTCCAGGTAGGTTTTAGTCCTATATTCTTAACCAAAGCACCTAAAAAATATACTGCTTCTTCTAATCGAGGTAGCTTGAATAAAAGCCATCCCAAGGAACCAAATGAGAACACGAAAATGACTTTAATTATATCTAATATTAACTGCTGCCATATTGATGTTTCTTTCTGAGTTGTATCGGCTGGGAATTTTTGTAGGGAACTAAAGAATCTTTCTGCGGCTAATCCCAATCCATGATAAATACCCCAAACTGCATAACTCCAAGCTGCTCCGTGCCATAATCCTCCTAATGTCATCACTACCATTAAGTTTAAATATGTTCTAATTTTTCCTTTTCTGTTTCCTCCTAGTGGGAAGTATAAATAATCTCGCAGCCAAGTTGATAGGGAGATGTGCCACCGTCTCCAAAATTCTGAAAGCGATCGCGAAATATAGGGAAAGTTAAAATTATCTGGTAAGGTATAGCCCAAGGAAGCGGCTAAACCTATGGCAATTAAAGAGTAGCCGGCAAAATCTGCAAAAATTTGTATTGAGTAGCCAAACAGAAAAACTAGATTAGTAATAGTTCCAAATCCATAGTAGTAAGGATAGCTAATCCAAAATGTGTAGTCTTTTAGGTTATCAGCTATGACCATTTTGAGAAAGTAGCCGACTACCAGCGAACGAAAAACTATATTCCAAGGAATATCTCTAATATATTTAGGGCTAATCTGGGGATAAAAATGTTTGGCTTTTAAAATCGGGCCTGCAATTAAATGGGGGAAAAAGGCAATGAAAAATGAAGTGTTGAGGAGATGTTGGAAGAAGTTGGGAGAAACATAAGAATCTGATGGAGTTGGGCTATTTTTCTGAGCGAGTACGTCAACGAGGAGGCTGATACCTTCAAATGTGTAAAAAGAGATGCCTATGGGGAGAGGTAAGTGTAGCAGTAAGTAGATGATGCCGCTTTCAGGGTTGGCAAATTTAGTATTATCAATGGCAATATGGGTGAGTAATGCTCCATACTTAAACAGGCTGAGTATTGAAATATTTATGGCAATTCCGACTACAGCCCAAAATATTTGTTTGTCTTTTTTTAAGCTGCGGGCTACTTGAAAGCTGGTTGCTGAATTGATTAAAATTGAGATAACTAGGAGAATTAAAAGGGCGGGGGCGCTCCAACTGTAAAATATTAAACTGGCAAGGACGAGGATAGGAAGTTGCCATCCTTGAAGTGGAGGAAGGTAATAGATAAAAAAGGTGATGATAAAAAATACGAGAAATGTAAAACTGTTGAATAACATAGGTTTCGGTTTGACTCCGTTGCTTGACTACCCTGGAAACTGTAGATTTGATTAAATTATTTGCAGGTGAAAAGCACTCACCTTTTCTCTCTCGCTGTCTCCCTTAGTACAATTTTACAACTGTCCACTCTTGCTCCTATGCTTTGAAGCTCAAACCCTATATGCGGCGTTTTTTCTAAGAAACCAAATGCGCGATCGCAGTGTTCACTTTTATAAACTGTCCCTATCACTTATCGCTTTTAACTCACAATTTTTATTCTATAAGTTAATCAGCTAATCAGCAAATTTTAGTCAGAGGAAATATGCCACAACAAGTTGTACGTCAAAAAGATACTAATGCTTGGATTTTTCAATGTTGGGCTTCTTTTATTCTTGCGATTTCGGCAACCACTATTGGCATCCTTTACTTACCTATAGATTACTGGGTAAAAGGCTTTGTTGGTATGGGTTTAACTTTCTCCGTAAGTTCATCTTTTACTTTAGCAAAAACTATCCGCGATAACCACGAAGCAACAACTTTAACTGCCCGTATTGATGAAGCTAGAGTTGAAAAAATTCTTGCCGATCATCACCCTCTCAAATAATCAGTAATGTTAACTGTTAACTGTTAACTGGTAACTGGTAAATGGTAACAGATTTAATCAGCGCGTTTGCGATCGCGCCTTGCTTTTTGCCGTTGGCGAATTTGAGCCCGCATCACAGCCCGATCCAAGGGAAACCCTACGATGGGAATTACCTGATCTTTTCGTTCCTCTTCCAAATTCTTAAGTTCAGTGTAATCAACCCAGTGGATGCAATCGACTGGACAAGTCTCGATCGCCTCTTGAATCAAATCTTCGGAATCGCCATCTTGCCGCACCACGCGCGATCGCCCGTAATCGGGCTCAATATAAAATGTATTGCGAGCAACATGAGCGCAATGTTTGCATCCGATACAGGTAATTTCGTCAACGTATACACCTTTCTGTCGCAGCGTTCCGCCCAACTCTGGCTCAAAACCGGAACGCTGGGGCGTATCCCGCAAAAATCCTCCCAATTCCGGCTCCAAACCAGAGCGATCGCTCGTAGAGTCTATTTGTAGTGGATAAGAATCGGACATTTCCACCTCTTTAAATACTAATTAAGTCCGCCTGCGCGGACTTTGACATTGTAGCCACAGGTATCAACTACCAGACATCTCCAAGAAACTTTATCGGCAGGCAGGATGCCTGCCTTTAACTGGCAATTGTTAAGAAGTCTATAAGCTAAGCGCACCAACGCTGCACCACCAAACGGATTGAACCGTCTTGATTTTGCTGTTGCTCAGCAACTTGAAAACCCTGTTTCGCACTCTCACTAACAACTGTATGGTAAGCGTAGCGCTGAGTCACCTTATTTAAGAAACGGTCTACAGACCAAGCTTGCTGCCAAAATTGCAAGTCTGCCACCAATTCATACTCAGTACCGTTCCAGCTAAATCCCAGGTCATAACCGTTATCTTGTGCGATCACTACCTCAGCATTGCTAGTTTGGTCGCGATAGCCGCGTACTTCGGAAGGGCCCGCTTTCCAGTCGATACCGAGATCCGTCAAAGCAGCTTGTAAAGAGGTCAGATTGCGGAGTTGGGTTTTGATTTGGCTAAAGTGTGACATGGTGATATTCAAGTAATTAAACAGAACTTAACAAAACAATTTACCAATCGCTAAAAGCCACTTGAGCTGTAGCTTCCGCTGACTGATGCACTCTGGCTGCGAAATATTCAGAAGTTGACTCCTGATGGAGTACTAAGCCAAGCTGGGCTTCGATCGCAGCCGTTACCTCCGCGCAAGATGCACCGACAATGCCGGTCACTTTTTCCTGCACGCGACCATCTGGATAAATCACAAATTCTAGTGTTTCCATAAATCCTGGCTGATTGCTAGGGAATTGTGGGACTAGACACCGGCACCAGTAAGCTAGCGGCGATGCCTGCTGAAGTCGCTTCTATCAGATTGGCTAGCTTCGCAAACCTTTAAACTAATTGTGACTAATTGTGAGGTTGCGAGTCATAACTTAACAAAAGTTATTAATATGTGGAAGCGCTACGTCAGTTGTCTGTTAAGTTTCGCGTAGTTCGTGACGTTAGTCAAGTCATACATAAGTGGTAAATTTTGGCAAGGAAATTTTGAGCGAGCGCGACATTTTGGCCGGATAGTCGGGGAGGTGCGATCGCGGTTACAGAAAATAGCAGGTTTATGAAGTATAACTCAGTTGATATTTGCCTCAATTACCTGAAAACTTCTGTATATTTAGATTTGTTAAACTTCAAAAAACAGTAAAAATAATTAAGTTAAACTTAATTGTAATGCCTCAATACCATTTAAAATATAGAAATAAACCTAATAAAACAGTGCTTTTGAATATTTTCGTTAATCCTCCAATATATCTCAGTATATTTACCTGACTCCCTCCTATTTATCAATTTTTATCAGTAAAATTACGCACATGGTCACTAGCATTTTCGGTTACAATCTAAGTAAAATGATTTGAAGAACAACAAATCTTGGAATTTATTAAGCAATATAGAACTGCAAAATAATGAATAACGAACTACCCGAACAAAACACGATTTTAATTGTAGATGACACCATAACTAATTTAGGTGTACTATTCGATTTTTTGGCTGATTATGGCTTCAAAGTATTGGTGGCTAGGGATGGTCAAAGCGCTCTCCAAAAGGTAGAATATGCTCTGCCAGATCTGATTCTTTTGGATGTACTGATGCCCGGAATAGATGGGTTTGAAACTTGCAGGCGATTGAAAGCTAATGACTTAACAAAAGACATTCCGGTGATTTTTATGACTGCCCTTGCTGATACGGTGGATAAGGTTAAAGGTTTGAATTGTGGTGCGGTGGATTATATCACTAAGCCTCTTCAACATGAGGAAGTTTTAGCTCGCGTGAATGTACATCTGAAGCTCCATAACCTATCGAAGAAACTCCTAGAAAAAAATGTGTGTTTGGAAGCAGAAATCCAACAGCGTATTAAGGCGGAAAATTCCCTTTTGAAGTTAACATCGGAGTTGGAAAGGCGAGTTGAGGAAAGGACATCTGAACTTTTGAAATCTAATCAATTGCTTAAACAAGAGATTCAAGAACGTCTCCAAGCAGAGGCAGAATTACAGCAATCGGAAGAACAATTGCGAACGCAATCTCAATGCTTAGAAAAAGCTTTTCGAGAATTGCAAACCACGCAAACTAAACTTGTGCAGAGCGAAAAAATGTCTTCTCTAGGCCAGCTTATTGCAGGTGTAGCCCATGAAATAAATAATCCTGTTAATTTCATTTATGGGAATCTTTCTTATGCTCATGAGTATACTAAAAGTCTGCTCGATCTTGTCAATCTTTATCATCAGGAATTCCCGGCTGCTGGCTCAAAAATTGAAGAGAAAATAGACGAGATAGACCTAGATTTTTTGGTTGCAGATTTACCTAAGTTACTGAGTTCAATGAAGGTAGGAGTAGATAGAATTCGCGAAATTGTTCAATCGTTACGGATATTCTCGCGATTAGATGAATCGGAAATGAAGTCAGTAGATATTCACCAAGGTATTGAGAGTACGCTGTTAATTTTGCATAACCGCGTTAAAGGAAGGGGCGATCGACCTGCGATTGAGGTGGTCAGAGAGTTCGGCAATTTGCCTTTGGTAGAATGTTATGCTGGTCCGCTTAACCAGGTATTTATGAATCTTGTTGCTAATGCTATTGATGCCTTAGAGGAGTACAATACGAGGCGAACTTTAAGTGAAATGAAAGCTAATCCTTCTAAGATTTTTATTCGCACTGAAGTTACGGAATCTAATCGGGTGCTAATCCATATTAAGGATAATGGGCCTGGGATGACAGAGGAGATTAGTAAACACCTATTTGAGCCATTTTTTACTACTAAACCTTTAGGGAAGGGCACTGGTATTGGGTTGTCAATTTCCCATCAGATTGTAGTGGAGAAACATGGTGGTAAGCTCAATTGTATTTCGGCTCCGAATCAGGGGGCAAAGTTTACGATTGAGCTTCCAATTTACCAGAAAGTTTTGTCTAACAATTTTATTACAATGTCTGAAACAGCTTTGGGAATTTCTTAGGTGATTTTAACTTTAACGAGGACTGAACCTATCTCACCTCCAGCTCAAACTAACGGCTATGAGGAGTATGCTCAATCATGTTTCAGATCGGACGGCGTGGGATGATAATAAAAGTCTGTCCAATTTCCATTAAGTGCCATGAGTGCAGAGCAAGTTACAAATACAATTAACGTCCCAATTCGCGTAGGCGTGCTGGGTTTTGGCGGTTTAGGTCAAGCAGCAGCGAGGGTGCTCGCTCCTAAAGGCGAAATGCTATTGGTGGCAGCAGCCGACCAAAAAGGTTACGCTTATGCCACAGATGGGTTAAATTGCGATCGCGCCGCCGCCATTTACAAATCTCAAGGTTCCTTGGGTTATCTAGAACCTTATGGTATTCTCAGCGATCGCAGCATTGAAGAATTAATCGCCAAAGCTGACAACGTAGAAGGTTATTTTTTAGCCTTACCCAATTTGCCTAATACTTTTATGGCATCTGTAGCGAAGCAATTTATTCAATCGGGTTGGCGAGGGGTGTTAGTAGATGCGATTAAACGCACCAGTGCAGTTGAGCAACTTCTAGCTATGAAAGATGACTTGCAAGCAGCAGGAATCACCTACATGACTGGTTGCGGTGCAACACCTGGTTTATTAACAGCAGCGGCAGCCTTGGCTGCTCAAAGTTACGCTGAAATTCATAGCGTCAAAATTACCTTTGGCGTAGGAATTGCTAATTGGGAAGCTTACCGAGCCACAATTAGAGAAGATATTGCCCATTTACCGGGTTATAACGTAGAAAAAGCCCAAGCAATGACTGAGGCTGAAGTAGAAGCTTTGCTGAATGAAACAGGCGGTTTGCTGAAACTAGAAAATATGGAACACGCCGACGATGTGATGTTAGAATTAGCTGGAATTTGTACGCGCGATCGCGTCACAGTTGGCGGCGTTGTCGATACCCGAAATCCCAAAAAACCCCTCAGTACAAATGTACAAATTACAGGCCGCACCTTTGAGGGCAAAATATCAACTCATACCTTTACATTAGGCGATGAAACCAGTATGGCGGCTAACGTTTGCGGCCCAGCTTTTGGCTATCTCAAAGCAGGTGTAAACTTACATCGTCGCGGCATTTACGGTTTATTCACCGCTGCCGAAGTTATGCCCCAATTTGTTAGGTAATTAAAGTTTTTTTACCCTCATTTTTTAGAGCAAAGTGGCAAAATTCGGTTCTAGAACTTAAATACTAGCTGTCTATTAATTTTCAGACGGCTTTCGCTATGAGACAGGGGTTTTTATATTTAGCCCCTGTCGAACTCATCGCTAGTTATTGATGGATTATCGGCAGAAAAAAACTCAGATTCCTCTTCCTCAATAGCCGACTCAAAACTTTCAATTACAAACGGCAAACCCGCACCTCTTAAACCCCGCTGAATCCGTTCCGGCGTTTCCTCAAACAGCACAAATAACGGATGAATCTCTTCAGCTTCCTCACTATAAATATGTCTGTAGCGGTGCGGCATCACCCACTCATAACCCTTGTCTAGCCAAATCTGCGCCTGTCGCCAACGAGAAAGCAACTCCGAATAATCTTCGCGATCGCGGTGAATGAAAATCAAAATTTCCACCCCCGTTTTCACCTTCCATTCCGGATCGCACATTAAAATTGCCACATCGCAAGGCAGACAAATAGCCTGTCCAGGCGCTATATCTACGCCACTAAACCCTGCCGAAACACCTTCCCGCAGACGTACAATAGGCAGGGGAATAGTAATTACACTCTCATGGGCACGGCGCATACTAGGAATCATTTCTAGATAAAGACGATAGCGTTTTAGGAGCGCGATCGCCGCCGTTGATTCGCTGTACTCCGCCAGCAGCGCTTCGTAATGTGATTGTTTAACAGGCATTTTTAAATGGTAATTAGTAACAGTTAACCGTTAACAGTTAACCGTTAATAGTTAACCGTTAACAATTTTCTACATCTTCTGAAACACAGCAAACATCGGCAGATACATCGACAGCAGAATCGACGCTACAATACCCCCGATGACTACAATCATCAGCGGTTCCATCATACTCGTTAATCCTTTAACCGCTTCTTCCACTTCCGTTTCATAAAAAACACCCACTTTCATCAACATTTTGTCTAATTCCCCCGTCTCCTCACCAATAGCCATCATCTGAATCGCCAAAGCCGGGAAAACAGCCTGTTCTTGCAAAGCAATACTAATCATCCCCCCGCCCATAATTTGATTCCTTGCGTATTCAATCGCATTCGAGATCGCTTGATTTCCGGCCACATCTCTCACAATCTCCAAGGAATTAAGAATTGGTACTCCCGATCGCGTCAGCGTTCCAAAAATGATACAAAACCTCGCCACCGCCGATTTTTCCAGCAGATCCCCAAGCACAGGCATTTTTAACATAATTTTATCGATTTGCAGACGACCAACCGGAGTTTTGTAATACATCTGATAGGCAAAAGAAAGACCAATTAGACTCGCAATTACCGTTACCTGCGGTATCGGGGGCCAAGTTGTACAGAATGAACTGATCCCTAACATCATTAGGGTAAATGTTGGCAAATCTGCACCAATGTCCTTGAAAATCTTAGCAAAAGTTGGCAGCAGAAAAATTGTCATCGCGAAAAAAATGATGATTGCTATGAATAACACTGTCTTCGGATAAGACATAGCTGACTTAATTTCGCTCTGTGTCTTATGATTTTTCTCCATTAAAACTGCTAAGCGTTCCAGAACCTCATCAAGAACGCCACCTACCTCTCCCGCACCCACCATACTTAGGAAAAGCTGATCGAAAACATCAGGAAACTTTCGCATCGCTGTAGAAAGTTCGCTTCCTTGTTCCACATCCGCACTAATGCTTGTCAGCGCATTCTTCAATTTTGGATTAGAACACTGCTCATTTAACACCGCAAGGCATCTGACCATCGCCACACCTGCGTTGAACATCGCCGCAAATTGACGAGCGAAAATAGCCAAGTCCTTAACTGTAACACTGGACATTGCCAGCTCGATTTGATGACCAATTGTACTCAAATCAAAACCAGCTTTCGGCTTTCCGCGAACAACATTAGTAGCCATTTCTTACCTCTCAAAATTTTAGATTTTAGATTGTAGATTTTAGATTTAGGATGGAGAATTTCAGCTTAAATTCCCATCCCAAATCCCACAGAAATTAATGATGTCCACCAGCCTTAGCCCCTGCTGGTGCAGGCCCGATCAAGCGTTCGAGCTCATCCGGTTTGCCACTTTTACCCATTCCTGCTTCCCAGCTAATCTTGCCCGCTTTAAAAAGTTCAGCTAAAGCCATTTCCATTGTCCTCATCCCCAATTTAGCCCCCATCTGGATTTGGGAGTAAATTTGAGCAGTTTTTCCTTCCCGGATCAAGTTAGCCATAGCGGGTGTATTCATCATTATTTCCATCGCGCAGCAACGACCGCCACCAATTTTCGGCACCAAGTTTTGAGAAGCAATTCCCACCAGGGAACCAGACATTTGTGCTCGAATTTGTGGCTGTTGAATCGGAGGGAAAACGTCCAGCATCCGGTCTACAGTTGCCGCAGCAGAGTTAGTGTGGAGCGTTCCAAATACTAAGTGACCCGTTTCTGCGGCTGAAATTGCCAAGCCAATAGTTTCCAAGTCCCGCATTTCTCCCACGAGAATACAGTCTGGATCTTCCCGCAAAGCAGCCTTTAGTGCATTCGCAAAGCTCTTAGTATCTTCACCCTTTTGCCGCTGGTGAAATAAGCTTTTAATATTAGGAAAAACGTATTCAATCGGGTCTTCAACTGTCAAAATGTGTTCCGATCGCGTCCGATTCACCAAATCCAGCAAAGCCGCCATCGTGGTAGTCTTACCAGAACCAGTTTGACCAGTCACCAACACCAATCCCCTCGGTCTTTCCGTCATATCCCGCAACACCTGCGGTACTCCCAGTGCATCTGCGTTAGGAATCTTGGAAGCCAAGGCCCGCAAGCAAGCCGCCCAGCAACCCCGCTCCCGGTAGACATTCACCCGGAAACGGGCTAAGCCCTTCACGCCGTAAGCACAGTCTAGCTCCCATTCCATCTCCAACTGCTTGCGCTGCATATTGTTAAGCATTTGGAAGATCAGCGTTTGGACTTCCTCAGCAGCTAAAATTTCCCCAAATTGAGGCTGAGGGGTAAGTTTCCCGCTGACGCGGAAGAAGATCGGTGCGCCGGCTTGGATGTGAATGTCCGAACCGCCTTGCTCTACAAGGGACTCCAATACGTCCTCAATCATCAAACCCATAGATACGTCTCCCGAATCAGATTGATACTTACAGACCAATGTAACTCAATATTCTTAGTTGGGCGGAGCTTGGCCAAGCTAATTGCTAATTGCTAATTACTAATTGCTAATTGGGGAAAAAGTTTCCCCATCTCTCCGTCTCCCATCTCCCCCTCTCCCCTGCTCGCCCAATTAATCTATAAAGCGTGGTGTCAAGCAGTAGGGACAATCTAACATTTCCGGCTTTAATTCAGCTCGGCAAGTTTTACAGGTTAGCCCCTGCTTGCGTTTAGCTTTTAATTCAGCCTCTAAACCAGTATCAGTAAACGTTACCCGTTCTACTTCTTCAAAAGTAGTTGCACCTTCACGTACTAACTGTAAACTGTAAGCCAGCAAAGTTTTCATTCCTTCTTCTACCGCCGCTTCCTTAATTTGTTCGGTAGGAGCACCTTGAGTGATCAGGGTTTGCAGTCGCTCTGTAACTTTCAGAAATTCATAGACACCAACGCGCCCTTTATAACCCCCACCACCACACTTCTTGCACAATTCCCCCCTTTCTGACAGTGCTTTCCTATCCTCTGAAGGTACAATATTGGCTTTATAGAAAGTGATATCCACTTCTTGGGAAGTTGACAAGCCATAGCGACCGAGTTCTTCAGGAGCAGGGGTGTAGGGAACACGACAATCGCTGCAAACCCTTCGCATCAAGCGTTGAGCCAACACTCCCAAAAGAGCAGCGGATACCATGAACGGTTCCACGCCCATTTCGTCCAAACGCGCGATCGCCCCCGCTGCATCATTCGTGTGTAAAGTTGTTAACACCAAGTGACCCGTCAGCGCCGCTTCTAACGCCGTCTTTGCCGTTTCTTTATCCCGCGTTTCCCCGACCAGCAACACATCCGGGTCTTGCCGTAAAAATGCCCGCAAAATGTTAGAAAAAGTCAAGTCTTTTTCGCGAATCACCTGACACTGAGTTAGCCCCGGCAAAGCATATTCAATCGGATCTTCTGCCGTACTAATATTAATTCCCGGATCGTTCTTTTCTGCCAGAATTGAATACAGCGAAGTTGACTTACCCGAACCAGTCGGCCCCGTCACCAAAATTAATCCAAAAGGCCGACTCGCAGTTTCTCTAACTAAAGCCAAAGTTTCTTGATCGGAAATTAACAAACCTAAACCTAATTGAGTGCTGGAACTATCCAAAATCCGCAGCACTATTTTCTCACCATAGCGAGAAGGCAAACTGTTAACTCGGAAGTCTACAGTTCTACCTTCAAACCTACGACGGATACGACCATCTTGAGCTTGACGGCGTTCCGCAATGTCCATGCTAGAAAGAATTTTGAAGCGAGAAGTAATTGCCGCCACTACCTGCTTCGGAAAACGGAAATATTCTTGCAATACCCCATCTTTCCGCATCCTAATTCGCAAAAATTCTTCCTGCGGTTCTACGTGGATGTCTGAAACTTTTTCCGACAATGCTTTCGCCAAGATCACGTTCACAGCTTTAATTACCGGAGCCGCCTCTGCATCATCTATAGAAACAGCAATGTCTTCTATATCACCGCCAATTTCTTCTAGTTCAACTTCAAAATTATCTCCTCCGAATTGCAGCTTGTCTTCTTTCTCTTTAGCCGCTTTTATTGCCGCTTTCTTCGCATCATCCTCTCGGTAAGCAGAAACAATTTCGTCGAAGTCATCTTTGGTAATTACCCGTCTCTGAAAGCTCAATCCATGAGGCTGCAAAATTCGGCGTAAGTCTTCTTGAGAATTAAGATTGTCCGGATCGGCCATTGCCACTACAATTGATGGCGGCTCAGTTTCCGTTTTCTGTACTGGCAAAAACCGCCCTTGAGTGCAAGTGTCAATCGATATTTTTAATAGATCGAGGAGAAATCCAAGCTGTTCGGTAGAAAGCGGAGTTAGCTCTGGGTCAAAGGCTTCAACGCCATACACCAGCTTAAGTTCAAACATCTGCTGCTTCTTGTACTGACGCAGCAATTCTGGAGGCAGAGGTTGGCCTGTAAGCGCTTCTAGTACCTCTGTCAAGCGCTTGCCTGATTTACGGCTTTCAATTTGGGCTTGTTTGAGCTGGTCAGTATTAACATAACCAGCCTGAATCATTTTGTTGAGGGCCGGAGAAAAATTACTTTGGACAACTAGGGAGGTAGAGGGACGCCGCTCAAATGTATTAGTCATAGTTAATGCTTAAGATCTCCTTAATCTATATTCCCAAATTGTTTGGTGAATTACCTAGAGTTAATGCCAGCGCTCTCGACCTTTGAATAAACCAGTATCCAGTGCTGCTTTTGCAGTAGGATGTTCTTCCGGCTGCCAGAGCTGCCAAGAAGCTAATTTTGGTTAAGATAGCTGCACCCTCGCATTAAGACAGCGATCGCAACTATGAAGCCCCCAGTGACTACAAATTTAGAGAAGGCTCTTAAGTTCATTAGCTTTTGAATAAAACTCAGCTAGGAAGGCTGAGCTGAGTATCCAAAGACCGTAGATAGCTGTCTTTTGGTTAAACTTTGCTGTGTTCTGTCCTATGATGATAGCTTTTGCCAAGCCGTTCCGCAGGGTTTTGATATATATTTTGATTAATAATTGTGCACTTTGGCTACTAGCAAAGGCAGAAGGCAGTCTTTCGGGCCGCACAGTTGATTTTTACTCGATCGCATTTTTTTGTTGCAACTTAACAAGGGAGGCGCGGCTCTTCTCACTGCTAGAATTGTGTGGGTTGTGTAGCGCAGTTATCTATGATTGACGAGGAAAACCAGCAATACCAAGATCCCAACTCAGCGGCTACCGCTCCAGAAGCGACGCAAGCGACAGGCGAAACGCAGCCAATGGTTGTTGGGGAAATTAACGAACCGCTCGACTGGGAGCTTCAAATTGCTCAAGCATACCAAAGCTCTGAGGCATCGCAACCCTCCGTAAATGCACCAGCAACGCCAACGCAGGCTAATTTTGCCGATCCTGGGCTAGCTGAAGCTCTGGAGTTTTTAAAGGAGGAGTTGGCAAGTGCAACTAAGGAAAATGAGTCGTTAAAAACTCAGGTACAAGCCAGTGCTGCTGGGCTAGAAGATCTAAAAAATCAAAATCTGCGGCTGGCAGCAGATTTTGAGAACTTCCGCAGGCGCACTGCTAAGGAAAAGGAAGAGTTGGATTTGCAGGTGAAGTGTGCCACAATCATGGAATTGTTGCCAGTAATCGACAATTTCGAGCGGGCGAGGTCGCATATTAAGCCGCAAACTGACGGCGAGATGGGCATACATAAAAGCTACCAAAGTGTTTATAAACAAATGGTAGACTGCCTCAAACGGGTTGGAGTTTCTCCTATGCGTCCAGAAGGTCAGCCTTTTGACCCTAATCTTCACGAAGCGGTAATGCGAGAACCTACCGATCGGTATGAAGAGGGGACGGTGGCAGAGGAACTGGTTCGGGGCTATATGCTTGGCGATCGCGTCCTCCGCCATGCAATGGTGAAAGTGGCAGCAGCTCCCGAACCCGCCGAAGCTGAGGAAAATAATTCCGATCCCAGTTAAAAATTGAAAATGTAAAATTAAAAATTAAAAATGTATATTGTCATTTTTAATTTTTAATTTTTAATTTTTGATTATTTCAAGGAGCGCTATGGGAAAAGTAATTGGCATTGATCTGGGTACAACCAACAGTTGCGTAGCGGTTTTGGAGGGAGGGCAGCCCGTCGTGATCTCAAACTCAGAGGGCGGGCGCACAACTCCAAGCATTGTCGGATTTGGTAAAAGTGGCGATCGCTTAGTTGGGCAACTCGCCAAACGCCAAGCCGTAACTAATGCGACAAATACCGTTTACAGCATCAAGCGATTCATCGGGCGACGCTGGGATGACACGGAGGAAGAACGCTCCCGCGTTCCCTATACCTGCATCAAAGGCAAAGACGATACCGTAGATGTCGAAATTCGCGGCAAAAATTACACGCCCCAAGAAGTTTCGGCAATGGTACTCCAAAAACTCAAGCAAGATGCGGAAACTTACTTGGGAGAAACCGTTACCCAAGCTGTAATTACAGTGCCAGCTTACTTCACCGACGCTCAACGCCAAGCCACAAAAGATGCAGGCACGATCGCAGGTCTAGAAGTCCTGCGAATCGTCAACGAGCCTACCGCCGCCGCCCTTTCCTACGGGTTGGACAAGCAAGACCAAGACCAAAAAATCTTGGTCTTTGACTTAGGCGGCGGTACGTTTGACGTTTCTATCCTGCAACTGGGGGACGGCATTTTTGAAGTCAACGCTACCGCAGGTAACAACCATTTGGGAGGTGACGACTTCGACAACTGTTTGGTGCGGTGGATGGTAGAAACTTTTCACAAAAATGAAGGCACCGACCTTTCAAAAGACAAAATGGCATTGCAGCGCCTCCGCGAAGCTGCCGAAAAAGCCAAAATTGAACTCTCAAGCAGAGATACTACCTCCATCAACTTGCCCTTCATCACCGCTGATAACAAAGGGCCAAAGCACCTAGAAATGGATCTCAGTCGCACTCAATTTGAGAAATTAGTAGCTCATTTGGTGCAAAGTACCATCGATCCAGTGACTCAAGCTCTTAAAGACGCAAATTTAACCCCCAAAGACATTGACAAAATTATTTTAGTCGGGGGATCGACTCGAACTCCAGCAGTCCAAGAAGCAATTAGCAAGTATTTCGGCGGCGTTGCTCCCGATCGCTCCGTTAATCCAGACGAAGCTGTAGCCCTCGGTGCGGCAATTCAAGCAGGTGTGTTGGGCGGTGAAGTCAAAGACTTGCTGCTACTAGACATTACCCCTCTATCCTTGGGTTTGGAAACTTTAGGCGGGGTATTTACCAAAGTCATCGAGCGTAATACCACTATTCCTACTAGCCGTTCCCAGATGTATTCAACAGCCGCAGACGGGCAAACCTCAGTAGAAATCCACGTCCTCCAAGGCGAACGCGCCCTAGTTAAAGATAATAAAAGTCTGGGTAAATTCCTGCTCAAAGGCATTCCTCCCTCACCACGCGGTGTGCCTCAAATCGAGGTTGCCTTTGAAATCGATGCCAACGGTATCCTCAAAGTCTCAGCTCAGGATAAAGGCACAGGCAGAGAGCAAAGTATCCAGATTAGTAACACTGGCGGCTTGAGTGAAACCGAAGTCGAGCGGATGCGGCAAGAGGCAGAACTGTTTGCCGAAGAAGACATCAAACGCAAAGAACTGGTAGAACTCAAGAATCAAGCCGATACGCTGTTCTATAATTATGAAGCGACCTTAAAAGCTAATGCGGTATTTATCGGCGACGATCTCAAGGCCCAAGCCCAGGAAGCAGCAGCAGCTCTACGTGGGGCGATCGCTAATCCCAACATCCCCTACGAGGAAATGAGGCAGCAAATCGAAACCTTCCAGCAAATGCTTTACTCGCTTGGCTCTGCTGTTTACGAGCAAGCAGGCAGTGAGTCGAGCCAGTCGGTGGCTGTGGCTCAAAGCCCACAGACACCAGACTCCGAGGAAGTTGGTATTGCTGAAGGATTCGCCGTCGAAGATGCGATCGCGGCAGATTCAACTGCACAGCCAGAAGCTCCAGAAGTTGATGAAATGAATCCTTTTGCGATTGATTCCACCACTTCGTAGCAACAGAAGCTCAGTTTTTCTTTTGCACACTTTACTATTATTTACTTCAGGCAAGTAGCTATAT
>DATGYA010000347.1:0-4106 GCA_035298405.1 Kamptonema sp. | reverse complement strand
CAAAGACTTTGAGAACTGAAACAGTTTTTTGAACTACATCAAGTCTAATATGATAAGCTCTACCCGCACTCGCTAATGCTATAAAATCAGATGTGCCAGGAACAGCAGTTAGTGCCTCTAAATCCACGGGTAATTCTGCATTTGTAGGCCAATCGACGGGGAAATATTGGGGAGGTTCTTTGCCTGTGACAGTAATAATAGCGAGGCGACCTTGGTTTTTGCTTTTATTGTCGTGGACTACTAAGAAAGAACTGGATTCATTTTGCCGATCGACTAAAGCCATACCGCTGATTCCGAAAAGGATGCCACCTCGGACGGGTCGCCAGAGTTGCGCGATCGCGATCTGCGGTAGTAAAAATAATAAAGTTAGGAGAAAACTCCTGATTAGTAACTTTTTCAATGTTTCTGTGTCTCACCTTAACACTTTGCTTGGTCTAGAGACGTTGGCAATCTATTTATTACTCTACATTAGTTTCAACTTAATGTTAATTTTTTAGTCCATCAGGGGTTTTAACCGCTGCCGCCGACTTTTGGGTTAAGTTGACCATAATCGATTTTTAACATACTGTTTCATAACTGGATTGAGACTAAAAAATGTGGTTTTACCCTGCTCTTGGGTACCCAGAAATAACCGCATCCCAAGGATTGCATAGGATTTAATAAGTCTGATATTGTTGTTAAAAAGATTTAGGAGCGAGGTAAATACGATCTCCCTTATCTTCCTCAAGTACGATCGCCCCTGCTTTTACCTAATCAAATGGATTCAATATAGTTAAACCATTAACACGCTTAAAATCCTTATTGAAGTAGTAAATCAGGATGTTGGTATCGAGAAGATATTTATTACTCATCCCATTCTTCTCTAAGTTGCAATTGGAACTCTAAAGCATCCACACGGTTAGACAAAAAACCGCGCCATTTCTTTAAATTTTTACTGGGCAATTTTTCACTGCTATCCTTAGTCTGGGTTGTTACCCGATCGCGAACCAATGCTGACAATACTTCTAAAAGTTGCTCTTGCTCTTCAGGAGTAAGATTTTGAGCCTGACTCAGTACATCGCTATAAGTAGACATAGGCTTTATGTTGAGATTTTTGACTCTTGTTGCTATTATATGGCAATTTATGGTTATGATTTTTTCTAAAATTTTGCTCTTGCGATCGCTCTTCCTTTCCCAAAGCGCTTAGGCATAACCAGCCGCAGGTATCGACCATAATTAAGCAGTAGGATTATCCCCCCGATCGCGCTGATTTAATAGAATATCAAGCGTCCGTCTTATCTCAATTCTTAAACCCACAATTTCTTCTTGCTGTTGCACAATAATTGCGTTTTGTTGTTCCATTCTTTGAAATAACTGTTCCCGTTCTTCCCTTGCCTCTGCTGCCACATTTGCTAAGGCTTGAATCACACGAGCATTACTCTCTACCATGTTAGCCAAGCGATCTAGCCTATTATCATCCCACTGCTCTGTAGTCATATATTTTTCTCCTTTCCTCTACTTTTTAAGATAAGTTCAATTTTAGTTTATGAGCGTACATTTCGCGTAGGTGTAGCTAGCATTAGGCATCGCGCCTCTCTTCCCCAACGTGCGTAGGCGCAGCCAGCCGCAGGCATCGCCTACTTTGTGATTGAGTTAAGCAGTAGGATTATCGCCCTGATTATGCTGATTTATCAGAATATCAAGAATGCGACGATTTTCAGTTTGAAGTCCACGAATCTCCTCTTGTTGTTGGACAATAATTGTGTGTTGTCGATCCATCCTTTGAAATAACTGTTCTCGTTCTTCCCTTGCCTCTGCTGCCACATTTGCTAACGCTTGAATCACGCGAGCATTACTCTCTATCAAGCGATTGTTATTCTCAATAGCACGACTATTACTCTCAACCGTATTAGCTAAGCGGTCTAGCCTAGCATCATCCCAGCGCTCTGTACTCATGTATTGCCTCTTTTCCTCTACTTTTTAGGATACGTTCAATTTTAGTTTATGAGCCTACCTTCTGCGTAGCCCTAGCCAGCCGCAGACATTGCAATCTCATTTTCCCAAAAGTGCGATCGCGCTATTAACAACTCCCCAGAATTACCTTCGCTTCCTGAATAGTCCTATGAATCAATTGAGCAGAATCCATCAATGCCGATCGTTCTGCCTCCATCAAGTCAAGTTCTAACACCTGTTCTACCCCGCGACATCCTAAGCGACAAGGAACGCCTAAGAATATATCTTGCAGGCCGTATTCTCCTTGTAAATAAGCGCTACAAGGTAATATCCGCGACTGGTTAAATAAAATTGACTCCACCATTGCACAAATAGAAGATGCAGGTGCAAAATAAGCGCTCCCTATCTTCATTAACCCGACAATTTCGGCTCCTCCATTGCAAGTCCGCTGCACTAATCTCTCAATGGTTGCTGCATCCATAATATCAGTAAGAGGGATGCCGTTAACGGTAGAGTAGCGGGGCAAAGGTACCATTAAATCGCCGTGAGAACCTAAAACTGTAGCTTTGATATCGGCAATGGAAACTCCTAATTCCATTGCAATAAAAGCTTGAAATCGAGCCGAATCCAAAACCCCCGCCATGCCAATAACTCGGCTTTGGGGCAAACCTGTGTTTTCCCAAGCTAAATAAGTCATAATATCCAGGGGATTTGTGACTACAATTAAAATTGCTTCTGGCGATCGCGCGATCGCTTCTTTCGCGGCCCCGATCGCAATTGGAGCGTTAGTTTTAATCAAGTCTTCGCGATTCTGACCTGGTTTCCGCGGTAGCCCCGCCGCTATTACTACAATATCTGAACCAGCAGTATCGTCATAATTATTAGTACCAATAATTTGGCGATCGTGGCCTTCCACTCCCCTAGCTTGCATCAAATCTAGGGCAATTCCCTGGGGCCAACCTTCTACAATATCTAGCAGCACCACATCCGCAATGTTTTTCTCTGCGATTCGTTGGGCGGTGGTACTACCAACTTTCCCCGCACCAATAATGGATACGCGAGTTGAGCGGCAAGTCGGGGGGGAAAAATGGGAAGAAGTCATTCTATACTGAGGATAATTTTGTTGATATGAGTAGGCAATTCATAGGTATTAACTTAAAGTTAAACCGACTGTCGGGCCGTCTGTCAGTCCGTTACTCCGGCAGAGGTTGAAACCCCTGCCTCATAGCTTAAGTCCCTGGCTAATAGCTTAAGTTGATTATTTAAAGTCTTCGATTTGGTCTTGGCGCAGCCAAATATTGGGTGTTGGTACGTGACCAAATTTGACAAGAACATAGTCGCCCCGAAGATCCATCACTTCGCCTTTGGTTTCAAATATGTAGGAGGAAAATCGGGTATCGCTAGCTTTTGCTTCTACACTATTTTCTAGTTTTTCGCGGATTGCGCGGACGATGCTACCTTTTTTGACTGCCATAATTTTCTCGTTCTCGTTGACAAATATTATGAGAAATTATAGCGGTTTTCAGTTACATGAGATACAGCAGGGTAATTAGTAATTGATAATGTTCGCCCCATCCCCTCTTCCTTATTCCTCCTTCCTTCTCCCTTATTCCTCCTTCCTTATTCCTCCTTCCTTATTCTTCCTTCCTTCTCCCTTATTCCTTCTCGCTTATTCCTTCTTCCTTCTTCCTTCTTCCTTCTTCCTTCATTTCTGACACTGAGGGCAAAAATGACTCGATCGCCCTGCCAATTTCAGCCGCTCAATCGGTGTACTACAAACGCGGCAAGGTTGACCTGCACGATTGTACACCCAAGCAATACCACCGTAGTTGCCGTTAACGCCTTGAACGTTGAGAAAATTGCTAAAGGTAGTGCCGCCAGCGTTGAGGGCGTTTTGCAAGACTTGAATTATGGCGGAGTGCAGGCGTTGAATTTGCTCGATTTTCAAATCTGAACAGGGGGTTTGCGATCGCACTCCCGCGACAAACAAAGCTTCATCCGCATAAATATTGCCCAAACCGGCAATCAGGGCCTGATCGAGCAGAGCAGTTTTGATCGATCGCCCTCGGCGGTGCAGTTTCGCCGCCAAATATTCTACTGTAAACTCGTCTGAAAAAGGTTCCGGCCCTAGCTGTTTAAGACCTGTCACCACACTTGATACTTCAGTTTCTGGG
>DATGYA010000346.1:0-3377 GCA_035298405.1 Kamptonema sp. | reverse complement strand
ATTAAAGGCCCTGCTAAGCGTTCCCTACCGCTGGTGACAGTAGTAGTGAAGCAAAACCAAATCCGTTTAGTGGAACGCAAACCTGCGATCGATCCGCGCTCAACCATTAAAAATTAAAAATTGCATCCCATAGCTAGCGGTGCAAAATATCAGTTATAATTATTGTCCTTAATAGAGGCGCGATTCATCGCGTCTTATGGGCTCTAACCTAGAATTTGGGAGGTGCAGCATGGCTATTTTACGGCTCGAAAACGGTAAAACTTACACTCAACTGAGCGACATTGCCCGCGAACTCGCTCCGCTTAACATTCAACTCAATCGCTGGCCGATTGGTGACAATCCAGAAATTCGCAAATTGCTAGCCCAAGATGCCCTTAGCGATCGCGAGAAAGAGCAAGTGCTAGAAGCTTTAGATAGCTACTTTGAAGAACTAAAGCAAACGGCTGGCTATCACTCTCGCGATTTAATTGTACTGCACCCAGAGACTCCAAATTTAGATGCAATGCTATCTAAATTTTATCAGGCTCACACCCACGCTGATGATGAAGTTCGCTACATTGTAGCCGGGGAAGGGATTTTTGGGTTTGTACGTCCCGGCGGAGATCAGGTGGAATTAACTGTGGAACCTGAAGAATATATCAATGTGCCTGCCCTCAGCGAACATTGGTTTTATTTAACCGCAACTCGCCGGATTAAAGCAGTGCGCTATTTTAATGGTACTGAGGGTTGGGTGCCAGAGTACACTGGCACTGAAATTCGTTCTCGGCTAGCAGTTGTTAACAGTTAACAGTTAACCGTTAACCGTTAACCGTTAACCGTTAACCATTCTAATGATTCCACAGATTTAGGTACTGCCGCGGTCAAAACTTCATGGCCGCTTGGCGTTACTAACACATCATCTTCTATGCGAATGCCAATACCGCGCCATTTGTCATCAACTTCTGGTTGCCCTTCCACTGGTTTAATAGTAGGAGAGATATAAATTCCCGGTTCAACTGTCAAGACTTGCCCTGGTTGCAAAAGTTGGGGATTTTCGCCATACTGATAAACACCAGCATCGTGAACATCTAACCCTAACCAGTGTCCTGTGCGGTGCATATAAAAAGGCTTGTATTTCTCCTCTTTAATGATTTCTTCAATGTCACCGCACAGAAGCCCTAAATCCATTAACCCTTGGACTATAACGCGCACAGCAGTTTCGTGAGTTTTGCTGTAGGGATTTCCGGGCTTAACTTCAGCGATCGCTTGCAACTGAGCCTCTAAAACTAACTCGTAAATCGTCTTTTGTTCTGCGGTAAACTTGCCGCTTACCGGGAATGTGCGAGTAATATCGGCATTATAATAACCGTAAGCACAACCTGCATCAATTAACAGCAAATCTCCATCTTGAAGTTGACGATTATTTTCGATGTAGTGCAGCACGCAAGAATTGCTACCAGAGGCTACAATTGAAGGATAAGCAGGGCCATTGCCACCGCGAAGGCGAAAGATATGCTCGATTTCTGCTTCAATTTCGTACTCGTAACAACCAGGTTTTGCGAATTTCATAGCGTGGTTGTGAGCTTCAACTGAAATATCAGCGGCTTTTCGCATTAATTCTAATTCAGTTGCGCTTTTAACAAGGCGCATGGGATGTAGAATTAAATTAGAATCTTCAATCGCCGTTGGGCCGATACCGCGTTTGGGGTAAGTTGCTATTAAGCGTTGCCAGTGTTTGAGGAGAGTTTCATTAAACGCGCGATCGCGCCCCAAATGATAATAAATTCGCTCAGCTTTTTCTAAATATTTAGGCAGCTTTTCATCCAACTCATTAATAGGATAAGCTTCATCTGCACCGTAGAGTTCCTTAGCGCCTTCAACACCAGCACGATAACCATGCCAAGTTTCCTTTTCCGGATCTTTTGGCTGCACAAATAGCACAAACTTATGTTCTTCATGGTGCGGTGCCAGCACTGCTACAGCAGAGGCTTCATTGAAACCAGTCAAGTATAAAAAATCGCTATCTTGGCGATAGGCATATTCAACATCATTGTGCATCACCGCCATCGGCGCACTGCGAAATACTGCCGTTCCGTTGCCAATTTTAGCCATTAACTGTTCGCGCCGTTGCCTATATTCTGCTGGATTTGTCATAATTGTTAGTTGTTAGTTGTTAGTTGTTAGTTGCTAATGGTTAAATCACATACTTATTAGGCACTAACAACTTAATGTTATTACCCGCCCTAGCATTTAGGGCGGGTTTTAGACTATTATTGTCGGCTTTTGGCAAAATTTATTTGCTAAACCCAAGCCTACAATTGAGGTACATATTGTTCCTTCTCAGGAACAAAAGTGTACTCAGCAACAATTTGCCGAAACTCTTCGCCGTCAATCGTTTCTTTCTCAATCAACAAATCAACTAAGCGGTCAATTACGGTGCGATTTTCGCGGATAATTCGGCGAGATTCGTTATAGCAATGATCGACTATTGTCCGCACTTGACCATCGATCCGAGAGGCGATTTCCTCAGAATACTCCGATCGCGCCGTGTAGTCGCGGCCCAAAAATATTTCACTTTGTTGTGCTTCCAGAGACATCGGCCCCAAGTCAGACATCCCAAAGCGAGTTACCATTTGTCGGGCCATTCCCGTCACCTGCTGCAAGTCGTTACCTGCACCAGTAGTCACTTCTGCATCACCAAAAACGACTTCTTCCGCAGCACGACCGCCCAAAGCGCCTGTAATGCGAGCCAGAATTTGCGATCGCGAAATCAATCCTTGGTCTTCACTCGGCATAAACCAAGTCAAACCGCGAGCTTGTCCGCGAGGCACCAAAGTCACCTTCTGTACGGGATCGTGAGCCTTGATCACAGTACCCACGATCGCGTGACCAATTTCGTGATAGGCAATCAAACGCTTACTCTTACTATCCACCAAAGGAGTGCCTTCCATCCCCGCCACAACGCGATCCACAGCGTCGTCAACTTCCAACATTGTCATCGCTTCCTTGCGGCGGCGAGCAGTTAAAATTGCCGCTTCATTGAGCAAATTTGCCAAATCAGCACCAGTAAAACCAGGAGTCCGACGCGCGATCGCCTCTAAAGAAATATCCGCACCCAGCTTCTTATTGCGAGCGTGAACCTCCAGAATTTCCAAACGGCCCTTAATATCCGGAGTATCTACCGAAACCTGGCGATCGAACCGACCCGGACGCAGTAAAGCCGAATCAAGCACATCAGGGCGGTTAGTTGCGGCAATGATAATAATCCCAGTATTGCCCTCAAAACCATCCATTTCCGTCAACAATTGGTTGAGAGTCTGTTCCCGCTCATCATTACCACCACCAATGCCAGCGCCACGCTGACGGCCCACAGCATCAATTTCATCGATAAAGATAAT
>DATGYA010000345.1:0-4001 GCA_035298405.1 Kamptonema sp. | reverse complement strand
TATTTGAAATTCCTTATGGCCCGATTGCTGCGGCTACAGTATTGGGAACTTTACCTCTGGTATTGCTAGTTTTAGCATTTCAGCGACGCATTGTTCAGGGTTTAACTGCTGGTGCAGTTAAAGGTTAGTGGTTAGTTGTTGATTGTTATTTGTTAAGGTGTTAACTGCGATCCGAAAGCCCGTCAGGGACTAAAGTCCCTGTCTAATAGCTAAAGTCCTCTTCAGAGGACTGAAGAAAATTGTTAAATTTATTAGTAGGGGCGGTGCCCCCGTGCCCGCCCAGAGGTCTGAAACCCTCATTTTATGGTTGGTGAGGGGGGGTAGGCACGGGGGCACTACCCTACAAAATCGCGGTTTTTCCGAGAATGAAACAGCCCTGGGTTTTAACCCCTGTCGGATTAAGAGTTTGCTATTAAGTTGACACCAATGGCTGTTCACCGTTCACCGTTCCCAGTTCCCTAGCTATAATTACAGTACTCTCAGCCTACTGGGAATGCTATGTATACCTTCCATCCTATTAATTTCCTCAATTGCCTGTTGAAAATTCCCTTCTTTAACATCGTGAGTCACTACCACAATTTCTGCTAATTCTCCGTGTATTCCTGTCTGCACAACTGATTCTAAGCTAACATTGTGCTGACCGAAGCAAGTGCCGAGTTTGCCAATTACACCGGGAGAGTCTTTAGTTAGGAATCTGGCGTAAAATCGCGTGAAAAGTTCTTGAATCTGGGCGATTTTGCAGTAGTGTTGGTGAGTGCAACTTAATAAAGGATGGGGAATCGGAACTGTTTCGGTTTTCAGGATGGCGGCAATATTCATAATGTCTGATACTACAGCGCTTGCTGTCGGCCCCGCACCCGCACCGCGTCCATAAAACATCACTTGTCCTATTGGCTCTCCTTCAATTAAAATTGCGTTATAAACGCCGTTGATGCTAGCAAGAGGATGAGTTTTAGGGACTAAGGTAGGATGAACTCTGATTGAAAGCAGTTCTAAATCGCTAGTTTGCTGGGTATCTTGATGGGCGATCGCTAATAATTTAATTACAAATCCCAACTTTTCAGCGTAAGCAATATCAGCCGCACTTACTTGTCTGATGCCTTCACAGTAAACGTCTTCTAATTTGATGCGTCCGCCAAAGGCTAAGGATGCTAAAATCGCTATTTTATCAGCAGCATCTAACCCATCGACATCTGCACTAGGATCAGCTTCAGCATACCCTAATTGTTGTGCATCGGCGAGTACATCGGCAAAGTCTGCGCCTTCTGTTTGCATCCGTGTCAGGATGTAATTAGTTGTACCGTTGACTATGCCAGTAACAGTTTGAATGCGATTAGCGCCTAATGATTGTTTGAGGGTTTGTATGACTGGAATGCCGCCAGCAACAGCAGCTTCTAACATTACATAAACACCTTTTTCATTGGCGGCGGCGAAGATTTCATCGCTGTAGCGAGCAATAACCGCTTTGTTGGCGGTAACGACGTGCTTACCGTTGGCGATCGCTTTCAGGATTAGCGATCGCGCGGGTTCTAAACCGCCAATTAGTTCTACTACAATATTAACTTCCGGGTCTGTGGCGATCGCATCTAAATCTGTAGTGAGCACATCTTCTGGAAATTGTAAAGACCGAGTTTTAGCGCGATCGCGCACCCCCACCCGATAGATTTCTAATTCCTGTAATAGTGGATGGCGGCCTTCTGGAGATAGCAAAATCTCTGCTGTGCCCCCGCCAACAGTCCCCAATCCCAGCAAACCAATTTTTATAGCCACGACTTTAACCTGTAGAAACTTATTTAACCTACTACCATTGTAAGATACTTCTGCCTTAGCTTTTTATTCAAAATCTTGATTTTGTTGTTTAAGCTTATAATTCAATTAAAAAACTTTCATTATTCATCAAACACAGGCGGCCAAAGTTCAGAAACCGCCAACTCCCATCCCTCCAATAACTCTGGAACAGTCAATATATCACTTTCACCTAACACGATCGTCTCCAGATTCAGCCGATAAACTTCCAAAATCTTTCGATCGGGATCGACCAATATTCCTACTTGCGTTCCCAAACTTAAAAACATTTGGATTTTCTCGCGAGTTGGCTTAAGTCTATCGGTTGAAGATTTAACTTCTACTATCAAATCAGGTACAATATTAGCAAAAGTGCGCGGGAGTCGCTGTAGTTTAGTAGCACTGACAAAAGAAACATCAGGGCCGCGTAAATTTGAATTTGGCAGACTAAATCCACCACTCGATTCTAGGACAAACCCTAATCGGCGCGGTACTACCCAATTCCCTAATAGCCTTGCTAATTGAGCAATAACATAGCTAGATACAACATCTGATAACCCCATAACATGAATTTCTCCATCTATTAGCTCTAACTGGTAGTCCAAATGAGCGTCAGTTAAAGCACCTTGCAGTTGCTCGAAATCTTTAACAGTCAGTACCATGTCGATTATCTCCCTTTCTGGATGCTGAGGCAAAGATAAAATTTATCGTTTAAAACAATTATAGGGTGAGCAAAGCCCACCCTACCAGAGAAATTCTCAGCCTATAAAATTAATAGGTTTCAACGTGCCATTGATGATTCTTCTTCAACTGCTTCTGATAGTCAGACCAGTTGACATCATACTTGCTAGCCGCCGACGACATCCCCTCATCAATACCGCCTTCCATACCCTTCAAACCGCAGATGTAAGTGTGAGTATTAGGCTTTTGAACCAACTCCCACAATTCATCAGCATTCTCTTGAATCCGATTTTGGATGTACATCTTACCGCCTTGAGCACTCTTTTGTTCCCGGCTAATTGCATAAGTCAAGCGGAAATTATCTGGGAACTCAGCTTGCAACTTCTCCAACTCTTCTTTATAAAGAATATTCGGAGTGTAAGCAACGCCAAAGAACAACCAAGCCAGACCCTTAAACTTGTAATCTGGGTTATTTTCCTTAAACATTCTCCACAAGAAAGCACGGAACGGCGCAATACCAGTACCCGTTGCCATCATAATAATCGTGGATTCTGGGTCTTCAGGTAATAACATTTCCTTACCTACAGGGCCGGTGATTTTCACCTCAGCCCCCGGTTCCAAACCAGTGAGATAAGTGGAACAGACACCGAATACCTTTTCACCAGTTTCCGGGTGCTTGTACTCCAGCCGACGGACACAGAGAGATATCGTCTTGTCGTCTAGGTTGTCACCGTGACGAGTAGACGCGATCGAATACAGACGCAACTTGTGTGGTTTGCCATTAGCATCAGTACCCTCTGGAATAATGCCGATACTTTGACCTTCGAGATAGCGCAAATTCCCACCAGAAAGGTCAAAAGTGACGTGGCGGACGGTACCTTCACCACCTTCTCTAACTAGCTCTTCAGTCGAAATACACTTGCCAATAAAGGGACTAGCTGGCTTGTAGAGATTGACGGGAATATCAACTTTTTCTTTTGCTTGAGTCATTGGCTTCTTTGGTTCTCCTGATTTCTGAACCTGTAGCCCATTCTCTGGTGCGACTTTCGGCGTGGCTTTGGGTTCTGCGTTCAGGGGTCGGATACTGACTATCTTGCCGCCCAGACGAGCTATCCGGCGCATTTCCTGATTCATGCGGTTGTAAGGAACTGCGATAAACACGCTCCCACTCTGGCGAATCGGGTAGCTAGTTTGGTCAGTTTCTCCGTTCTGACGCAGGCCCTCCACTTCGTAAATAAAGACGCGGCTGCCAGATTCAGAACTGGCAGCACCACCAGATAAGCTGGGACTATACATTGCTTGCTTTTCCATCACGATACAGAGTTCTAAACTTAGAGAATGTGACGATAGACTCAATTTACGTTTTTCTTAAGATGCTCTTCACTAAGAAAGTTGCGCTAACCGATCGCCCTCGCCGTCTGGCTTGGTGTCAAGTGTTGGCCGTTGTTATTGTCTATGCGCTCTGAATATTTTAGCTGAGAGGGGGATCGGGGATTGGGGAAGATGGGAGATGGGGGGGATGGGGGAGATGGGGG
>DATGYA010000344.1:0-14312 GCA_035298405.1 Kamptonema sp. | reverse complement strand
GCTGTAATCTTTGCGTGGTAAGGGTTCTAGCCTTGTCGTCTCATTGCACATATCCAGTCCTCTCTTGTTTTGCTAACAGTACTACATTTAAATAATTGATATTTGTCTTTCTGATAGATACCCAGTACTCTTATCAATTAGCCCGTACTTGGTTTGATAGCGTACTGGGTTCTCTTATCCCGTACCTGGTTAGCGTACTTTGTTACCAGGTAATCTCATTTTCAATTTTCAGCCCTCGCCTTCCTAACTTTTGATTGTGGTAGTCGCCTAACTCATACTTGGCATTGTGATCCGCTATCATCCCCTGCTTTTCCTCTAGGTATTTGCGGACTGCCTCGAACCTTACCCCTGACAACTGCCTCAAAGAACTTAGGTTTATCTGCCAGCGGTCATCGTTGCTGGTGGCCACGTAGTCGTTGTGGTGAATTATTGCCCCTACTGCCCTGTCTAATTTTTCGGTAGCTGTACCAGGGGTTTTTTTACCCTTAAGCTCATCAGACGGCAATGCTGAAAAGTCTTTCTCTGTTGGCTTTTCTACTGTGGTATCTGCGGCTGGCATATCCTCATCCTTGGATTCTGAAACAAGCTTTTTGGGATTTTCCATCAGGTCATATAAAGCATCTAGCGCTTTACGAACTACCTCTTGCTGATTGTCGAAACCATATTTAACCTGGTACGCTTTTACCCTTTCAATATCGCTGGCATAGGTGCGAACAGTACCGACTTTCTCTTTTTCAATAGCAGGGGAGGGGAAGAAATCAACTGCAATCCCATCAGGGATATAGTAGCTACCGTAACCAATTGTGGTAGCGATATTAACTAAATCATTTTCTGTCACCGCTTCATCTTTGGCTATGTGACCGACAGCTTTAGCAAAATAAATCATGCGGTAAGCATCGCTTTTATCCTTGCAATCCCGCCTTACAACTATTGCACCAAAAGCAGCCCGTAAGCATTGATTATTAACGTATTCATCTCCAGACCTGGGAGGAATAATCCCATCAAATGCCTTAGTAGTTCTTTCCCACAAAAGCCGATTCCGACTAGCGCTTATCTGCTCTCGTAGCTTGGCATCAATACCGTCTACCTCATCCTCTTTTAAGCTGGCTAAAATTTTTTCTGCTTTGGCTTTTAAATCAAGTATTTCGGGTGACTTCCTAAATCGATTTAGAGCCTTAATTAGAAAGCTAGCTGGGAAAAGTACGGGACGCTCAAAAGTAGGATTTTTACCTTGTTTTTTAGCTTGCCCTGAAAGCTTGATTTTGTACTCTTCATCGGGTACAAAATTGAACTTACCAGTGAGCAAAATCTCAATCGGACGGCATCCAGTAGCGGCAATTAAACCCGTTCCCAACTCGTAAGTATCCTCAGACAACAGTAATTCAGCGCATTTTTCTTGATACTTTTTTACTTCAATCGGTTGGGCATCTTCTACCCTTTTAACTCGACTACTGAGTGCTTTCCTGTCTACCCACTTGTCATTGCTAAACCCACAGTACTTAAAAAATAAATGGCGTTTTTTGGGTGTTGAGCCTTCGTGGGAATCATCATAAAAAGAGTTCCCATCTTTCAGAAGGATTGAAGTAAAGTATCTGTTGTAATGTTTACTAAGAACAGTCCCCAAAGAATTATGATTGTAAGGCTTTTCTTTCTCTTCTGTCAGCCAACGGAATTCAGCCTCACATAGCTCTCTGATTTTTTCCTCATCGTATAAGTCTTTAACTGCTAAATAAAGCGACTCAGCACGACGCTCTAGTACGTCACCGATTTTTTCTTTGGTCTGCATATCAGGTGTTTTTTGAAATCTTCAATTATTAATCTACTATTACCCAGTACACTCTGTCAACACACTTTTATATAACAGTACTTAGTTTTATAAGACAATGGTTTATAAATAAGGTACTCTTATGCAAGAGGGTTATATACAACAGTACTATGTTTGATGACGCCAAAAATAAAAGCCCCATCACCAAATGACAGGGCTGAAGATTTCAAAAAACACCCCTATCATAAATCTAAATTTCAGCAGAAGGAAATCTAACCCCTACCCTGCCTTAGCCAACCAAGCATCTGGTATTTTTGGCGATCGCCTTGGTATATGACCGCATCCTCTAAGGCATCCCTGCCAACTTCATCGTGTAGCTGCCAGAATTCATCCTCACCAGTCACCAGCTTGACTCGCTCGATCAGCTTTTCCAGGTCTGTGGGTTCATCCTCGGTAGTCACGCCCTCGGTAGTCACTACCCCGTAGTCAAGGCTAATAAATATATTATTATTATCTGCCGTGACTACCGTGACTACCGACTCCCCATCCTTATCCTCTGAGGGGGTGACTACCGGGGTAACGGCTGAGTTAGCTTTGGCCATTGCTTCCTCATCACGGGCTAACCATGCCGTGAATACCTCCTCACGCCCATCTGATATGGGGATGGCTTGACCTTGCTCATCTAATATCAATCTCCCATCCTCACCTTTTTGGTGACCCGCTCCTGGTTTCCCGTAAACCCTCACCTGCTGCCCTCTTCCCCCTTCCCTTCCCATGCCTGGTAGATGGAAGCCTATCAACCCTAGTATTGCTTGGGCTACTTGGATCGGGCTGTATTTGGGATTGATCGTAACTCCCAAAACCTGCTTAACCTCCCTTGCCCTTTGAATTACAAAATCAGCCCATTCTTTCAACTCTAAACTATTCCCTCTAAATCCAGATTGCTCAAGCAACCAACTAAATTTAATCGCATCTAACGCCTTAATTTTTGCTGACATCTGAGAGCGATTAAAAGTGGGTAGCCATACTGCCCCATCGCCTGCTTTTAACTGGCTAGATGCTCTAGATTTATCCTTAAATGAGAGAGTATGTCTGCCTACACCAAATAAGTAATGAAGCTTAATTTTGGAGTACCATTTATCATAATCTTGCTCGACTAATTCGGGAGTAACATCTACTCCATATTTGTTAAGCAGAGTAGCTTTTTCAAAAAGTAATCTTTCCCTTTTTGTTCTAGCTTTTTTGTTTTTTAGTTCTTGATAATCAAAATTCTCAGGAATTTCTATCCCTACAACTTCCTCTATATGAGTTTCTAACTCTTCATCCTTAGTATTAGTAATTTCAATTTTTGCGTTTTCCCCTTCAGCATCGTTTACTATTATTACTTTCTCTCCATTTTGCAACAGTAATTGCAACATCTTTTCATCATCGGTATCAATAATCGAATGTCCTTCCTCTTCTAATTTTTCAAAAATGAATTTCTTATAATGGTACATTCCCATATTTATATAAGCTGCCATTTTAGCCCAAGTTCTTAAACTCTCAGGCTGAAAATTTGTATCGATTTCTTCTGCAAAATCAGCTTGAGATAGGCTTAGAATATTTATCTTGGCAAGCTTGTTTTGGGTGAAAATAATACTGTTATATGATGTTTCTCCGCCAGCAATAAAACTCAATCCTGTCTTTTTAGCCCATACATGACGGGGTACGTTATCTCGCACCCGTGCTAATGCTTGAGAACAAGAATCAACAGTTTGCACGCCTTGAAATATTCCCCAAACTGAATCAAAGTGTTTAACATTAATTGATACGCCAGTTTCAAGCGTGGGGGACGCAATTACTATATCGTAATGTGGAACCACATCATTTAATTTTCCTACGCATCCATAAGCTTTATCTTCCGGATCGGCTACACTATCTTTATCTACTCTGAGTATCTTTTTATCGGGAAATTTCTTCTTTAGAAGTGCCTCTAGATTTTGAGTTCCCCATCTAGATTTCTTTCTCTGACCACTGCAAGATACAAATATCTTTTCCCCTTGCTCAACTGCCTTAAACATAGCTGCTACAAGCTTTTCAGGAGTATTGCCGTTATATTTATATACTTTCCATTCGCACGATTCATCCTGATATTTATTCTCTACAATCCAAGGCTCTAAATCATAGCCTGCCAGTGATTTAATATAATCAATAGCTAAATCATTCAAGTCAGCATCAGCTACTATTATTTTCCCACCAGTAGCTAACACTAATTGAATTAATTCTTTAAAATTCTGCAATATTTCTACTCGCTCATCCTTCATGGTGGATGAATTTAATAAATGCCAAAGTGCCTGCACTACTTCATCAATTACTATCCATGCCCCTGCCCAGTCTTTTGGATTAAATTTAGCTTGAGAATTTTTGCGTAGACTATCAAAGCATAAAATATAGCCAAATAATGCACCCTCATCAAATTTGCCCAAATCGGATATATAAGGAATTCCAAATCTGTTACTTTGTTCTGTGCCTAATTGGACACGGTGAGTCAATACTAAAACTTTCCCCCCATTCCTCAAATGTGGTGCTAAATACGAGGCTGTCCATCCAGTTTTATTCTGTCCCTTTCCTGCTTTTAAACATATAAGCTGCTTATCAATCGGTGGGAGGAATTCACCCAAGTATCGGCTACTAAGCTCTAAATTAATTGAGTAGCTTAACCGTGCTGACTGCTTTAACTCCCAAGTGTCTAAGCTATCCCTTTGGGGAAGGATACTGGCTAAAACTTCAATTCCTTGGCTAACCAGTACATCATCAATTCCCTTGCCTAAAAGAGGATTCCAATCTAATACCGATACTTTGCATTTTTCCTTGATAAATAGCCTGCCAGTTTTTCCAGTTGCGATTTTTACATTGTGCTGGGTTTTTCTTTTTTTATCTTTATCAAATGCAAATACTACCTCCCTTCCCTCTTGAGCAAATACCTTTAACTCAGGGATTAAGGAAGCATTACCAATCTTCCTCCCTTCAGCGTCTTTAGGCTGCCTGTAGCCTGAAAAGATGCCCGGTAAAGCAACAGCAACTATCCCAACAGAAAGTAGGCTAGCAGCCTTTTTAGCGCCCTCTGTGAGAATAATTGAAATGTGGGGGTTATCGATTACCCACTGCCAAAAACCTAGCGCTTCCCCATCCTCTGAGATAACGATATTCTCAGGCATAGGGGTATTAGAATTTCGGGATACTGCGTGCCAGATACCCAAAGTTACTTTTAGGAAAAAAGCACGAGTCTCAGTTTTTGGGGGATGCTCGTACTTGATGGGTTTCCCTTCAGCACCCTTTTTGGGGCTGTCAGGTTTAAAGCATCCCCATAACATCGCTTCCCAGTTGTTGAGTGGGTCGAGTCCGGAAGCCCACCAGCCGCCGTACTTGATGTGGCGATACCGCTTAAGCCACTTGGACGATAATCGACCGCCGTTAAGCCGATCTAATTTATCACTATATAGAAGGGCATCATAGGCACTGTTACCCTGTAGCGATTCAAAGTTTAGCCCTGCCAGCGCTTCATCAATCCCGCTGGATTGCAGTTCCTTTAGGTGATGGGGAAGTAAGCTCATTTCACACCTCCCACCATCAGAGAGCGTGCCAACTTTCTGGCTTCCTGCCTTCGCCTATTTCGGCTGCTAGCGTGCCTCGGTAGCCATCTAAGAAAGCGGTCGCATTTGCTACACCTTAATGCTGCGTAGTACTTATGAGATGGGTGGCACTTGCAGATCGTCGCAACCTCATGGCCGCAGTATCGGCATTGATAATGATAGTCAGTATCGGTGTATTTGTATGTATTTTTTGTAAGGTGGGTCATCGCTCTAAAAATTAGGGTGATTTCCCGGCGTTCCCGTGACCTTTTTTGAAGTAATCTGGAGTTAACTTTTATAAATGCTTTCTCGGTTTGTCTGTTTGGGGAACTGGCTAAAGTTCCCCTGACGGGAAGCCGGGATTTTTGTATGTACTGTCTCGGTTAGAGTTCTATCAAAAGCATAAACTGGGAGTAAACAAGTCTGACATTTTTGCACCAAAGTAAAGTTTTGTTACGCATAATGACCCCTATCACCTATTGCAGTAATTTGGCCGTACTCCATTCTGTAGCTCCCCTCTTTCCCTAAACTTCGGGCGGTTAGCTCATCCAGCCTCGCCCAATTTTCCATTAGAGAATCGTAGGCGGCTTTAATGCCTGGGTTGTTTCTGTTGGCATATTTATTAGCAACTCCTATAAGTATTTTTTCAGCCCACAAGTCATAAAGAGGTTGATTATTTTTAGCGACTTTTTCCAAAAAATCAGCTTCTTTATCTGATAACTTTAAGCCTCTAAGCTTTTTTGCGTGCAATCTCATAGCCTTGGCAGTACTCCTACTAGAAAGCTCTGCACAACCTTTTAAATAGTAAGAAAACGTGGCATTCTGTTTGTCTGATATTATTCTTGAAAATAGTCCAAAAGCATTTTTAAAGGGACATTCTACATTTTCTAATTCATAGAATTTTAAAATCTTAGAAAAAATCCTTTGACACAAAACCCATAAAGAGTCAAAGTAATCTAAAGTTGCCAAAAATATATTGTAGTAATCTTTACTTATAATTCCTTGCTCTAAATAAACTTCTAGCGGCTCATTCCCCCCACTATGTCTAGCCTTCCAAGATTCAGAAAGCAATTCATTTTGAAGCCTCATTACTTTCCAAAGTATCAATTGATGTTCATTCTTGATATAGCTTTTAATTATTTCATTAGGAAGTGAAGCTATATATTTAATTAGCTCTAGAGGTACTTCTATCTGATTAGTTTGAATAGTTTTCATTCAGCTTTCCTCGCTCTCTTTCCCATTATCAAGCCTTTTACATAAATCAATTGCTCTCTCTCCTCAAAAAGCTTAAAATACGCATCTTCATAGCTCATTCCACACTTCTGCGCTAAGTTTCTCACAAAATCAGCCCTCGGTTTATAGGGTAGTATTTTTCGCCCTTTCTTCTCTACTTTTAGAAAATGCTCCCTTTGATTTAATCGCATCGCCTCAAATAGGGGGAATCTTTGAATTGACATAATTTCCCTCATTTATTGGCTAGCCTATCAATGTAATTACGCAAAACTTGAGCCACACTACAGCCCCTAGATTCTGCGTAATTTTCTATCTTTTGCTTCTGCTTTTTACTAAGTCTTATCTTCACGATTTCAGTTTTACTTTTTGCCTCTTTGTCACTCGATACCGCTTCAGGGTAAAGAGTAGAGCAATTGTATGTACTTGCAGTCTCACTCATTGGTCTTGCCTTAACTCAACTCCACTACATCACTTATTGCACCTTAAGGTGAAACTAAATTCACGGGTATTTACTTGAATTTAGTTGGTGTACCTATATTTTATTTTAAGTGCATAGTCAATAGCTCCTCTGTTGCAATGTTGTGTCCACATTTAGGCAATTGTTAATGGCAAAAGCCAAGGCAAAATCAAGCTTGAGAAATTCAATTAATTTTGCCTACTTTTAGTACTGCCCCAAAATTTTGCTCTGGCAATTTTTGGAAAATTTGGGGGAGTAAAGGCAAGTGGGAAAGGGTGAGAGTATGTTTACTACCGGAAAATACCATTATGGGTAGTTTGGTAAAGCGGTGTTTTCATAACTGATTTTTACTGCTTTCTAGTAGCTACTGCCCTTCCCCATTGCGTTGGCCAAACAGGTAATCTAGGATGCGCCTGTTTTCTGTCTGAACGCCTTGCATTTGAGTCTGGATGTTTTGTACTTGGCTTTGCATCTCCCGCATCACCGCCCGATCCGCTTCAGCGTTCCGACTGGATTGAAAAATCGCCTCAATAAGCTGCCTGACGGTTAGCTGTAATTCCTGCTGCCCTTCTGCCAGCCGCTCGACTCGTTCGGTCAATCGGTCAAGGCGTTCGTTGGTTCGTTGTTCCAAGGCTAAGACTTCATCTAAAACTAAGCTGGCAGGACGGGAAAAGCCTTCTTCTAATCTCTGTTCGATGCTGTCTAGACGCTGGTGTAATTGGTTGAATTGGTCGCTGGTCATTGGTCAATCTTTCCTTCCTCTTTTGCTTTAAGGACTGCATTTTCAATCAAAACTCCAATCATCTGAGAGATAGTTCTCCGGTCTGATTTAGCTAATTTTGCCAAGGATTCGTACAATTTTGGCTCTATGTAGCTGGTAACTCGTCTCAGGTTTGTTTTGGGCAATTTTTAGAAGATTTAGGGGGGGATTAAATAGGAAGGGTAGGGGTAAAACCCAGGTCGGGAAACCGACATTTTCCGACTACTGTCCCTGAAACTTTGAATTTTCATAAGCAGTTCATTCGCTTTAATCTTTATCGATTTCGCTGGCAGCTTTTTCAGTTTTTTTGAGCCACTCAATTAGCAAGTCGGTTGCCACATCGGAAACGGTAACGCCAAGTAAAGCGGCTCTAGCCTTAACTTGTCGCTTGAGATTGCCGTCAATAGTGAGATTCAATGGTTCTTTCCTCATTATTAAATTGTATACGCACACGCACATAGCTGTATAAAAAGTAGCGCTTAGCCACGTATGCGAGTATGCGTGTAAGTGCTATTATAACAAGTAAGTTCACGGGTAAACAGTTTCAGACAAGGCAACTGTCTAGAACTGTTCACCAGTAAACGCCAAAAGCCTAAAGAAGAGACTGAGAGCGCTTTTTGGGGTTTTAGAGTTAACAATCTTGTTTACCCGTAAACAGTTTTGAGGTTTTAAAATGCGTCAAACCATTACAGTGAGGGCTTTTGAGCCATCAAAAGGCAGGTTTTTGAAATCGGGTGAAGCAAGAGAATTGCTCAAAATATCCTCTCGACTTACCTGGAGTAGGTATTTAAAATCGCTCGGTTTATTCGGTCGCAAACGGCTGTACCTAAACTCAGACATCAAACTGCTTTTGGGGCTTAAACTTTGGTGCGAAATTAAACCAGGCAACGTCAAATTTAGTCGAGAAAAGTTTGCACAAATAGCAAGCGAAAATCTTGCAGAGCAAGCGCTCTGGCTTTACGGCTCTATCGATTTGAATCAAAAATTGGAGGAATTAAAAGATGAATACCAACGGCAACGGAACACAAATCACCGTAGAAACAGCAGACAGCAAGCGGCTTGATGAGTTGATGGATACTCAACCTGCTAAACGCCAATCTAAACAGACTAAAAAGCAAACTAATCAGCCTAAAACCAAAGCTGATGATGAAGCTTCTAGTGTTGGCGACGGCCTTGGAAAAGTAACGAACAACCTCAAAACCAACATCAAGAGAAAAATTGTAAGCACTGCCATTTACGGGGCAATTGCAGAAATTAAAGCGGGTGACTTTGGCGATCTGGATGACCTCACCATCAGTGAGATTAACGACGCGATCGACTGCGAGTTTGATTTTTTGGGGGAGATGGTAGCCCTGCCTGCACTGCCGCAGTCGAGCGGGTCAAGGTTGCTGTTAAGTGGCACGCCAGAGCAGAGCTAGCTAAACCCGTCAATATTGCCGCAGTTGCAACGTTAACTTTTTTGGTAATTCTTACTGGCTTAAATATCTGGAGAATTGCCGCAGTAAATCAAGAGGCTAACAGCCCCAATCTTACCAAGAAAACGCTGTTAGCCCCAGTCAACCCAAAGGAAGGGAAAACCAATTAAATCTTCTCATAAATAAATGAGATCGGTATCCCTTCCTTTGGCTAACACCAATCAAACGAGGTCAATCTATGCCCATAGAAATTTTCAAAATCGTAGCGGTAAGTATCATCGCCTTCGGTCTGGGAACCACGTTTTTAGAAGCCAGACAGACGCTAGAAATTAGCAATTTGAACAGCCGCATAAACCAGCTAGAAAAGAAGTTGTCTGAGAAAGAAAAGCAACTAAACACCGCACAAGCTAAAGCTAAAACCAGCAAACAAAAATTGCAGGAGGTACTGAAATCATGGGATTAACCAAACACGAATTCGAGATACAAAAGGAGACAATCGAGCAAAGTATCAGGCAAACTGACATCTCGATTTTGGAAGTAAAGCAGCAGATAAAAGAGCAAAACTTAGAGGCTGCTAATTGGGATTTAGAAACCGCTAAGGAAGGTGTCAGAAAATCTAAATTAGGCTACGAATCTGCCAAAGTTGGAAACGATATCTCAGAGCAGAAGTTAACCCAGTTAGAAGACCAATTAGCTTACGAAAAAGCGATGGTTTACCTAAACAAACAGTCGCTACTAGTCCAGGGGAAATCAGCCCTATTATCCCTACAGCAAGCCCAGACCGAACTGGAAAATAATTCGCAACTGTTCGAGCTTAAATATCGCGCCACTGCCAGCCTTGAATCCCTACCGATGGAGTAACCCATGATTGATATCGAACGACTGCCTATAGAGGCTCTACTTGGCTATTTCTCAGCATTTCTGGCATCTCAAGCGATACATTATCTACTTCCCCCCACTGCCCTGAACGCCGTGCTTTTGGGGTTGATTCTGAGGGGATTGCTGATGGTGGGCTTCCTGCTTTTTGCTGTGTATCAAAAAAAGGATAGCCCAGCAGCCTTGACAATCATCAGCGCTTTAATCTTTATCGCACTTTGGGAATAACCTAATGAAACTCAGCAACCTTTACGCCGCAGACTTAGCGGCATTTATTTTATCAATTGGGTGTTCGGCCAGTGGGTATCAGCTAGCAGCAGTTCCCCCTGCTATTGCTGGCTTATCCCTCTCTGGATATCTCATCGCTAAAGTGCCTAAGAAAGACGAGCAGAAGCTATTAGATAGCGCCCGGATTGGAGAGCTAGAAACCAAGCTAAATGAGCTTACAAATCTTACCAGTTGGCAGCAAGAATTACTGGAGAGTACCGAAGCTAAAAAAGTAGAAGAACTGGCAGCATTGAGAAGCCAGTATGAAAAGCTTCTGAGTGATATTAAAGCTACCCATCTAATCAGTTTGAGGGCAAAAGATGAGGAGTTATCGCAGTTGAATGAGAACCATTCTCACAAACTTTTAGAAGCTACCCAAGCTTTAGAGGAAAGGATAACCCAGCTAGAAAGTGAGCTATCAAGTACTTACCAATGGCGCGAAAATGTAGCTAAGAAAGATGCTGAATTACGCAAGCTTAATGAGGAGTTAGCGCTAGCTGAAAAGTCCCTGAGATTGGAGGAAAAGCGCATCAGGTTAGATATCCGTGATGAGAGGGGAGTTACCAAGGAAGCATTACAGAATGCCCAGTTAGAGATCCAGGCTCAAAATGTTTTGATTCAAAGATTACAGTCTGAAATCACCAGTCTGAAAAATCAGAATGAGCAGCTATTCAACGAACTGTATTCAGAGAAATCACCAGAGGTCGAGGACTTAATAAAAGAAATCCAATCTGCATTAAATCAGCACGGTATCGCTACCGAGTTTCTGTCAAAAGCTAACAGCGAAAATGTGGAAGTTATTCGATTAAAACCCGTTAGCTACTTTGAGCCTACAAAGCTCGATTTAGTAGCGAAGATGCTGCCTGGTTTTCTCGACATTCCAGAGCCTAAAATCGAGGCCAAAAAGGGTCAAATCCAGATAAGAATTGACCGCCGTGATGAACTCGACAGAATCAAAGATGCCCCTGAGAATTGGCTGGAAAAGCTCTACCAAGATGCGGCTAAGGATGGCAAGAATCTCGCAATTTTAGGTGCAAGAGGTAAGGGAAAAACCGAGCTAGCTAAGAACTATTGCGGGTTAGTAATAAGCGGTGAACCAGACAGCGAGATAATTTACATTCAACCCAAAGTAGATGATTACGCTAGTTTCAAAATATTAGGTAAAACTTTTGAGCCTGACTATGTTGGTTTTGAGCCAATTACCAGCGATTCTGGCTTAACTATTCCAAGTGCTTACGATGGCATTCTCTACCTCAAACAACTTTATGATGAGCGTAATAAAGCCAATCAAAAAGCATTTGCTAATGGGGAACCATCACCCAAATTTAATCGCGTTTTCTTCCTGATAGATGAGCTACAGTTGCTAGTTTCTCGTGAGAAAGAATTTATAGATGCTGACACTTTGAAAACCGAAAAGCTAAGAGCATCGCAAACATTTTGCGGGAAGATTGTACGCGATGCGGTTAGCGTAGGCAGGTCATTAGGTATCACTGCGCTGGCTTTAGGGCAACTGCCAAACGTCTCAGTTTACGGCTGGAATAAGAACGATTTGTACCAGTACATCACCATCTTTATGAGTGCAAATATTCCAGAGGCAGCTAACTCTTATGCACCTACAAAAGAGGAAAAAAACCGCATCTCTGGAGAGCTAGAACTGTGGCGCAAACGTGCTTCTGTGGATGGCTCAAAAGATTACTACTGTTATGTACGACCGATGGATAAGAGCGGATACTTAGCCCTGTTACCCGCACCTGGTAAGTATTTAGCTGGCTGAGTTTTCTCTCTTTTTCTTCTGTGAAATTTGAGATTATTCCCAGTGCTAAATATCTCGAATTTTGCATCCTTTCAAATAGCAATCAATTAGGAGCAATCCAATTATGAAACCGATTTTGTCACCGCCGCCTACTAATCCTAAATTTACGATTGGTGACCGAGTTTCTCACACATACATTTACGAGGATGAATTAGACCCAGAACGGCACGGCAAAGAGTTTACAGATTTTGGGATTGTACAGGGTATTGTTTGGGGTCATCCCTACGAAATTGACCGTTGCGAAAAGCGACACAAACACTGGTTTTACCTTGTTTTTGTCGATCGCTCAACTTTGCCAGATTTTAACCCAATTGAAAATTACTTAAGCACATATAAGGAGGATGATCTTGAACTGCTCTGAACTGTTTGAAAAATTTATCGAGTATAAGCGGCTGTTCGTTTGTGACCGTACCCTAGAAAAATATTGGCCAATAGTTAAAAGTTTGGAGGAAGTTTACGGCCTGACACCTGCCAACCAACTAACCAAGGCAGATGTACCAAAATTCATCAGCCATATCCAAAGTGAGGGGAAAGCTCCTGAAACTTTAAAGCGCAAACTTTTTCTGTTAAAAGCTTGTTGGGACTGGGCGATCGAGTGCGAGCTTGTGGGAAAAAATCCCTGGAAAAACTTACCCAAGCTGGTACGGGAAAATCCTGTAGAAATGCCTAAGCCCTTCACCTCTGAGGAAATCCAAAAAATTATCGACGGTTTTGAGAGTTTCCCAAATTATAAACAGTTGGTTCCTTTTGTTAAATTTCTTTTCCTCACTGGCTGTCGAACTGGTGAGGCGATCGGGTTGAGATGGGGAGATGTTACGCCCGATTGTCGGGTTGCGAAAATCCAAACTCAACTAGCAAGGGGGGAACGCAAGAGAACTAAAACCGGAAAGTCTAGAACATTGTTTTTGACCCCTCAATTACAAAATTTGCTTTTGGGGATGCGACCGGAAAACCCCAACCCAGATGCTCTAATTTTTTTGTGGAATAGTAACCCAGTTGACGCGATGAATTTTCGGGCTAGACCTTGGAAAAAAGTGTTGGAGAAAGCAGGGGTTGACTACCGCAAACCTTACTGTACCAGACACACCTTTATCAGTCATTGCCTTGAAAAAGGAATCAACCCAGTAGATGTAGCTGCAATGTGTGGGAATTCAACACGGGTAATTTATGCCCATTACGCCGGGGTTATTCATCCCCCACAGATTCCAGAAATCTGCCAGCTTTCTTCATAGAGTTTGAGAGGGAATTTAATAGGCCACCATCAAACCGGACACTCACTCCGGTTTTTATTTTTTGGCAGAGGTAGTTTCAAGATGGGGAGTTGGTAGTCATGGTAGTCATGGTAGTCGAGGCTGATATAAATAATATATTTATCAGGCGTGACTACCGAAAAGCCGTGACTACCAAAAAACCGTGACTACCGAAAAGCCGTGACTACCAAAATTTACTTTTAGCGTTCAGCTTGAGGCATCTAGCAATAATGCCTACCGAGTCTACTAGTGCAACTTTTGTGATTGCTGCGGCCAAAAACTGAGGAGTCGGGAACTGAGGACTGAAGATGTAATTTTTGGTAAGCCAACTAAAAACGGATGTTTATGGTGGTTTCATTTTTTGGAAAAATACCTTTGGTCTGGTGCTGGGATTTTCGTGGGAAGGTGATGGGAAAATTCTTGAGTAAAGATGCTGATGAAGTCATTTTATCCCACTGTCATCCCACTGCTATCCCACTATTTTGGAAACATCATAGACCGGCGACGGTGCGAAGTTTCCACTCGATCGCGATTCGAGAAAAGGAAGTACGCTTAACCAAGCACGGAATATAAAAACCCAGTACGCTATCAAACCAAGTACTGACTAATTGATAAGAGTACTGGGTATCTATCAGAAAGACAAATATCAATTATTTAAATGTAGTACTGTTAGCAAAACAAGAGAGGACTGGATATGTGCAATAAGATAATAAGGCCGAAACCCTTACTGTACAAGGCTTGTGACAATGTGCGTTAATCAGGTACGCTCTATTTAAGAGAGGACTGGGTTATAAGACATTCATATATAAGACATTTATATAGGGAAAAGCTTCTATAATCAAGTATGCTTATCTGTACCATTGGC
>DATGYA010000343.1:0-5072 GCA_035298405.1 Kamptonema sp. | reverse complement strand
CCGACAAATACTCCAACTCCAACGCCGACAAATACTCCAGAACTTCAAGACCCTGAGTGCATTTGCGAACAGATAACCTTCCCTAGCTTGAGTGATATTCCTGGCCCAAATGCAGTCGAGAATACTATCAATGGCAGCGATCGCAACGACAATATCATCGGCGATAATGCCAATAACAGCATTAATGGATTAGATGGAAGCGATCGCCTTTTTGGTCAAGCAGGAAATGACAATATTTATGGTGGATTTCCTAGTATTATCCCCGTTGACCCCGAAGTAGACCCCGATTTATTGCTAGGAGATGAAGGCAATGACTTCCTCAATGGCAACGCAGGCAACGATTCTATCTTCGGAGGTAAAGATAACGATATCGCGATCGGCGGCAAAGACGATGACCTGATTTTTGGCGACAAAGGCAGCGATACCCTACTGGGCAATGAAGGTAACGACACCATTTATGGCGGTACTCTCGACCCCTTTAACCTTGATTCAACAGGACAAGATTTGCTTTTTGGTGGTACTGGCAATGACTACCTCAACGGGCACGAGGGCGCAGATACACTCTCTGGCGGAGAGGGAGATGACCAAGTACGCGGCGGTAAAGGTGATGACCTAGCTGTGGGCGATGCTGGCAATGATTTGTTATTTGGCGATGAAGGCAATGATACTTTGTGTGGCGGTGAGGGCCAAGATACAATCTATGGGGATATTGGTAGCCCCCTTCCTGTAGGTACTGCTAGCGGGCAAGACCAAATCTGCGGCGGATTGGGCGATGACCAACTCTTTGGCAATGAAGGACTGGATACGCTCAACGGTGATGCTGGCAATGATACCATCTACGGGGGGAAAGATGATGATTACGCGATCGGCAGTGCTGGGGATGACTTCCTCTTTGGCAATGAAGGTAATGATACTCTCCAGGGAGGGAGCGGGAACGATATTTTTGCGTTAGTTACGGGAGAAGGCAGCGATACTATTTTAGACTTTCAAGTTGGTCTAGATGCGATCGCTCTAACTAACGGTTTGAGCTTCTCACAACTTAGCATTACTCAAGGTAATAATACTGCTTTAATTCGGATTGCTAGTACAGGTGAACTCCTTGCTTCTTTAAACGGGGTGTCTGCCAGTTTAGTTAATGCCGCAAGTTTCGTAAGCATCTAAAGTCTGTCTACAAACCTATTGTAGGGCAATTCAAGACGATAGTAGAGTGCGTAAGTTCCAAAATGTTTCGCGCCTAAGCGTAAGTGTTCTAGCTGATGCACCCTACTTAGCTACAAACCTCTATTTACGAAAAATCGCTTTAGTTCGTTGAAATAAAAAACTTATCTTTTGCTTAAAATAATAACCAAAACCCTTAGAGATTTTCTCAAATTTATAGTTAAATAAAATATCGATAATATCCTCAGCTTTCATATATTTTAAGTAACCTATAGCCCGATCTGTCAATTCATCACTATCTTTTATATACCTTTTGATAGCAAGTCTTTCAGAAATATTCCATTTAGTAGCAAAAATTCTGTGCATTTCTGATTGATATTCATTGAAACCTGAAATTTGACTATCGAGAGATTTGATGATATATTTGACAGCTATCTCTGCACAGTACATTCCGTGCCTAATTCCTTCACCACCCAAACAATTAACAGTGGATACAGCATCTCCAATTGCAATTACATTTCCCCGATAATAAACATCATTTAAACCGCAGCTATACTTAAGTGTTGAGCCATGTATATCAACTATTTTATATTTTTCTGCTTGAATATATTTATTTATCAGTAATTCCACATATTCCTTCAACGGCTTTTCATTACTGATTTTTTTGCGATCCATATAAATGCGACCAGCCCCAACTTTGAGCTTGTTTGGTTCCATTGGAAAAATCCAAGAATAACCTTTAGGCATCCATTTCTGGCCTAGTAAAAATATTAGTGAGTTGGCATATCTATCGTAAACTTCTGTTTCTACTTCAATTAAATATTCAATTCCTCTACTGGTTAAAAAATCAGGTTTATCACTTTCCTTGGCATACATCACCGCTCTCGAAAAGCCAGTGGCATCAACCAATATTTTTGTGCTAACTTTGACTAATTGCCCCTGGGAGGATTGCTTGAGAGTAACTATAATTTGATTGTCGTTTTGGGAATATTGAATGTAGCGATAACCTAGCCAAACTTCACTCCCATATTTCTCAACTTCACTTGCCAAGAATTCTCTAAGTTTGGCAAAGTTTAAAACTGCTCCCAAGGTTTTAGAAGACTCCCAAGCTTGACTTGAATTCGTAGTCTCAACTATAATTTTTTTCCAGAAACTGCCCACTACTGTTTGAGGCAAGTCAAATTGCTCTAAAGTTTCTATCGGTGTACCTGCACTCGAAAAGTCATTTTTATAAAAGTTGTTGTGCTGTTCTACAAGTAAAACTTTTTTACCAGACTTGGCTAATAATCTGGCACAGTGGCCACCAGCCGGCCCAGATCCTACTACTACTATATCAAAAGTCTCGATCGGTATGGCAACGGTGTTATTATCTTCTATTAAATATTGATTCATTTCTATCTAAAATAAATTTCGCGATCGCACTTCAATTTGCACCCAATGTCAACACATCTGGTTGATTCTCGTTTTTGTAAGATGGTACTAGATTTATTGGTTTAATGGTAAGGTGGGATTTACCACCTTACCATGCTAGCTAGCTAGGCACTAACTGTTGACAATTGATGGCTGAAACTTGCCCGCACGCGCTCTGCGATTTGTGCTGGATTCAAACCTAATTCTGCAAAAGATTCCTCCGGTGTTGCATGATCTACTAATAGATCGGGTACACCAATTCGCATTACTGGTACTAGGACATTACTATCCAGCAGAGATTCTGCGATCGCAGAACCAAAACCACCCATTGTACAACCTTCCTCCAAAGTCACAACCCGCCCAATTGTTTTAGCCAAAGGTAAGATTAGTTCCTCATCCAAAGGCTTAGCAAAACGAGCATTGACAACAGTTGCTTCAATGCCATGTTCGCTCAAAATCTCAGCGGTTTGCATTGCTGGATGCACCATAGAACCGTAACCAATTATGAGTACATCATCGCCTTGGCGCAAAATTTCGCCTTTACCAATTGGCAGTTCTTCCCATCCTTCTTCCATCAAAGGTACGCCGTAGCCATTGCCACGAGGATAGCGCATAGCAATTGGGCCAGCAGTATGATTAACTCCCGTTACTAACATTCGCTGCAATTCTGCCTCATCTTTCGGTGCCATTAACACCATATTTGGCAAACAACGTAAGTAGGAAATATCGTACATTCCTTGGTGAGTGGGGCCGTCCGCACCGACAATTCCCGCCCGATCTAAACAGAAGAAAACAGGCAAGTTTTGGATGCAAACATCGTGAACTATTTGGTCATAAGCCCTTTGCAAAAAGGTAGAATAAATGGCTACTACAGGACGCATACCTTCGCAAGCCAAGCCAGCGGCACAAGTGACGGCGTGTTGTTCGGCAATGCCAACATCAATATATTGCTTGGGCAGTTTTTCCTGTAGTTTATCCAAGCCAGTACCAGTTGCCATCGCCGCAGTAATGGCAACAATTTTAGGATTATTTTCTGCTAGTTTGACTAGGGCATGGGCAAAGACTTTTGAGTAAGCGGGTGGCTTGGGTTTGCTAGAGGGTATCGCTTTGCCTGTGGCTAGGTTAAAGGGGTTTTGGGCGTGATAGCCTACTTGATCTTTTTCTGCGATCGCATATCCTTTTCCTTTCACTGTCACTACATGAACCAACACTGGCCCTTGTATTGTATGTGCTTGTTTGAAAGTAGCAATCAACTCTTCCAAATTGTGACCATCTACTGGCCCCATATAAGTAAAGCCCAATTCTTCAATAACAGCCCCAACTTTCGGCACTGCTAACCGTTTCATCCCTTCTTTTAAACGTTCCATTTCTGGAGTGAAAGTCTCGCCCACAAAGGGAATATGCTTGAATTGTTCCTCTAAGTTGTCCTTAATAAACTGTACTGGGGGACTCAAACGCATCTTGTTAAGATAGCGCGGAATTGCGCCTACATTCGGCGAAATTGACATCTCATTATCGTTGAGTACAACTAACAAGTTAGTTTTCGGCAAGTGACCGGCGTGGTTAATTGCTTCTAACGCCATACCGCCTGTTAAAGCGCCATCGCCAATGACAGCAACAACTTTAAAGTTGTCGCCTTTCATGTCCCGCGCTAAAGCCATACCTAAACCTGCTGAGATGCTGGTGGAAGCGTGACCAGCGCCAAAATGGTCAAATTTGCTTTCACAGCGCTTGAGGTAGCCAGCAACGCCGTCTTTTTGGCGTAGAGTGTGAAAGCGATCGTAGCGACCGGTTAGTAATTTGTGAGGATAAGCTTGGTGGCCGACATCCCAAATAACTTTATCGCGATCGAGGTCTAGGGTTTGGTAAAGGGCAACTGTCAGTTCGACTACGCCTAATCCTGGGCCGAGGTGGCCGCCGCTGGTGGCTACTGTTTCTAAATGTTTTTCTCGAATTTGCCGTGCAATCTGCTGCAATTGGTTAATAGATAGACCGTGCAGTTGGTTAGGATGAGTCAGTTCGCTCAAGTGCATAAGCTTCATTTACCCTGGATAGCCATTACTTCAAGCAATTTTAACTGACTTGGTTTGTCTAATCTGGTTCTGGTTGGCTTAGGGTACAAAAGTTAACTCAATCTTATACTAACAATATATTAATTAGTGAGAGTTTACAGGCTTATTCTCACATAAATACTGACGGGATTGTTTTGAGTATTCACAAACACCGAATCTCAACAATTCCCTTGCTGCATCAACATCCTGGTAAAATAATTAGTGTAAATTAGAACATAGATAAGTATGACTAGAATATTTAACAGCTCTATGTTTTTTCAGCCGACAGACGGAGAACCGATGCGGTCGGTCATTACGGAATCTAAAGATGCTGTTATTGTAGCCTGGTACATTAAGCCGGGTCAAACAATTTCTCCACATATCCATTCTCATGGACAAGATACCTGGACTATTTTAACTGGAATGGGCGAATATTATTTGGATAAAGCAGGC
>DATGYA010000342.1:0-7034 GCA_035298405.1 Kamptonema sp. | reverse complement strand
CCCATCCCCCCTACCCCTTTGCCCTTTTGTCCTTTATTATCAGCCCATAGTTTCTTTGAGCAGTGGTACTGTAGTCGGGTTTGAGGCTCTAGTTCGCTGGTTGGACCCAGAGCGCGGTTTGATTTCGCCTGCGGAGTTTATCCCTGTCGCAGAAGAAACTGGATTGATTGTACCGTTGGGTCAGTGGGTGCTACGGGAAGCTTGCAGTCAGATGGTTAAATGGCAAGAGAGTTTGAAGTCTCACTCGCTTAAGGAGTTTGATTTCAAGTCAGGAGGTACAGGTTTGAAAGAGAATCTGGAATGGCGATCGCATCAGGTACCAATTCGAGAAATAGAACTTGATTCGAGTTCAAAATTAAATCAAACTTTATTTAATTTTGATTGCGAAAACTGCGAACACTACCCCCTCAGCAAAAATTCACAAAATCAAAATTTGCCAATTCCAACTTGCCAATTTTCTTTTCCTAATTACCAATTGTCTCTTCCCACTTCCCAACTGACAATATCTGTGAATCTTTCTGGTCGCCAGTTTTCTCAGCCTGACTTAATTGAGCAAATTAAGCAAGTATTAGACGAGACAGGTTTAGATGGTAAGTATTTGAAATTAGAAATTACCGAGAGCGTGATTATGGAAGATGGGGAATCGGCTGTGACGATGCTATCGCAGTTAAGAGATTTAGGGATTAGTTTGTCTATTGACGATTTTGGCACCGGTTATTCTTCTCTTTCATACTTGCACCGCTTCCCGATTAATACACTCAAAATTGACCAATCTTTTGTAGGTAGAATGGGTACAGATGGCGATAATTCTGAAATCGTGCGCGCGATCGTAACGCTCGCTCACAGTTTGGGTATGGATGTGGTGGCGGAAGGAGTAGAAACTTCTCATCAATTAGCTCAACTGCGATCGCTCGGATGTGAATTTGGTCAGGGCTATTTTTTCTCTAGACCAGTTGAGAGCAATGCCGCGACAGCTTTGCTGAGTCCCGCCATACAATGGTAATAATATTATTCTTATCTAACAAACTTAATCTAAGGATAATTCTTAATCAATTTCCCTCGGCTAACAAAAGAAATACTTTGATTTCCTACAGCACTAATCATAACAGCCTCAACAATTGGCTCAGAAATAGTTTTTGTACTCAACCACTCAACAATGAAATTAGCTCCTGCGCCCCCCTTCCTATCAGTTCTGTTAACCACAAAATCTATTGAAGCCAGACGCTCTAATTGAACAGGCTCTTCTAAATAGGCTTTTAACAAATTACCAGCGCTATCATAGTAGCGTACTGAAGTAACAATCATAGGATTAGTTAAATCTGTATTACGAATACTCAAGGTTGCTGCTAAATCCAAGCTTTTTTCTGAATTTTCGTAATAAATATGAGAATAAATAGGTACATAGATCGTTTGCCCCATTTTGCCTTTAAAATCAGACTCTAAAACAACTTTTTTAAAAGAACTTTGAACAGTATTTTCTAAATTTATTGGGGTGGGCTGAGAAAACTGGGGCAATTCCAGCGAACTACAGCCGACAATCAATAATGTAGAAAGCAGAAATATCAAAGATATTATGTTCATAAAATGCTGGCGCTACTTAAACAGAATCAATCAACGTGCAAATTCATAACTACAACTATATTGTATCGTAATTCCAAAGTGACCCTATCCCATTTACCATTAATAATTATTCTATAAGAGGCCAGCTATGTACGTTTTAGTAGGCGGTGCGGGAATTTTAGGTCTGCGTTTAGCACAACAGTTATTAGAAATGGGGCATACCGTCGCAGTAGTCGATACAAACTCCTCTGCCTGCCAATATGCCCGTGAAAAAGTAGGAGTCATGGCCTTTGAAGGTAGTGCCGTCAGCACCACAGTGCTGATTGAAGCCGGGATTCGTAGAGCTGATTCTGTAGTTGCTACCCTCAGCAGCGATGCCTTAAACTTAGCCCTTGTCACCCTTGCCAAGCACTACAACGTCCCCCATATCGTTACTCGCATCATTGATTCTGATTTCGCTGAACCCTATCGCATTGCCGGGGCAAACCACGTCATCAGTACAATTGATTTAGCTGTGGCATCAATGGCAAACGCCATAGAATATCCCCAAATTGAATCGATGATGCACTTTGAACAAGGGCAAATCGAAGTATTAAAACTCTCGATTCCAGGCAATTGTTACGCGGCAGCTAAAACAGTTGCCGAAATCGCGCAAGACCCAGGTTTTCCCGTGGGTTCTTTAATTATTGGCTATCAACCTCATCCCCACGAACCCCTAATGATTCCTAATGGTCAAACCATATTAGAACAAGAATCAACTATCCTGGTTGTTACTAAACCGGGGTTAGTCCGCCAGATGCTCAAGTTTCTAGGAATTTTAGAATCAATAAGCAAAGATTAATCAAAGTAAGAATTACGCAAGTAAGTAGAAGGAAGAAGGAAGAAGGAAGAATGCTTATACAACAAGCTTTTTAGCCATCAGTATCTTACGGTTAATTAAGTGGATTTATACCAATTCTTGCAATTCTGACTACAGATGGTTTCTGCTCCATAAAATGTATAGCTTCGTCATCTGTAGTCAACTTAAAGAGAATTGGTATTACTTATTCATCTACATATTTCTCCCTCTTTCCTTGCCGGGAAGGGGGTTGTAGGGTTAGGTTACAGAAATAAATACAGAGCGTAAAGTCTAGATGCGTAACAGCTTATCGCTTTAATCATCATCTAATTTCAGAAGTTTTTCGTTCAAATTCTTGATATAATCCTGCACGAAATCTTCAGAAATAATGCGTTTGCGTAAAGCTTCATTCAAAGCTCCTTTTTCTGCCAACAAAAGCCGCCTCATAATTGCATCTAGTTGAGGCGAATTACCACTACTAACTGAGGATAATTTTTGTGCATCGTTGTATAAATCTCGCAAGCTTCTCTCGGAAACTGCCACTCGCGCTTGATAAGAAGCTCGCAATTCTTCATAAACTGCTTTGGGCAAAATCCCTGATTTTAATAGAATATCTAACTCATCTTGAGCTGCTTTAGATGCAATCAATTGTAGTCGCAATTCATCAACTTGGCGGCGAGTTTCAGAAATACTAGATAAGTTCAAATTTTTAACTAGCCAAGGCAAACTTACACCCTGAAATAGTAAAGAAATTAAGACACTACCAAAGACTAAAGCAATCAATTCTTCACGTCCTGCTACTGTGAAAGGAATGCTTAAAGCTAAAGCCATTGAGAGGGAACCTTTGATATTTCCTAGAAACAAAACGTGCTGCCACCTTAAGGGAATTTTGCGGTCAAAAAAGCGCAAGAGTGCTAAAAGTGGGTATACGGAAAGAAGTCGGCCAATTTGATAAATTAAAATTGCTAAAATAACCTTTGGCAGTATTGCCCATAGCGTGAGCAAATCGACTTCTAAACCGATGAGTAGAAAAATAAAAGTATTAACGCCAAAGCCAGCATATTCCCAAAAGCTAAATAGCGTCACTTGAGTGGAAGCTGAAACGCTGCCTGAGAGTCCGAAATTCCCAACTACCAAGCCCGCAACAACTACAGCAACAGCCCCGGACACACTCAAAAAATGAGCGCATTGAAAAGCTCCCAAAGCAACGGCTACTGTTAGTAGAATGCCGCTAAGAGCATCGTCTAATTGTCGGAATAAACCTACGCTTAGATAGCCTAAACCTAGACCGAGTAAAATCCCACCTGTGATTACTACAAATAACTCCTGAATTCCTTCTAAAAAGGTGAGAGAACCCTGAGATTGAGCGCTGATAATGAGGTTAAATAATACTAAGGCTACTCCATCATTAAATAGGCTTTCGCCCTCAACTATTGTAGTCAAACGGGAAGGTACAGAAATTTCCCGAAAAACGGCAATTACAGAAACGGTATCGGTAATTGCTAAGATTACCCCTAAAAATAAGGCTGGTATCCATGCTAATCCTAAGCTCAATTTTAGTAGCGTTGCTGTAATACCAGAAGCGATAATCACCCCTGGGCCAGCTAGTAGGGCGATAGGTTTTACTGTACTACGGAGGCGGCTGATATCGGTATTGATTGCGGCCTCAAAGATGAGGATGGGCAGAAATAGATTTAATATTAGTGAAGAGTCTAAACCGATGCGGCGGGGTAAAAGTTCGGTAATTGCCAAACCTGCTAAGACTAAACCTGTAATGTAGGGAACTCTTAGCCTTCTGGTTATTAAAGCGACTCCGGTAGCGACTAGCAGCAAAATAATCAAAATTGTTACTAAGTTTGCTACATCTGTTTCACTGGTAATGTTGGCAGTGTTTGCGGAAGCTAGTAAGAGGGGTAATATCAATGGCTGCTCCTTCTTTAGTCACTCTAAAAAATTAAGTCTTGTCTATGATATCAAATTACCCATTAGGCAAATCGGAATCCTAATTGCGATCGCAATTAAAATAATGAGAGTGGGGGCGATGCCTCCTGTGGATTTGGGGCAGTGGTGTTTTTTGACGAGTTGTAGGTAGATGTCGGCGGCGGGGCGATCGCGGTTATCGAATTTGCTGCTGTCGATGCAGAGGATTTGCAGGGAAGGTGTGGAGGTTGGTTTCGGTAAGTTGGGCAAGGTTGATTGAGTCCGGGGTTAGGCTTCGCTTTGTTGTTGTAACATGAGAAATATCACTTGCTAGTCTTCTCTGATACCTATGCAAAAGCTGATAAATAAAATGCAAAAGTTATTCAATAATTACCTACAAGTCAGGGTCTACGGGATTTATATCTTCCGGGGGTGGATGACGACCCCGTAATTCCTCTTCTGCCCGAATTGCCAACATAGTTGACCGATTCAAATCAAGGGCTTGCACGGTTGCTCGACCTGTTGCTGTTAGTCCAATTACTTCCACATCATTCCAAGCAAAGTGAGCATTCCATCTCTGTTGACGAGGATTAAAAATATATACAACCTCACCCGTTTCTGCATCTTCAATTTTCTGCCGTGCGCCCTTCCGAAGTGAACACGAAACACAAGCAAGTGCTAAATTTTCTGCTGTGGTTTCGCCACCTGCAACAACAGGAATAACGTGGTCGATGTGAAATGTGGCGACTTGACCGATCTGAGATATGCCACAATATTCACAGCGATTATTGGCTCGCTGAATTACCCATCGACGGAGAGTAGCTGGAATGTTTGTCATTGATGATTACTGGCTCACCCGTGTTGAACGTAACTGTAGCAATGATAAAAATTCCATCAATTCAACCAGACCCTCGGCTTCTTGTCGTTCTCCTTGAGATAGGTTATAACCCTCGTCCTGGCGATCTAATAGAAATTGCAAACGGGCTTGAACTGCTGGGGGCAGTTGAAAGCGAGTGAGTTCAATCGGAATTTCGACGATTTCGGGCATGGCATTGACCTTCTTCTATTCTGCTTGGATGCGCTGGCCTGGGAAAACTACGATCTACAATCGTGCTACCAAAGGTTAATTTAACACGCGATCGCGCCATCTACCACTTTTGCGGTTTCAAGGGCTAATTATTTGCAGCATCATTACCTTCATAGTCTATCGCCACTATTTACATCAAACCAGTGAATTAACTCAGGTGCAAAAGCCAGGACCACAATATCCCCATCAAAATTTTGATCTGGCGCAGTCAAAGCTCGCACTTTCACATCCTCTGCACCTTTCACCCGGACGCTAATTAGATTCTGCATTCCCAGATTTTCTACTAAATAAACCTGACCTTCAATTGTGTGGGAATCTCCAGTTGAAACAATGCGAACGTGCTCCGGGCGAATACCTAAAACAATTTCTGGAGGCGTTGTTGGCATCTGCGGAAAAGGCACTCTGAAGTCACCTAATATAGCGTCATTGCCTTCGCATTTGATCTTGAGTAAATTCATCTGAGGACTACCAACAAAACCCGCGACAAACTGATTGGCTGGATGGGTATAAATTCTATGGGGTGGATCGAGTTGTTGCACAATGCCATTGTTGAGAACTGCAACTTTTGTCGAAAGCGTCATCGCTTCAGTTTGATCGTGGGTGACATAAACTACAGGCGCTTTCTGCGCTGAAAATAACTGCTTGAGTTCCGCGCGAACGTGCTCCCTAAGTAAAGCATCAAGATTGCTTAATGGTTCATCTAACAAAAATACTTCTGGTTGACGTACTAAGGCACGACCTAATGCTACCCGTTGTCGCTGTCCTCCTGACATTTTACTGGGTTTGCGATCCATTAATTCTGTTAGCCCCAGCGATGCTGAAACTTCGTCTACACGCCTTTTGATTTCAGCGGTGGGAGTTTTGTGCAGCTTTAAACTAGAAGCCATATTTTCATAGACTGTCATGTGGGGGTAGAGGGCGTAACTTTGAAATACCATTGCAATGTCGCGATCGCCAGGTCTAAGATGAGTAACATTGCGATCGCCAATCAAAATCTTACCCCTAGTCGGTTGTTCCAGTCCTGCAATTAACCGCAGAGTTGTCGATTTTCCACAGCCCGACGATCCTAACAAGGTGAGAAATTCTCCCTCTTGAACATCTAAACTAATATCTTTAACAGGAACAACTTTAGGACTGTAAGTTTTATTGATGTTAATCAATTCTAGTTTTGCCATAATTGTTATTGGTTAGTCGTTAGTGGTTAGTCGTTAGTGGTTAGTTGTTGGTTTTGGGTTATGAGTTTAGGAGTTACGTAATTGTCACACTTCAATTAAGTTGTAGGGTGCGTCAGCTATACATAGATGTCAACTTAATGTCAAACCCTTAATCCGACAGGGGTTAAAACCCCTGTCTCAAAGATCAAGTCCTGTTAAGAGGACTAATTTAACAATTTTCTTCAGTCCTGTTAAGAGGACTTTAGCTATTAGACAGGGACTTTAGTCCCTGACGGGCTTTCGGATGGCAGTTAACACCTTAACAAATAACAACCAACAACTAACCACTAACCTTTAACTGCACCAGCAGTTAAACCCTGAACAATGCGTCGCTGAAATGCTAAAACTAGCAATACCAGAGGTAAAGTTCCCAATACTGTAGCCGCAGCAATCGGGCCATAAGGAATTTCAAATA
>DATGYA010000341.1:0-3428 GCA_035298405.1 Kamptonema sp. | reverse complement strand
CCGCCAACAAATGCAACAGCTAGCAGCCGAAACGGGATTAACTTTCCGAGACATTGCTCTGTTATGGCCAGAGGCACGAGAAAACTTTTCCGATCCCAGCCACCTTAACAAATATGGAGCTGTAGCAGTTTCTAAACACTTAGCTAAAGATCCCATGATTCCTTGGCCAAATCTACCCAATGAAAAATTAAAAATGAAAAATTAAAAATGGGAGGAATATAGGCTAGATAAAGTTTTGTGAAACCGATTTCTCTGTTAACGGTTAACAGTTAACAGTTAACAGTTAACAGTTAACAGTTAACAATTAGCAATTTTAGCACTACCATGAAAAAAGTAACATCTGCCGCAGAAAACATAAATCAAAAAGTAAAAAGTATTAGAAAAAATCGACCATTTCTATTTTTTCTATTTGCATTTTCTTTTTTCCTGTTTTCTTGCTATAAGGGTTTAATTTTACCTTATTCTTTATTAGCTCAGCCTGGGGGAGCTCATCCCGGTGGACACAGTACCGAACAGACAGCACCGCAACCATTTCAAGAAATTATTAAAAATACGCTAAAATCCCAAGGACTTTTTACCATCTACACCGAGAAAGAACACAATAAAGTGTATCTTGAAATTTCGCCAGAACAACTAAATAAAAAATTCCTCTGCTTTATCACCCTTGAATCTGGACTAGGCGAAGCCGGAATATTTAGCGGATTACCAGTAGGAGATTTTCTCTTTCAGTTGCGCCGCCAACAGAATAACGTACAATTTGCCCTGCCTAATATAAATTTTCGCACTCACACGGGCGACCCGCAAGCGGGGTCTGTGGAGCGCTCTTTTAGTGACTCAATTCTCTATTCTCTGCCAATTAAAAGTATTCATCCTGAGCGGCAAAGTTTGCTGATTGACCTCAGCGATTTACTAATGAGCGATCGCCGCGATCTTTCAGGTATAACTTCAATTTTACCTTATCTATTGGGGGCTGCCTATGCTATAGACCCCGACAAGTCTTATTTTAAAGAAGTTAAAGTCTTTCCTTTGAACGTAGAAATTTCTACTGTTTATGGTTTCTCTAGCGCAAATGATGGCAATATGGCTTATCTTCCCTCTTTGCCAGATAGCCGTGCCTTCAATCTTCGCCTTCATTACAGCTTCTCAGAAGTACCAGTTAACAACGGCTATCAACCTCGTACCGCAGATGAGCGTGTGGGCTATTTCCTCACTGCTTACAAAGATTTTTCTGATGAAAATCGCCCAGAACCATTTGTGCGCTACATCAATCGATGGCAGTTGCAAAAACAAAATCCTTACGCGGCTGTGTCGCCACCAGTGCAGCCAATTGTATTCTGGATAGAAAATAATGTGCCTGTGGAGTACCGCGATGCTATCAGCGAGGGCGTTTTAGCTTGGAATAAAGCTTTTGAAAAAGCAGGATTTAGCGATGCAATTCAAGTTAAACAAATGCCGGACGATGCAACTTGGGACCCGGCTGATGTCCGCTACAACACGATTCGCTGGTCGAGTTCTTTTGAGCCTACCTTCGCTGGTCTGGGGCCGTCTCGGATTAATCCTTTAACAGGACAGATTTTAGATGCAGATATTCTGTTGGATGCAAATATTGTGCGGGAGATTAAGTATGGCTACCGCAGTTTAGTACAACAAAATCAATCAATGGGGAAGGCTTTTCAAAAGCAAAATGGAGTTAATCGTAATCCTTGCCAATTTGGTATTTACTCCCGCTACCTTAAAGGGTTGGGGAATGTAGAAGGGGGATTGGGAGGGGGTGATGCTACTCAAATAGACGATCTGCCGACTTTGACGGAACAGTATCGCCAACAAGGGCGATCGTCGCTGTCGCAGATGGTGTCTAATTCTGACCTTTGTTTTGGTTTGGAGTCGTCGAAACAGTTTGCAATCGGGGCGATGGCGCGATCGCTTCTACAAAATGCGCCGCCTGATGGTCGAGATTTAGATGAGTACGTACACCAGTATTTGCGCTACCTAACGGCTCACGAGGTGGGGCATACGCTGGGGCTGAGGCACAATTTTCATGGTAGTACCATGCTGCCACCAGAGGATTTGAATAATACGGCGATTACTCACAGTCAGGGTTTGGTGGGATCGGTGATGGATTATGTGCCGATTAATATTGCGCCCCTGGGAACTGCACAGGGTGATTATTTCCCGGAGATGGTGGGGCCTTACGATCTATGGGCGATTGAGTATGGCTATAAAACGATTGCAGGGGTGAATCCATCGTTGGAGGTGGATCGACTTGCAGAAATCGCGCAGCGAGCCCCTGAACCTTCGCTTTCTTATGCGGCAGATGAGGATTCTTTCGATATTCTCGATCCGGCGGCGAATACGTTCGATCTTAGTAGTAATATGTTGCGCTATTCTCAGTGGCAGTTGGATAATGCTCGTGCGATGTGGCAGCGGTTGGAAGCGCGGAGTCCTTCTAGTGGTGAGGGTTACAGCGAATTGCGGGTGATGTTTGATACGGTGTTTGGTTACTATTTCCAGAATGTGATGAACACGACTTTGTATGTTGGGGGTCAGTCGTTTAACCGGGATCGTCCGGGCGATCCCAATGGGCGCGTGCCTTTTGAAGCGATCGCGATCGCGAAACAGCGGGAAGCTTTGGCGAATTTACAAAAGTATGTGTTTGCACCGGATGCGTTTAGTTTTGCACCAGAATTGCTCAATAAGTTAGCGCCGTCGCGGTGGGATCACTGGGGAAATCCGGCGCTGATGTTTCCTTTGGATTATCCAATTGGCGATCGCATTACTTTTCTCCAGCGTTTTACCCTGCGGGTGTTACTCTCACCGATTCGCCTGACACGCCTCCGGGATGGGGAGTTAAAGACTTCGCCGGAGAATGCTTTGAAGATGCCAGAGTTATTTGATACTTTGCATAAGGGGGTTTGGACGGAGGTTTTGCAGCCGAGTGATAAGCCAATCCAGATTTCTACTTTTAGGCGATCGTTACAGCGGGAACACTTAGCTATTTTAGTGGGAATGGTGTTAAGAAAGACAGGGGCCCCTGAAGATGCACGGGCTTTGGCTTGGTCTGAACTGCGGGATTTGCGGGAAGCTTTGAGTAAAGCTATTCGGAAGGAGGATAAGAAGGTGGATGCTTACACGCGAGTTCATTTGGAGGAAACGCGCGATCGGATTACTAAAGCTTTGAATGCACAACTTCAGTCGAATTAGCTAATTGTTAATAGTAGGGTGCGTCAGACCGAGGATTCTAGCGATAGACTTAGGGTTTTGATACTGATGCACCCTACCTTAAATGTTTAAAACAACAGCTAAAGCCAGACCAAGTTCCTGTATAGTTTCCTCAGAAACAGTTCCCACTTGCTTGATCAGTCTTTGTTCGGAAACAGAACGCACCTGAAACGTATCTGCTACTGACAACTTGCTTAAGCCGTTTTCTG